>NZ_JBNLVO010000004.1:0-511199 GCF_050510935.1 Halosubterraneus shenae | reverse complement strand
TTGACCCACCGACCGCGGAAACATGGTTGCAGGCCTTCGCCGTCTGGTGGAATCATGCTTAAGTTAACACGACCGGGATTTCTGGTTGTCTCCGCTACCGCCAGAGTAGCAGCATCCGCAAACGAAATCGTCCTTTTAAACTACAGTACCCACGTCCACCCGGAACCGCCTCAAGCGTCGCGGGCTTCGACGCGCTCATAACCCGCGTCGGCAACTACCCAGCAATGAGCGCGTACACGACGGAGATCGACGTTCGCTTCCGCGACATCGACGCCATGCACCACGTCAACAACGCCGTCTACTCCACGTATCTCGAGCAGGCGCGGTCGGCGTACTTCGACGACGTCGTCGGGCGGACGCTCGACCGAACGCCGTCCGTGCTGGCCTCGCTCTCCATCGACTTCCTGGCGCCGGTCGAACTCGACCACGGGAGCATTGAGGTCGCCCTCGAGGTCCCCGAACTCGGCACGTCGAGCATCCCGATGGAGTACGAGATCCGGACGCCCGACGGGCTCGCCGCCGAGGCCGAGACGGTGCAGGTCCTGTACGACACCGACGCCGAGGAGTCGATGCCCATCCCGGACGACTGGCGGGCGGCGATCGAGTCGTATCACGACCTGTAACGGCGACGAACGGCGCCGGGGGTGGGGTCAGTCGGCGCCTTCGGCGTCGACGGCCGGATCGTGGCGCCGGAACCAGTCCGTCAGCTCCTCGACGCGATGGGTCGCCCGCGACGGGTCGCCGATGTTGTGGTGCTCGTCCTCGTAGATGACCAGCCGCGCGGGGACGCCCTGCTTTTTCACGCTGACGTACAGCTGCTCGGCCTGCGAGGGCGGGCAGCGCCAGTCCTCGCCGCCGGCAGTGACGAGCAAGGGGGTGTCGATCTCGCCGGCGCGCGTGAGCGAGGAGATCTCGCGGTACGTGTCGACGTTCTCCCACGGCATGCCGAACTCCCAATCGTGCCAGTTGTGATTGTCGTCCGTCCCGAACGTCGAGTAGAAGTCGTAGATGCCGTGTTCGGGCGCCGCGGCCGCGAACTCGTCCGTCCGCGCGACGATGTGGGCCGTCGTGATCCCGCCGTACGAGAAGCCGGTGACGAACAGGCGGTCGTCGTCGGCCCAGCCGCGGTCGACGAGGTCGCGGACGCCGCTGATCACGTCGTCGCTCTCCAGCTCGCCGCGGCTTCCGTACAGCGTTTCCGCGAACTCGCTCCCGTAGGAGGTCGACCCGCGGTAGTTGACGCGGACGACGACGTAGCCGCGCGAGCACCAGTAGGCGTGCGGGAAGTAGAACGTCGGCGCGTCGTACGACATCGGGCCGCCGTGGATGGCCGCGATGGTCGGCGCCGGGTCCGGGTCCTCGCGGTCGAATCCGGGCGGCAGGTAGACGATGGCTTCCACCTCGTGGCCGTCGTCGTTCTCGAAGGTGACGCGCTCCGTGGTC
This sequence comes from Halosubterraneus shenae, assembly GCF_050510935.1. Taxonomy (NCBI): domain Archaea; kingdom Methanobacteriati; phylum Methanobacteriota; class Halobacteria; order Halobacteriales; family Haloferacaceae; genus Halosubterraneus; species Halosubterraneus shenae. Next base: position 509,756 of record NZ_JBNLVO010000004.1, on the reverse strand, counting down.
GGGTGTTCGTAGTCGGTGAGGAACGACTCGTTGAGCAGGGAGACGCGGGTCAGGTCCTCCTCGTCGCCGGTTTCGAGGTCCTCGGCGGCGACCGTGTAGACGTCCGAACCGCCCTGCGGGCTCGCGAGCGTGCAGGCGACGGTGCCGCCGGCGAGGTCGAACTGACCGAGGTCGCGGTCGCGTCCCTGCGAGTCGAAGACGCGCGTGGGGTCGTCCGCGTCGGGGTCGAGCTCGACGAGGCGCGTCCAGCCCTGGTCCGCGAACGGACAGACGACGGTGCCTTCGTCCTGCCAGCGCGGCGCGCCGAAGCGGGCGACCGTCCGGTCGAGCGAGGCGGAGACGGAGTACGGCACCGCCGCCGCGTCGTCGGGCGCGACGTACACCTCGGTCGGCTGGTACCAGTTCGTCGGGTTCCCGCCCGAGAAGGCCAGCCGGTCACCGGACGGCGACCAGACGGGGTCCGAGCAGCGTCGCTCGCCGACCGTAATCTGCCGTCGGTCCGACCCGTCGGCCTCGATGGTGAACACGTCGACCACGAGCGTGTCGTCGGCGTCGTCGGCCTCGACGTCCGGCGAGTCGACGTCGACGGAGACGTACGCGATGCGCTCGCCCGGCCCCCAGGCTGGCTGGAGGCCCATCAGCGGCTCCGAGGAGCCGGCGCCGTAGGCGTCGTCGAGCCGCGTGCGCTCGCCGATCGCGAGATCGACGACGAAGAGGTACGTCGTCACCGTGTCCGTGAAGCCGACGCCGTCGAACTTGTGCTGGAGGCGCTCCGTTTCGAGCGGGCCGCCCTCCTCGCGCTGCTCGAGGTACTCCGCCTCCTCGTCAGTCGGGTCGCGCGCGGAGACGACGATCCGCTCGCCGTCGGGCCCCCAGTCGAACTCGCGGACGCCCTCCTCGAAATCGGTGACCTGCTCGGCGTCGCCGCCGAGCGCGAGGTCGAACCACCACACCTGCGTTTCGGGGGACTCGTCCTCGTCCCCGTCGGTTCCGCCGTCGCCGTCGGCTGCGTCGTCGTCGCCGTTGCCGTCGTTCACTTCGCGCCCCTGTCGACGCGCGTAATCCTCCTCGCGCGCGGCGAGGAACGCAAGGCGGTCACCGTCCGGGCTCCACTTCGGAGCCGATCCCTCGGAAACGCGGGTCAGGCGGTGCGGGTCGCGGGAGCCGTCCGTCGGGGCGACGTAGAGGGTGCTGTGGCGTTCGTCGTCTGCCTCGTCGAACTCGTCGGCGACGAACGCGACGCGGTCGCCGTCGGGCGCCACGGCGACGTCGTTCGGTAACTGGAGGTCGTGGTGGGCCTCGATCGGTATCTCGTCGGGCATGCGGTCGGCTACCGAGCGCGGGGCTTTGGTGTTTTGGATGGCGGAACCGGCGGTGCTTAAAAAGAGGGACGAGGAGAGGCGGTTGGCGAGTACGTTCGGAGAGGGGAGACGCCGCCGACGGCGACCTTATCCGTCGTACGCGACAGCGTGTTCGAGGGAAACGTCGAAGCCGACCGCGTCGGCCGGCTCGCGCTCGACGTCCCCCGTCGTCAGACATTCGAACCCCTCCTCGGTGACGAGCCAGGTATCCTCGACCTTCGTCCCGCGGACCGTCGGGTTCCACGCGTATCCCATCGGGAGATGGACGCGCGCGTCGCTTTTCGGCGTCGCGATCCACTCCCGTCCGGCGAACCCCGCCGCGCCCCCCTGGTGGTGATTGCGCCACTCCTCGGCGTAGCCCGTCCTCGCGTACGCGTCCTGGACGTGCTCGAAGACCTGGTTCGCGCTCCCGTCGGACGAGCCGACGCAGCGCGTGGCCGCGAGCGCCGTCGTCGCTATCCGTGCGGCCGCCGTCTGGCGCTCCTCGTACCAGGCCGGCGCGTCGAAGCGGACGGCGCGGGTCAGACTCGCCGAGAGGCCGTCCCGGGTCGCGGTCACGGACAGCAGTGCGTACCCGCCGATGTCGACGGATTTCGGGGTGTAGTGTCTATACTTCGGTGCGCGCGTCTCGCTCCCGACGAGGACAACTGATGGGCGGACGTCACGCGCCGCGAGTTCCGTCCGGAGCGCCGCTGCCGCCGCCCGTTCGGTCATGTCCGGTTCGACGTCGCGGCAGACCGTTTCGACGGCGGCGGCCGTGTCCCGCCCGAGTTGGCGGTAGCGCGTGACGTCCGCCTCCGTGAGTGGTTGCCGCAGGCTGCTCGCGTCGACGTGCTGGAAGCCGGGGACGTCGAAGTCAGCCGCCGCGGGCGCCGGGCTCCGTTCGGCGAGTGCGTCCGGGAGGTCCGTTTCGTGCCACGGATAGGAGTCGACGACGGCCTCGTCGGGGAGTTCTTCGGTCGCGAGGCGTTCCGCTTCGATATCGTTCGTGATCACGCGGAGTCCGTCTCCGGTGTAGCCGGCGGCGGCGACGCCGACGCTGCCCGCCTCGTCGACGACGTTGTTGCCGCCCGTCAGCCACGCGAAATTGTTCGGCCGCGCGAACCAGACCGCGTCCAGGCCGGTCCGGTCGAGAAAAGTGTCCAGCCGTTCGCGTCGTCGCATAGTACTGCTGATGGTGGATGATGGTTTGAATCCAGCGTGTCCACGCGCGATGTCCTCGCGCTGGGGGCTACTCGGATGGGGGCTACTCGGATGGGGGCTACTCGGACGGGGCTACTCGGACGGGGCTACTCGGGGCCTGATGCTTGCGTAACGGAACCTGACCCCTCCGTGAAGTCCACCGCTGTGTCGCCGACGTCCGCGCTGGTGACCGTGATCTGTTTGGCCTCGATGTCCTCGTAGGTCGCGCCCCAGCCGCCGACCGTGTGGCGTCCCCCGTCGTCCTCGACGACGATCTTCGAGGTCCCGGTGAGCCGCAACAGTTGGGAATCGATCTCGCTTGCCGCCTCGGCGCCGCTCTCCGTGTCGACGACCGTTCCGGAGACGGTGACGTTCTGGTTGCTTTCCGTGTCCCGCCCCGTGATCTCGACGGCGACGGTCGCGCCCGCCTGGATCGGCTCGTGGTACTCTATCAGGAATCGGCGGACGTCGGCGTAGCGTTTCGGCGTCACGTCGCGGGCCTCGGCGTAGAGGACGGGCCACGGCAGCCACATGAAAATGAGGAAGTGCCAGAAGAACACGTACGTGAACGACCGGTTCTCGAGGATCATCCCGTAGTCCTCGACGGCGGCGGGGTTCGACGCGAAGGCCGTCCGCCTGAGGTCGGTCGTGACGATGAACGGGGACGGGCGCGGGCGACGGTGAACTGCGGTCGCGACGCCCTCGAACTCCGTCGCTTTGGGTATCTCCTCGTCGTCGCTGGCGAGCAGCGTGACGTTGACGGTAACCCCGTTCCCTTTCGCGGCGGCGAGGTCCTCGCGCAGCGCCGCGAACTGCTCGGGGGTGAGCGTCGCGTGGACCTGTGTTTCGGCCTCGGCGATGAACTCCCGTGCTGCCTCCAGCACGGTGTCGAATCGCTTCACGATGCTCACGGTGTTGGCGTCGAGCGTCGGCTGCTCGTAGCGTTCGCGAATCTCCGCGGCGGCGTCCTCGAAGCGGGTCGCGCGGTCAGTCAGTTCCGAAACGACCGTCTCCGGGTCCGTCGGGCGCGCCTGGAACGTGTCCTGCTCGTAGAGCTCGACGAACCCCCGTTCGTCGAGGTCGCGTAACACGTCGTAGATGCGCGCGTCCGGCACGTCGCTGGCGCGGGCTATCTCCGTCGCGGACGCACTACCAAGCTCCAGTAGCGTCACGTACGCGTCGGCCTGATAGAAGGAAAGATCCGCGGCCTGGAGCACCTCGGAGAGTTCTTCGGTATCCATTGTCACTGGGTTTCCACTGCAGTGAATAAAAGTATCGAGAACGGCCCTCCTCACTCGACCGACGGGTACGGTACCGGGCCGTCGAGCAGCGGATCCTCGGTCGCCTCCATCCACTCCCTGAGCTCGTCGCGAAGGCGTTCGAGCGTATCGACGTATTCGGAGTCCGGATCGCTCGCTTCCCCGGCCGTCTCGAAGGGGGCTCTGTCGGACGCGAGGTTCTCCAGTTCGTTGGGGTCGCGTTCGAGGTCGTACAGCTCCTCGGCGGGCCGCTGTTCGACGTAGAACTCCTCGTGGACCGCTCGACCCGCCGGCGTCGGCGTCACGTCCATCGGAACGAACACCTTCGGTAGCACGGAGAAGTTCCGGACGTACTTGAACCGTTCCGTCCGGATGGTCCGGATCGGGTTGTAGCGGTCGTGCCAGGTCATCTCGCCGAAGATTCGCTCCCGCGGCTCGTACGTCTCGCCGCGGAGGAGCGGTGCGAACGACCGCCCGGCCACGTCGGTCGGCGGCTCGAGCCCGAGCAGGTCCAGCAGCGTCGGCATGAGGTCGACGTTGCTGACGAGTTCGTCGTGGACGGCGCCGCCCTCGACGACGCCCGGCTGGTGGAACAGGAGCGCCGTCTCGATGCCGGGGTCGTAGCAGGTGCCCTTCGCTCGCGGCATCGCGAGCCCGTGATCGGTCGTGAACACGAACAGGGTATCCTCGGCGAGACCGGCCTCCTCCAGTGCGTCACGGTACTTCCCGACGGCGGGATCCAGCGTCTCGGCGATCAGCGACTGGAGGTTCGCAGCGTCCTCGCGCACGCCCGGCTCGTCCGGCAGGTAGGGGAAGTCGTCGAGCGACACCGTCTCTGGGTCGGGGCCGTCGTAGATCTCCTCGGGGAGGTAGTCACGCCGGAACGGGCGGTGCGGCTCCTCGAGGCCGATCGAGACGAAGAACGGCTCCTCGGGGTTTCCATCCACAGCGTCGTCCGCGGCGTCGCCCGCGGCGTCGTCCGCGGCGGAGTCGAAGAACTCCTCCACGACGTCCACGAGTTCGAGGGCCCGCTTGGTGTCCGTGTCCACGTGGTCGTAGCCGAGCCGTTCGGGGTTCTCGGGTACCTCGTGCTGGAAGCCGAGGAGGTGCGTCGAGTAGCCCGCCTCCTGGAGGTACTTCGGAAGCGTCATCCAGTCGTCGTCGAGCTCCCAGCCCATGTGTGCGAGCCCCATGAGCCCGTTCTCGTGGGGGTAGGCCCCGGTCATCATGCTCGAACGACTGGGCGAGCAGTGCGGTGCCGTACAGAAGCTGTTCTCCATGCGGACGCCGTCGCCGGCGAGCTCGTCCAGGTTCGGGCTCTCGACGTCGGCGCCGTAACAGCCCAGGTGCTGTCCGAGGTCGTGACAGTGCACGAGGACCACGTTCGACCGGTCCGGGTCGTCGGTGGGAGACCTGTCCGTCATGGATCGGTTGCGACGGTGCACACAGTTAATTTGGGGTACAACGGTTCTCCTCGCCGGCTCCGCGAGGCTTATGAGTTACTATGGGGATAATTAATCAATTACATTGAAGTTAATGCGGCTATCTCTCCTATGTAACATGCCGGACGATCAACGAGGATCACTCCGAACGCGACGCGACGTGCTCAAAACGGCAGGCGCTGCATCGGTCGTGGGAACCTCCGGGCTCGCCGGCTGTTTCGGCGGCTCCAGTGAGGGCGGCGGTTCGGACGCTACCGATTCGAGCGACGGTGAGAGCGGTTCCTCCGTCGACATCACCGGTGTCTGGTCGGGGAGCGAACAGGAGGATTTCAGTGCCGTGATGAGCTTCGTCGAGGAGAACACCGGGATCGGCCTCGAGTACCATCCCCGGGATACTGACACCCTGCTTACCGGGACGCTGATGGACTACGAGTCCGGCGTCGCGCCCGCGGACGTCGTCGTCATGCCGTCGCCAGCGCGGATCGTTTCCGACGCGAAGAACGGGCACCTCGCGCCGCTCGGCGACACGTGGAACGCCGACGACTTCGCGGTCGATCCCTCGCGGGTCACCGTCGACGGTAAGGTGTACGCCGCGCCGTTCAAGATGGACATCAAGCCCGGGTTCTGGTATCGGAAATCGTTCTTCGACGAGCACGACCTGTCCGAACCCGAAAGCTGGGACGAGTTCGTGGGTCTCCTCGATACGATTTCGGGAATCGAGGGCGTCGACGCCCCCATCGCCTCGGGCGGCGGTGCAGGGTGGCCGCTCAGCGACGTCACCGAGGGCTTCTTCATGCGGCAGGAGAGCGGGGCGGCGCTCCAGCAGAACCTCATCAGCGGGGACGCCTCCTTTACCGACGACCGCGTTGCAACCGCCTTCGAGGAGATCAAGACGCTCCACGACGAGGGGTACTTCAGCAAGATGCGCAAGTTCGGGGTCCAGTACGAGTACTTCTGGGAGAACACCCATCCGCTGTACTTCATGGGGTCGTTCACTCCCGCTCAGAATGCGGTCAAGGACCCCTCGGACCTCGGCGTCTTCCGACTGCCCGGCGTCGACGGGGTCGCTTCGAGCGTCAACTGGTTCACCGTCCCGAAGTACTCCAAGAACGTCGACGCGGCCAGGGAGGCCGTGAGCTCCTTCGTCTCCGCCGAGGGCCAGCAGGTCTGGGCCGAGCGCGGCGGATTTATCGCGTCCAACACGCAGGTCCCGGACGACGCCTACGAGCTCCAGGTTATGGCGAACCTGTCGGACATCGCGGCCGACGTCACGATCGTTCCGGACCTCGACGACGCGCTGGGGAACCCCTTCCAGGAGGAGTTCTGGTCCCAGCTGAAGGGACTCTGGGCCTCCCCCGATACGGAAACCGCGGAGATCGTGTCCGCGCTGGATGACGCCCACGAGGAGACGCTCTCCAACTGACGATGAGCTCGAACTCGACGGACGGAACCGATCCCCGATTCCTCGGGGGGATGTTCGACCTCGCGGAGCTCCGCCGCCGGAACCCGGTCTCGCTCGGGATGGACGTCCTCATCCTCATCAGTACGGGGTTCCTCGCGATCCTCTTCACCAAGGGATTCTGGCCCTCGGTGATCGCCGCCGCGCCGGTCGGGGCCCTGCTGTACTTCGGCTGGGCCTCCTCGAAGGAGTTCTTCGTTTCGCAGCTGCTCACGATCGGTCTCGCGCTGCTGGCGACCGCCACATACATGCTTCCGTACTGAGGTCGAATCGCGGTCCGCTCCGCGCCGGCTCGCGGCTCTCTTTTCGTCCCCGTCACTGGTCGTTCGTCGCCGCCCCCGACCGCTCCCGACGCCCGTGCGTTCCGCGCACGACCGTCGTGAACCCGCCGTCGTGCACACGAGGAAGGGCCGCGGCGAGACCGCGTCGATCGAGCGCGCGAACCGAACGACGACGGCGGCGCTTAAAAGGCAGCATCGGCTGGATGCGTCGGCATTCAAAAGGCAGCATCGGCCGGAGCGCCGTCGTTTGAAGGCAGCATCGGCCGAAAGGATCGACGTTTAAAAAGACCCGTTGACCGGACGGAGCGGGAACCGCACGCCTCGTCAGTCCGCGACCGCCGCGACCATCCCCTGCTTGTAGTACCGCTGCAGCGCGACGAACAGCAGGATCGGGACGACCATCGTCAGTATCGACCCCGCGGCGACGAGCCCCCAGTCGATCTGGAGCCGCCCCTTCATCAGCGGCAGCACCTGCGGCGCGAGCATCTTCTCCTTGGACCGCATGAACACCAGCGGGAAGAAGAAGGAGTTCCAGACCCAGGTGAACTGGACGACGGCCACGGAGACGAGCGCCGGCGCCGAGTACGGTAACACGATCGACTTGAAGATCTGGTAGCGCGAGGCGCCGTCGATGCGCGCCGCCTCCTCGAGCTCCTTGGGGAGGCCCAGCAGGTAGTTCCGGAGGAACATCACGACCCAGCCCATCCCCCAGCCGATGTGCACCAACACGAGTCCCATGTAGGTGTCGAACATGCCGGTCCCGCGGAGGGTGTTGTAGTTCCCCATCGCGATGAGCTCCGGCGGTGCCGCCATGACGACGATGAGGAGGAAGAACAGCCCCGTCTTCAGCGGGAAGTCGAACCGGGCGAACGGGTACGCGACCATCGTCCCCAGTAGCGTCACGACGAGCACGGACGGGATCGTGACGATGGCCGTGTTGATCAGGGCCTGTCGGAGCGGCCCGGACTCGTAGGTCCACGCTTGCGCGTAGTTCGCGAAGGTTATCGTCGGATTCTCCAGGTGCCACCAGCCCTGAATGATCTCGTTGAGCGGCCGGACGGACGCCATGAACAGGCCGATCAGCGGGACCAGCCACAGCAGCGCCACGCCGATCGCGGCGGCGTAGCGCAGCAGTCTGGGGGTAGACGGGACCGCCGCCGTCAGCCGGTCGCGGAGGTCCTGGTCGTCCGTCGGTGCCGTATCCGGAACGTCGTGTCGGACGCGTGTGCCGCCGTCGGGACGACTGCTCGTCGTCGCCGACTCGGACGGGTCGTCCGTGTGTTGTGTGTCGGTCATGGGAGTTCAGTCCATTCGCGCGATGTACCACGCCATCGGCAGGGCGAGGAACAGCTCTATCAGTGCGATAACCATGGCGCCGCCGTAGTCGATGGGGATGGAGAAGGCAGCCTGATAGACCTCCAGGCCCAGCACGGAGTACACCCCGTTCGGGCCCCCGGAGGGACCGCCGGCGGCGTACACGATGGCGAAGATCCGGAGGACCCAGATCATCCCCATGATAACCACGACCACCGTCACCGGCTTGACGAGCGGCCAGATGATGTCTTTGAACCGACGGAGTCTCCCGGCGCCGTCGATCCGTGCGGACTCCAGCAACGACGGATCGATCCCGGCGAGCGCCGAGCTGTAAAGGAGCATGCTGAACCCGGTCTGCACCCAGACTCCCCCGGCGATCAGCGCGTAGATGGCGATCTGCGGTTCCTTGATCCAGTTCCGTACCTGTCCATCGAGCCCGATGACGCGGAGCAGCTCGTTGAAGATCCCGGCCTGCGGGTCGTAGACGAACAGCAGCACGAGGCCGATGACGACCGTCGGCGTGGTGAACGCGAGAAACACCATCGACCGGAGGATCCGTCGCCCACGGAGGTCGGCGAAGAGCAGCGCGAGGCCGAGGCCGAGGAGCGTGCTCAGGGGCACGTGGATGGCCATCCAGATCAGGTTCTGGGGGAGCGCCCCCATCGGGTATTCGAGCGAGCGGACGTTGCTCCAGTTGATCACCGCATCGCTCTGCAGCGTCGTGATCCACGTCTCCAGCCCGACGAACCCCTGCATGGTGAATCCGTCCCACGCGAAGAAGCTCCCGACGGCCGAGTACGCCATCGGTCCGACGGAGAAGATGGTGAACAGCGTGAGTCCCGGGACCATGAAGACGAGGATCGCCTTCAGTTTCTCCCAGTCGACGTCGCGATCGAGTGCGTGTTCGATAGACATGGTGTTAGGCGACGAGCTCGCCGTCCCCGTCGTAGAGGTACGCGTCCTCGGGCTCGAACGTGAGGTGTACCTGCTGACCCGGGTCGACGTCGGTGGACGGGACCTTGACGTTCACGAGCTCCCCGGCAACGTCGACGTTGACCAGGACGTACTCGCCGAGCGGCTCGACGGTCTCGACGGTCCCGCCTATCGTCCAGTCGGTCTCGGGCGGGTCAGGCGTCACCGACATGTCCTCCGGCCGGACCCCGACGGAGACCGTTTCGGACGCCGCCGTGTTCCGTGCCGGGATCGCGTTCCCCCCGGCGAGGTCGACGATGTCGTCTTCCTGGGTACCCTCGAAAAGGTTCATCGGGGGGGAGCCGATGAAGTTCGCAACCCACGTGGACCGCGGGCGCTCGTACAGCTCCTCGGGCTTCGCGACCTGACGGATCGTCCCCTCGTTCATCACCGCGATCCGGTCGCCCATACTCATCGCCTCCTCCTGGTTGTGGGTGACGTAGACGGTCGTGATGCCGAGTTCGCTCTGGATGCGTTTGAGCTCCGACCGCATCTCGAGGCGGAGCTTCGCGTCCAGGTTGCTGAGTGGCTCGTCGAGAAGGAACACGGAAGGCTCCCGAATGATCGCTCGCGCGAGCGCGGTCCGTTGCCGCTGCCCGCCGGAGATCTCCGCGGGGTCGCTGTCGAGCTCCTCCTCGATGTGGAGTAGTTCCGCGGTTTCGGCGACGCGTTCGTCCCGTTCCTCCGGGGGGACGCCCTGGATCTTGAGCGGATACTCGATGTTCTCCCGGACGGTCATATGCGGGTACAGCGCGTAGTTCTGGAAGACCATCGCGACGTTCCGGTCGGCGGGCTGTTTGCCGTCCACCCGTTCGTCGTCGAAATGGATCTCTCCGTCGGAGGGCGTCTCGAGCCCGGCGATCATCCGGAGGGCGGTCGTCTTCCCGCAACCGGATGGGCCGAGGAACACGAGAAATTCGCCGTCGTTAATCTCGAGATCGAGTTTGTAGTTGGCGACCGTGTCACCCCCGTCGAAATACTTGCTAACCGACCGCATGGAGATGCGGGTCATCAGGTTGTCCGATGAGAATCGTTTACTGCACTTATAATTAATCATTCTTAATGCACTTGTAAGCTGTCGGGTAGATGCGCTCAAGCCGTTGATATCGCGGGATAGTCCAACAATTATTTATTAATACTATAATAAACTGCGAGCAATGCCCTCTCGCGAGTTCGACTATAGTCGCTACCTGCAGATCTCCGGCGAACTGTTCCGGGCTGTCCAGGAGCACGGGACCTTCGAGGACAGCAAGCGGCTCGTCGACGCCGAGCTTCGTGGCGACTCCAGTCTGGTTTTCGAGCACTATCTCGCCGATCGTGGTGAAGCGACGTTCGACCTCGACGATTTCGTCGAGGAGCACTTCCGCGTCCCCGGACAGGTCGCCGCCGATCCCGACCTCGACCCCGACTTGACCATGAGGGAGTACGTCGACGCGCTCTGGGGTCCACTCACTCGGGAGTTCGACGAGGACGCCGCGACCGGTCCGTCTCGGGAGGGCGACGAGGACGGCGACGCGGCGCCGCTCGACGACGCTCGCTCGACGCTGATCCCGCTGCCGAACCCGCACGTCGTTCCGGGCGGCCGTTTCCGCGAGTCGTACTACTGGGACAGTTACTTCACGATCGAGGGGCTGGCCGAAAGCGACCGACTGGACGTCGTGACGGGCATGGTCGAAAACTTCCGGTCGCTGATCGACCGCTTCGGCTTCGTCCCCCTGGGGAACCGCGTCTACTACGACAGCCGGTCGCAGCTGCCGCTCTTCTACCGCATGCTCCGCGTCCTCGAACGGGAGCGCGGTTTCGAGGCCGTCGAGCCGCACGTGGAAGCCCTCGAAACGGAGTACGCCTTCTGGATGGACGGCCGCGACCGACTCGACCCGGACGCCGGCCGTCGGAGCGACCGGCGGACGGTCGCGCTCCCGGACGGAACCGTCGTGAACCGGTTCTGGGACGACAGGGCCCGTCCCCGTCCGGAGTCCTACCGTGAGGATCGCGCGCTCGCGAGCGAAGTGCCGGTCGAGGAGCGCCCGCAACTGTTTCGGGACGTCAGGGCGGCCTGCGAGTCGGGCTGGGACTTCAGCTCCCGGTGGCTGACCGACAGCGACGACCTGTCGTCGATCCGGACGACCAACCTCGCGCCGATCGACCTGAACGCCGTCCTGTACGGCGTGGAGTCCACGCTCGCGGAGTGGCTCCGCCGAACCGGCCGGAGCGACGCCGCCGACCGATACGTGGCCGCCGCCGAGCGCCGGCAGGCGGCTATCGAGGATCGCTTCTGGAATGAGGAGCAGGGGTTCTACGTGGACTACTGCTGGACCGCGGGCGAGCCGGTCGACCGGCTCACGCTCGCGGGCGTCGTCCCCCTCTTTACCGGGGCTGCCGACCCGGCCCGGGCCGAGATGGTCGCGGAGCGGCTCCGCGAGGACTTCCTGCATCCGGGCGGCCTCGTGACGACGCTGGAGGAGACCGGCGAGCAGTGGGACGCCCCGAACGGCTGGGCCCCTCTCCACTGGATGGCGGTCGAGGGCCTGCGCCGGTACGGCCACGACGAGCTTGCGGACGAGATCGCCCAACGGTGGGTCGAGTTGGCCCGCTCGGCGTTCGAGGAGACGGGACGAATGGCGGAGAAGTACGACGTTCGGTCCGTCTCGACCGCGGCGGACAGCGGGGAGTACCCGCTCCAGTACGGGTTCGGGTGGACCAATGGCATCGTCGTCGCGCTGTCGGAATCGATCTGAGGGCATCGCTCGCTTCAACGGGCGGCTGTAGCGGGTCGGCGAGGAGACGCCAAGCGGGGCGTACGCGACAGTGATCGACGCACCCGGAACAGTCACGGGTCGAAACTTCGAGGGGATCGACGGCGACGCCGCCGCTCGTCGCTGTCGGGGATTATAACTCGCCCGCCCACGGAGAGTTCGACGATGGCTCACGACGACCCCGAAGCGCTTCGCGAGCGGCTGTTCGACGTGCTCTCCTTTTATTATCCAACCTGCCGCGACGAGTCCGTCGGCGGCCACGTCGCACAGCTTGACGAGGAGACGGGGGCGGTGTACGACCCCGATTCCCGGCATCTCGTCGCCACCTGCCGGTTCGTGAGCAACTTCGCGCTGGGGGCGACCCTCGATGGTCCGGGCTGGTGTCCCTCGGCGGCCCGACACGGGCTGGAGTTCCTCGAATCCGCCCACCGACAGTCCGCGGGCGGCGGCGCGAGCGACGGCGCCGCCGACACCGGCGGCGGCTACGCCTGGCTCCTCGACGGTCGCGAGGTGGTCGACGACCGTCGATCGCCGTACGGTCACGCGTTCGTGCTCCTCGCGCACGCCCGTGCCGCGGCCGCCGGCGTCGACGGCGCCGACCCCGACCGCGTCGCCACGCTGCTCGACGACCGGTTCCGCGACGAGAACGGGCTGCTCGGACCGGTGCAGGGACCGGACTGGAAGCCCCGGGAATCCTACCGGGGCCAGAACCCGAACATGCACGCCTGCGAGGCGTTCCTCGCGGCGTACGAGGCGACCGACGACGCTGCGTACCTCGACCGGTCGCTGGCGATCGCCCGCCGGATGACCGTCGACCTCGCGGACGCGGAGGGCCGGATCTGGGAGCACTACACGGCCGACTGGGAGCCGGATCACGACTACAATCGCGACGACCCCGAACACCAGTTCCGGCCGTGGGGGTTCCAGCCCGGCCACCACGCCGAGTGGGCGAAGCTGCTCGCGGGGCTGGCCCGCCATCGCGACGACGACTGGCTGCTGGCGCGCGCCCGCGAGCTGTTCGACGAGGCGCTCACCGGCTGGGACGCGGAGCGCGGTGGGTTCTACTACACGCTCGACTTCGACGGCGAGCCGGTCATCGCCGACAAGTACGGCTGGCCCGTCGCCGAGGCCATCGGTGCGGCGGCCGCGCTATTCGAGCACACCGACGAACGGCAGTACCACGAGCGCTACAACCAGTTCTGGGACTACGCCGATTCCCACCTCGTCGCGCCCGGCGGCAACTGGTACGCGAAACTGACAGCGGAGAACGAGCGCGTGCCGGCCGACGAGGGACCGGCGGTCGAACCGGGCTATCACCCGATCGGAGCCTGCTACGAGGGGCTGCGGGCCTTCGAGTAGCGGCGCTCTGTGGTCCGGTCCTTTTAAAGTACGCCGTCGAGGACTGACCGCCGGACTGTCGCGACCGCCCATGGAGCGTCGCGACCGTCCGCCTACAGTTCCGGCTCGGTCGTTTCGAGTCGGTCGAGCGACCGGTTGGCGAGGGCTTCGCCGGTCACGGTGTCGAACAGGTGGATGGCCTCCTCCGGGAAGCGCGCGACGGCCGGCTGGCCGGCGTCGATGGAGCGCATCCCGTCGACGGTCGCGACGAAGGCATGCTCCTCGTCGGCGGCGAACGAGAGGTAGACGACGTTCTCGTCGCCCATCGGTTCGACGACGTCGACGACCGTCTCGAAGTCGTGGTCGGTTTCGACGGTGGGGACGAGCTCGACGTCCTCGGGGCGGATCCCGAGCGTCACGCGCGTCGCGTCGCCGACGGCCTCGCGGTGTTCGGCGGAGAGCGGGTACGGGAACTGCTCGCCGGCGAGGCGGTCGCCCTGCACCTCCATCTCGAAGAAGTTCATCGACGGCTCGCCGATGAAGCCGGCGACGAACTGGTTGGCCGGCTGGTGGTACACCTCCAGCGGGGTGCCCACCTGCTGGAGCTGTCCCTCGTCGAGGATGGCGATGCGGTCGCCCATCGTCATCGCCTCCGTCTGGTCGTGGGTGACGTACACGGTCGTGGTGTCGAGGTCCTCCTGGATGCGCTGGAGCTCCGTCCGCATCTCCGCGCGGAGCTTCGCGTCCAGGTTACTGAGCGGCTCGTCCATCAGGAAGACTTCCGGGTCGCGGACGATGGCGCGGCCGAGGGCGACGCGCTGCTGTTGGCCCCCGGAGAGCTCGCCCGGCTTCCGGTCGAGCAGCTCCGTGATGTCGAGCAGTTCCGCGGCGTCCTCGACCTTCCGCTGGATAGCGTCGGCGGCGAGGTCGGTCGACTCCTCGAGGCCGAAGGCCATGTTCTCCCGGACGGTCATGTGCGGGTACAGCGCGTACGACTGGAACACCATCGCGATGTCGCGTTCCTTCGGGCGCTTGCCCGTCAGCGACGTGTCGCCGAGCCGAATGTCGCCGCTGGAGGCCGTCTCCAGGCCGGCGATCGTCCGGAGCGTGGTCGACTTCCCGCAGCCGGAGGGCCCGACGAGCACGAGGAACTCCCCGTCGTCGATGTCGATGGTGACGTCCTCGACCGCGAGGACGTTGCCGAAGCGCTTCGTGACCGAATCGAGGCTGAGTTGTGCCATTATGTGTCACCTGCGACGCCTTTCGCGAACTGTTCGCCGAACAGGACGTAGATAGCGAGCGTCGGGAGCGCCGCGAGGAACGCGCCCGCCATCTGGACGTTGTACTGTTGGACCATCGACCCCTTCAACGTGTTGAGCGCGATGGTGACCGGTGCGTTGCTCGGGTCGCTGACCAGCACCAGCGCGAACAGCAGGTCGTTCCAGATGTTCGTGAACTGGTAGATGAGCGCGACCGCGAACATGGGTTTCGACAGCGGGAGGACGATCTTCGTATAGATGCGCCGGGGCGTCGCGCCGTCCAGCCGCGCCGCCTCGAGCATCTCCTCGTCCAGCGAGAGGTAGTATCCCCGGAAGAGGACCGTACAGATCGGGATACCGTAGGCCGTGTGCGTGATCGCGAGTTCGATGAGCCCCGTGCGGTCGGCGAGGAACGGAACGCCCGCCAGCAACGTGCCGAGGTCGACCGCCGACCAGAACTGCGTCAGCGGCACCAGCACGGACTGGTACGGGATGAACACGCCGGCGACGAACGGCAGCAGCACGAGGATCTGGTGGCGCCAGTTCAGGTTCGTCAGGCCGTAGGCGGCCATCGAGCCGAGCAGCGCCGACAGCACCGTCGCCGGGACGGCGAACAGGAGGCTGTTGACCAGCCCCGGCGCCAGTCGGTCCCACGCCTGGAGCCACGGGTCGAACGCGAACTGGCCGGGGCCGGGCGGAGTGAACGGCGACGTCGCGAAGAACGCCTCCTGCGTCTTGAACGCCGTCATCAGCCCCGTCTCCAGCGGCGCGAGGTAGAACGCGACCATCACAACGAGGGTCGCGTAGATGCTTACCTGTCCGAGGTCGATCTCGGAGAGGGTCGGGGCGAACCGGTCGTCGTCGTCCGCGCGGTGTGTGGAGTCCTCGGTCATAGTTCACCTCGCTGGTGCTGCCGGAACAGGTACGGCCCGATGACGCCAAGCGTCATCAGGAACAGCACCATCGCGATGGCGGAGCCGTACGCCCAGTTGGTCTTCGCGAACGCCTCGCGGAACATCATCACGGCGAGGATGTCCGCGGAGGGACCGGGCTGGGTCCCGAACATGACGAACATGAAGTCGAACGCCTTCAGCGCGAACACCATCAGGACGACGGCAGCGCTGGTCGTCGCCGAGCGGAGCTGCGGGATGATGACTCGCCAGTACATCCGAACGGTACTGGCGCCGTCGATGCGGGCGGCCTCGTACTGGTCGCGCGGGATCGCCTGTAACCCCGCGAGGTAGACGACCATCGCGTAGCCGGAGAACTGCCAGGTGAGCGCGAAGACGACGGCCCCAAGCTTCGTCGTCGGGTCGGAGATCCACGCCGTCGTCAGCGCGCCCAGGCCGACGAACCGCAGCAGCTCGTTGATGAGCCCGATGTCCGGGTTGTACATCCACGACCAGAAGATGGCCGTCACGACGAACGAGAGGCTCATCGGCAGCAGGTAGATGGTCCGGAACCCGTTCTCGAAGCGGACGCCCCTGTCGACGAGGATCGCCAGGAACAGGCCCAGCGCCAGCGTGACGACGGTGAACGCCACGAGCAACACGACCGTGTTGCGCGCGGCGACGCGGAACGTCGGATCCGCCAGCAGCTGCGTGTACATCGAGAGGTCGAAGGAGTCGTACTGGGGCTGGCCGAGCCCGTTCCAGTCGGTCAGCGAGATGATCGTGTTCCAGCCGATAGCGCCGTAGACGAACAGCGTGACGAGGAACGCGGGCGGCCCCCAGAACGGAATGGAGCGCGCGAACTCGCCGTCGACGGCGTCCTTCAGGCGGCTCACGGCGGCGTCACCTCCGGTTGTCGGCTCGGGCGGCGCCTCCGCGGTGCCGCCGTCGGTTCGGAGCCCGTCGGTCTCGGCGGTCCCCGACCCGGCGTGGCCGTCGCTGTCCGAGCGGCGAAAGAAATTGAAAACGGCGCGGAGCATCTGGCGGAGCGATTAGACGTCGAACGCCGACACGAGCTCGTCGTAGGTCGCGTCGACGTCCCACGACTCGAGGAAGCTCGAGAAGGCGCTCTCGATGTTGCTCTTCACCGAGGGCCGCACGGCCGTGCCGTGGGCGATGGTGGTGGGCTGTTCGTTGGAGTTCGCGAAGTCCTCGCTTTGCGCCTGCAGGAAGGGACCGAACTCGTCCATCGAGACGTCAGTGCGCGGCGGGATGGAGCCCTTCTTCGCGTTGAAGCGGCGCTGGGCGTCCTTCGTGCCGGCGTAGGTGAGGAACTTCCGCGTCGCCTCGGGCGACGGGTTGTTCGTCGGGAAGACGAACGAGTCCATCACGAGCGAGTAGACGCCGCTCGTGCCGGGGAACGCGGTGTTGCCCCAGTCGGTGTCGTACTCGAAGTCGCTGGACGCCTTGTACTGCCCGGCGGCCCAGTCGCCCTGGTGGATGAAGGCGGCCTCGCCTTCGACGACCGCGGAGTTGGCCGTGTCCCACGAGATGGAGCCGGCGTCGTCCGGGAAGTACTCGCTGTAGCTTTTCACGCGTTCGAGGGAGGACTTGACCTCACTTTCGAGGGACTCCACGTTGCCGGCGATGAAGTCCTCGAACTCGCCGACGCCCTGCTCGCCGATGAAGACGGTCTCCCACAGCTGGACGGTCGACCACGGCGCCTGGGTCTGGTGAGCCATCGGCGTCGCGTCCGTCTCCTGGGCAATCGTGTCCAGCGCGTCGAGCAGCTGGTTCGGGTCGTTGATGCTCTCGGGGTCGACGTTCGCGCTCTCGACAACGGACTTGTTGTAAAACAGGTTGTTGAGCCGGTGGATGTTGATCGGCACCGAGACGAAGTTCTCGGTCCCGCCCTTCGCGGCGGCCTGCACACCGTCGAGGTAGGCCGACTTCATGTCGTTTTTCCCCCAGACGCTCTCGGAGATGTCGTTCAAGAGGTCGGCGTCCGTGTACGGGAACAGCGCCTTGCCGGGCCAGATCTGGAACGTGGACGGCGGGTCCTCGTTGAGGACGCGGTTCTTGATGACCGTGTCCAGCGCACTGCCGGCACCGCCGGGGGCCGGGTTGTTCTCGACCTCCACGTCGGGGTAGGCCTCCTTGAATCCCGAGAGCAGCGCGTCGAGCGCCTCCTTCTCGCCGCCGGCTGTCCACCAGTGGACGATCTCGAGGGCGTTGCCGCCATCACCGTCGCTGCCGCCGCCGTCTTCCGTCGCCGTGCCGTCGCCGCCCTCGCCGCCATCGCCTGCACAGCCCGCGAGACCGGTGAGGCCGGCCGCTCCGGCCGCGCCAGTCGTTTTAAGAATCGTTCGCCGTGAAAGTGGAGTGTCGTCGTGAGTCATTATCAGGGGATTCTGCTTCGTTCGATGGTGTGTGACTACTACCTTAAACTTACCGAATGTTAATTATATATTGAGTTAATACTCGCGAGGTGGTCCCTGGTGGCCGATTTTGTGCCCCAATCAGTCCGATACGGTGCCCGCAGGCCGCCCGCAACAACCTACTTCGACCTGTGGCGTTGACTCCTGGTCAACTGGACAGGTAGGCAGCTCCCTTTATAAGTCGGGAGGCTTCTCACGATCGATGGCGATCTCGTGGGCCTCGACCGCCTCGAGCGCGGCGACCTGCCCGCCGACGTCGATGCGCTGGCCGTCAGTATCGACGGTCATCGCCGCGGTTTCGCGGTTCGTCCCCACGGAAACGTCGACGACGCGGCCCGACACGGTCCGGTTCGCGCCCGTTTCGACGTCTCGTCCGCGGATCGTCGCGTAGAAGTCGCCTTCCTCCGCCTCCAGATCCGCCACGCACCGCCGGATCGTCGCGTAGCGTCGCGGCCAGGGGCGCTCGTCCGTCGTCCGCGTGAGCGTCGTCGCGGAAGTCCAGACCACCGTGTTGAGGAAGCCGGAGACGAGGAAGCCGAGCTCGGAGCGATTGAAGATGACGCCGTAGCGGTTCTGGTCGTTCCGGAGCGCCTGCTGGGTCGTGTACAGCGAGTACGTCCCGTCGGCGACGGCGACGATGGGCGTCGTCACGCCCCGTCGCACTCGCGCGTGCGTCGCGACCGACTCGTAATCGAACTCGTCGGCGTCCGGGACCTCGCGAGCCGGCGAGAGCAGGAGGTCGATCGTGACGCCGGCCTCGCGCCGCTCGGCGAGCTCCTCCTCGAACCGCCCCATCAGGTCGGGGGAAAGCGAGAGCACGAGCTCGTACTCCGCGGACTCGATGATCTCGCCGAGGTATCGGAGGATCGTCGACCGCGACTTCACGAGGGAGACGGCCTCCTGCGCGCGCGTCGGCGCCGTGTATCGCTGCTCGAGGTCGTCGACGAGCTGGTCGAGCGAGCCCCGAATGCTGCCGAACGCCTCCTCCGGGTCCACCGCGAGTACCTTCATCGGGCGAGACTCCCGGATCTCCACGAGTCCGTTGTCGGCGAGGTCACGGACGGTGTCGTACACCCGCGGCTGGGGGATGTCCGTCCCCTCAGCGATCTCCGAAGCCGTCATCTCGCCGTGTTCGAGGATCGTGAGATACGCCTCGACCTCGTACTCGCCGAGGTCGAAAACCGACCCGACGTGCTCGAGTTCCTCGCGGAGGTCGCTGCTCATACACGAACCACCTTCCCGCCACCATTTAATACTCTCGTCACTCCCTACGCTCGCCGGGTCCCGCACGTCGATCCCCGATCACTCCCCGTTGCCGACGCGAAGCACCTGGAGGAGCGAGTACACGGGAACGCCAGCAACCTCGTCGACGCCCTGTTTATCGACGAGGACGACGCAGGCCACGGGGGTGCCGCCCTGCTCGCGGATCGCCTTCACCGTCTCCTCCATCGTCGTCCCGGACGTGATGGTATCGTCGACGACGTAGCATTCCCGCTCGCGAATACCGGCGAAGTTGCGGGAGAAGGAGCCACCCAGCTCCTCGATGTCCCCCTCCTCCCACTGGTGTTTCCGTGGGGCGTACGTCGCGAGATCCGTGTCGAGCTCGCGGGCGACGACGGTCGCGAGCGGCGCACCGGCCTTCTCGATGCCGACGGTGAGGTCGACGTCCTCGCCACGCTTCGAGAGGAGGTCCGCCATCGACGCGCCGGTGTGTGCGAGCCGGTCGCTGTCGCGACCGAGTGCGGACCAGTCGACGTGGATGTCGTGGGGGCTCGCGGTTTCGACCGGTTCCCGCTCCGTCTGCGTCCCGTCGGCGCGCTCGACCAGCCACGAGGCGGTCTCGCGGGAAACGTTCAGTTCGTCGGCGATTTCGCCCTTGGAGAGGCCGCGCTCGGCCAGTCCGGCGGCGCTGTCGATGAGGTCGTCTACGTTCTTCATAGTGTGTCGAATTGGACCGCGGTCTTGATGGTCGTTTCGTCGTCGACGAATGCTTCCTCGCAGTTCTCCGGGGCGAACACGCCCGTGACGAACGCGTCGAGGAACCAGCCGGGGATGTCACAGAGGGCGTCGACGGCCGCTTCGAAGTGGCCGACGCCGGAGTTGACGCTGCCGACGACCGCCTTGTTGTGCAACACGAGGTCGCGGTGGAGGTCGCCGCCGTCGACCTCGAATTGCCACGACTCGGGGACGCCGAGGAGCGCGAGCACGCCGTTCGGGGCGAGTGCTTCGACGGCGTCGAAGGCGTGGCGCGCGTAGCCGGTGGCCTCGTAGACGAGGTCGGCCGGTTCGTGGACGGCCGCGATCTCGTCGACCGGCGTCTCGCGGCTGTCGACGTACGTCGCCCCCAGCTCCTCGATCAGGTCGATCGTCGGGTCCGGTCGGTCCCGGCGACCGAGACAGTAGGTGCGGTCGTACTCGTCCAGCATCGCGAGCGTCAGCAGGCCGAGCGAGCCGTTGCCGAGCACCAGCGCCGTCTCCGGCTCCCACTGGAACGACGACCGCGAGGCGGCGGCGAGCTCCAGTGCCTTCTCGGAGACGCTGATCGGTTCGACGAGGAAGCCGACGGCAGCGAACTCCCGCGGCATCGCCACCAGATACTCCGCGGGGCTGGTGAAGTACTCGGCCATGAACCCGTGGGCGCCCGCGATCCCTCGTTCGAGGGCGTCCTCCGGCGGCGCCATGTCCGGCTCGCCGCGTTCAAAGTAGCCGTTGCCGCCGCCGCTCGGTTCGCGGCGGACGGTCGGCGCGACGACGTCGCCCCGCTCGAGATCGGTCCCGTTCGGGTCCTCGACGACCCCGACCGCTTCGTGACCCAGCACCAGATGGTCCTCGCCCTCGGGGAATTCCCCGTGGCTTCCCGCGATGACCTCGCGGTCGGTTCCGTCGACGCCCACGCGGAGCGTCCGCACCAGCGCCTCGCCCGGCCCGGGGTCCGGTCGAGGTTTCTCGATGACCGCCGGGGTTTCGGACCCGCGACGGACCACGATAGCCTTCATGTCCGACTCTTCTATCCGCACCGACAAAAGATTTATTGTGAACTGAGTAAATTCTCGAACCGACTCTCGCCGGAGCGGCTTTGTCGCTCCCGGTCCTGTTTCACCTATGGGACGCCACGACCAGCTCTATCGGCTGTACGAGGAGTTCGACGCGGAGACGCTGCGCGCGTACCAGGACTTCGTCGACGTGTTCCCGCCGGTGGACTCGCGCGTCGCGCTCGAGCACTGGCAGAACGCGAGCGAGGAACTCGACGAGCGGCGCGCGGAGATCCGGCGGGCGTTCCCGGAGACGGGTGAGACGTTCGCCGAGCTGGCGTCGTACGCGACCCGCGAGCAGGCGTTCACCGCGCTGGATCTGCTCGGCAAACACGACCGCGGCGTCAACGTGCTCGTCCTCGACGTCGACGAGACGCTCCGTTCGGCCGGGAGCACCGACAACGAGATCCCGCGCGAGACGCTCAACCTGCTGACCGAGTTTCACGAGGACGGGATTCCCATCGTCGTCTGCACGGGACAGACGCTGGAGAACGTCAAGGGATTCATGATCCAGGGGCTCGGCAACGAAATGGTCCACTCGGGGAACCTGAGCATCGTTTACGAAGCCGGGACAGGTGTGTTCACGCCGGGGCACGGCCGGCACACGAAGCAGCTGCTGTACGACGATCTCGACGATAACATCCGTGGCGTGTTCGACCGCGTGCGCTCGCGGATCCTCCCGGATGCGCCCGAGACGGTTCGGCACGGCTGTCACCTCCAGGGCAACGAGTTCAACGTCACCCTCAAGCCGAACTTCGAGACCGGGAGCGGCCGGGCCCGCGAGATCATCGACGAGGCGCTCGTCTATCAGCTGGACCTGCTCGGCGAGGCCGTCGCCGAGGCGCTTTCCGTCGACGGCCCGTTCGAGAACTGGAGCCGTGCCTACTACGCCGCGCAGGACCCGGAGATACGCGGCGTCCTCGAGAAGCAGGGCGGCCAGCCCGAGCTGCAGGCCGAGGCGATTCCCGACGCGGTAACGGACGTCTTCGAGCGTATCGACGTCGCCTACTACGAGGCCGACGCGGCGGAGATCGGCTCGCTGGAGCTGAACAAGGTCGTCGGCGTCGAGGCCGCCTTCGACGTGCTCGACATCGAGGACCCGTTCGCGCTGGTGATGGGCGACTCGAAGAGCGACCTGCGCGTGATGCGGTGGATCGACGAGGCGGACGCCGGGCTCGCCGCGGCTCCCGAGCACGCCTCCCGCGACGTCCTCGACCACGTGATGAACACGGACGAGCTGGTGTTCGACCGCGGCAACGCCGGCGATCCCCTCCGGATGACGTACGCACTCAACCGACTGGCGTCTCTCGAGTAGCGAACAGGTGGCTGAACGGTCGCCGTCGACGGCGGGCGGCGATGTTGGGCGGCGATGTTGGGCGGCGATCGCGGCTGGCGATGCCGCCGGCGACGACGCTTCGGACGCGGGACGGTTCGCCACGACTCCCGTCTCGACCGGTCCCGCGGCGGCTGATCAGGGCATAGCGCCGTTGGTGGCGGATTCTGATTTAAATATATGGACTGTCTCCGGTTCGGCTCGTCGTCGGAACTTTTACACAGATCCGAAGTACCGGCGTCGGAATCGTTAAGACCGGACCGTTAGAACCCGGAAGCATGCCAGACATTGCACCGTCACCGGGGCGTGACGACCCGCTCTCGCTCGCGGGCGTCGTTCCCCCAACGGTGACCGCGTTCGAGGCGGACGGCACGCTCGACGAGGCCGGAACTGCGGCCCACGCACGGTTCGTCGTCGACGGCGGCGTCGACGGCGTCTTTCCGCTCGGCACGAACGGCGAGTTCCCGCTGCTCTCCGGCGACGAGCGGGAACGCGTCGTTCGCGCGGTCGTCGAGGAGGTCGGCGACGAGGTCCCGGTCATTGCGGGCGTCGGCGCGCCCGGGACGAAACAGACCGTTTCGCATGCGCGCCGCGCGGCCGACGCGGGCGCGGACGGGGTGGTCGTCGTCACTCCCTACTACTTTCCGCTCGACGACGAGGCCGCGGTGGCACACTATCGGCGCGTCGTCGAGGCGGTCGACCTGCCGGTGTACGTCTACCACATCCCGAGCAAGACCGGGAACTCGCTGTCGCTGTCGGCGCTCTCCGAGATCGCTGCGCTCGACGGCCTCGCGGGGCTGAAGGACTCCAGCAAGGACGTGCCGTGGCTCGGCCAGGCTATCGACGACAACCCCGACCTCACCTTCCTCGTTGGGTCGGACTCGCTGCTGAAACCCGGGCTTGACGTGGGCTGTACGGGGATGGTGTCGGCCGTCGCCAACGTCTTCCCGGAGCTCGTGGTCGACCTGTACGAGGCCTACGACAACGGCGACAGGGAACGGGCGACGGAGCTCCAGAGCCGAGTGTACGACGTCCGGTCGGCGCTCAAGCGCGGCCCCTACATGGCCGGCGTGAAAGCCGCGCTATCGCTCCGGAACGTCGACTTCGACGTCGGATCCCTGCGGGAGCCGCTCCGCGGGATGGACGACGCGGACCGGGAGGCGCTCGAAGCCGACCTGCAGGATCTGGACCTGCTGTAGGCTGGGCTGGCGCCGCGCGGCCGAGCCCACGAATCTACGAAACTTTTACTTCAAACGTAGTTAAATACGGAGTCATGAGCCGGGACTACGAGAGCCTTCACGACCCGAACGCGGAGTACACGATGCGCGATCTCTCCGCGGAGACCATGGGCGTGACGGCCAAACGTGGCGGCGGTCGGGACGTCGAGATCACGGACGTACAGACGACGATGGTCGACGGGAACTTCCCGTGGACGCTCGTCCGCGTGTACACCGACGCGGGCGTCGTCGGCACGGGCGAGGCGTACTGGGGCGCTGGCGTGCCGGAGCTCATCGAGCGCATGACGCCGTTCCTCGTCGGCGAGAACCCCCTGGACATCGACCGCCTCTACGAGCACCTGATCCAGAAGATGTCCGGCGAGGGGTCCGTCGAGGGCGTCACGGTGACGGCGATTTCGGGCATCGAGGTGGCGCTGCACGACCTCGCGGGCAAGATCCTCGAGGTCCCCGCCTACCAGCTGCTCGGCGGCAAGTACCGCGACGAGATGCGGGTGTACTGCGACTGTCACACCGAGGCCGAGGCCGACCCCGAGGCCTGCGCCGACGAGGCCGAGCGCGTCGTCGAGGAGCTCGGCTACGATGCCCTGAAGTTCGACCTCGACGTGCCCTCGGGCCACGAGAAGGACCGCGCGAACCGCCACCTGCGCCCCGGCGAGATCCGGCACAAGGCCGAGATCGTCGAGCAGGTGACGGAGCGCGTGAAGGACAAAGCCGACGTCGCCTTCGACTGTCACTGGACGTTCTCCGGCGGCAGCGCGAAGCGGCTCGCGGCCGAGATCGAGGAGTACGACGTCTGGTGGCTCGAGGACCCCGTCCCGCCGGAGAACCTCGAAGTCCAGGAGTCGGTCACGGAGTCGACGCTCACGCCCATCACGGTCGGGGAGAACCGCTACCGCGTGACGGAGCTGCGCCGGCTCATCGAGAACCAGGCCGTCGACGTCGTCGCGCCCGACATGCCGAAGGTCGGCGGCATGCGCGAGACCCGGAAGATCGCCCAGGTCGCGGACCAGTACTACGTCCCCGTCGCGATGCACAACGTCGCCTCCCCGGTCGGCACCGTCGCGTCCGCCCACGTCGGGGCCTCCATCCCGAACTCGCTGGCCGTCGAGTTCCACTCCTACGAGCTCGGCTGGTGGAGCGACCTCGTCGAGGAGGACGTCATCGAGGACGGCTACATCGAGATCCCGGAAGAGCCCGGCATCGGCGTCACGCTCGACCTGGACACCGTCGAGGACCACATGGTAGAGGGCGAGACGCTGTTCGACCCGGCCTGATTCCGCGACGATGACCGAGGGGAATCTCGTGGCCACGGACGCCGCGTTTATAAGGAGTCCAGCCTCCAGCGCTGCGTCCGGGAGAGTCTTCAGGCCGGCCTGCGACGACCGACCATGACCGACCTCGTTACCTTCGGTGAGTCGATGCTGCGACTCGCGGCCCCGGACGGCGATCGCCTTCAATCGGCCGACAGCCTCGACCTCCACGTCGGCGGCGCCGAGAGCAACGTCGCCGCCGCGGGCGCGCACCTCGGCGTCGACAGCGCGTGGCTCTCGAAGCTCCCCGACTCGCCGCTCGGCCGGCGGGTCGCCACCGACGTGCGCTCGCACGGCGTCGACCCCGCCGTCGCGTGGAGCGACGACGGCCGCGTCGGGACCTACTACCTCGAGGATGGCGGGGAGCCCCGCGGCACCAACGTCGTCTACGACCGCGAGGGCGCCGCGGTCCGGACGGCGACGGCCGACGAGCTCGCCGTCGAGCGCGTCCGCGACGCCGGCGTGTTCTACGTCAGCGGCATCACGCCCGCACTCAGCGGGACGCTCGCGGAGACGACCGCCGACCTGCTGGCCGTCGCGCGCGACGCGGACACGAGGACCGTCCTCGACGTCAACTACCGCGCGAAGCTCTGGACGCCGGAGGAGGCCCGCGAGACGCTCACCCAGCTGCTACCCGGCGTCGACGTCCTCGTCGTGGCTCGCCGCGACGCGGAGACGCTGTTCGACCTGACCGGCGACCCGACGAAGGTCGCGACGGAGTTCCGCAACGAGTTCGACCACGACACGGTCGTCGTGACGCGCGGCGAGCACGGCGCGCTGGCGCTCCACGAGGGCTCGGTCCACGAGCAGGAGTCGTTCCCGACCGAGACGCACGACGCGGTCGGCACCGGCGACGCCTTCGTCGGCGGGTTCCTCGCCCGGCGGCTGCGGGACGGCTCCGTGCCCGAGTCGCTGGAGTGGGCCGCGGCCACCGCGGCGCTCAAGCGGACCATCGCCGGCGACGTCGCCGTCGTCACGCCCGCGGAGGTCCGGGCCGTCGTCGCCGACGAAGGCGACGGCATCTCGCGGTAGCGACCACGACACGTCGTCGCGCCGACGGGCTGCCGCGGCGACGAGGGTCACGCCGACGGGCTGCCGCAGCGACGGTGGTCGCGCCGACCGGCTGCCGCAGCGACGGTGGTCGCGACGACCGGAAGCCGCGGAGGTTTTAGGAACTGCCCGTGCCACGATCGGATATGCACCCGTCCGTTCTCGTCGCCGGCGAGACGCTCGTCGACTTTCTCCCCGGGAGTCGGGGCCCGCTCTCGTCGGTAGAGACGTTTACGCGCCGACCTGGTGGGGCCCCCGCGAACGTCGCGGTCGCCCTCTCCCGGCTCGGCGAAGTCCCGTGGTTCTGGACGCGCGTCGGCGCCGACCCGTTCGGCGAGGACCTCCTCGAAACCCTCGTCGACGAGGGGCTACCGGAGCGATTCCTCGTCAGCGACCCCGACGCGAAGACGTCGCTCGCGTTCGTCGCGCACGACGAGGACGCGGACCGCGAGTTCTCCTTCTACCGGAACGGCACCGCAGATACGCGACTGGAACCCGGAGCGGTCCCGGACGCGGTGCTCGCCGACCTCGACTGGGTCTCGGTCGGCGGGGTTGCCCTCGCGTCCGGCTCCTCGCGCGAGGCGACGCTCGACCTCGCGGAGCGCGCCCGCGAGCAGGGCGCGAAGGTCTGGTTCGACCCGAACGCGCGCCCGGAGTTGTGGGAGGACGACTTCCCGGCGCTGTTCGCCGAGATGCTCGGCCACGCCGACGTGGTGAAGGCCTCCGAGGAGGACCTTGCCGCGGCCGGCATCGAGGGCGACTCGCCGGCGGAACTGGCCGAGGCACTCCACGAACTGGGTCCCGATACGGTGTTCCTGACGATGGGCGCATCCGGCGCGTTCGCGTCGGCGACGGCGGACGCACCCTGGGGGCCGGCCACGGTGACCTACGACGGCTTCGACGTGGAACCGGTCGACACCACCGGCGCCGGGGACGCCTTCACCGCCGGCGCGTTGCTGGCGCTGTACGAGGGCGAACCGCTCGGGGAGGTGCTGGCGTTCGCGAGCGCCGTGGCGGCCGTCACGACGACCGGCGAGGGCGCGATGACGGCCCTGCCGGACCGCGAGACGGTCGCCGAGTTCCGCTCGGAGGGCGTCGCCGGCGACGACAGGTGAAGGTCACTCGCCGGGGCCGAACCCGACCTGTACGAGGCAACTTTCATAGCCCCGTCTCACGAATCCTCGGGCATGTCGATCACGCTGTTCGCGCTCGACGGCTGTCCGTGGTGTGAGAAGGTACACGACGCGCTCGAGGAGGCCGGCATCGAGTACGAGACGCAGTGGGTGGAGGCGCTGCACTCGCGGCGGAACGAGGTTCGGGACGTGAGCGGTCAGCGCGCGGTACCGGTACTCGTGGACGAGGAACGCGGCGTCACGATGGCGGAGAGCGCCAACATCCTCGAGTACGTGGAGCGCACACTCGCATGACCATCTACACCGGTCGCGGCGACGAGGGCCAGACCGACCTGCGGACGATGGAGCGCGTCTCGAAGACGCACCCCCGGATCGAGGCCTACGGGACCGTCGACGAGGCGAACGCGGTCGTCGGGACGGTCCGCCCCTCGGGGTACGACGATGTCGACGAGATCCTCTCGGCCATCCAGAACCACCTCCACGTGGCGCAGGCCGACCTGGCGAACCCCGAGCCCGACGAGGGCGACCCCACCATCGAGCCGGGCCACACCGAGCAGCTCGAGGACTGGATCGACGAGTTCGACGAGGAGCTCGAACCGCTCCAGTCGTTCATCCTCCCCGGCGGCAGCGAGGCCGGCGCGGCGCTCCACCAGGCGCGCTCGGTCACGCGCCGCGCGGAGCGCCGCGCCGTCGCGCTCGCCCGCGAGGAGGCGATCAACGAGGAGGTCGTCGCCTACCTGAATCGCCTCTCGGACGCGCTGTTCACCATCGCTCGCGTCGTCAACGCTCGCGACGGCGAACCCGAGGAGTCGCCGACGTACTGAGTCTCGTTGGGGATTTTGGTTTGTCTTTGTTCGGTCGATCTGGTGTCACCATCGATTGTGAGACCACCTGGCATGCCTTAAAACTCGCAGCTGTTGACCGGTTGTGCTTATAAATAGACTCGGTCGTTGGTGCTCGGTAGACCACTCAGCATGTCTTGAAAGCCCCAGCCGCTGAGCGGTCGCGCTGCTCGCTGCGCGCCTCGCCGACTCACTCGCTTCGCTCGTTCGTCGGCTCTGTGCTTACTTCGCAGGGCGTCCCGCTCAGCGACTGCCCCTTTCAGTCCCGCCCGGGAGTGGTGGCCGGGCGTCGTTCGCGGCGGCTGCTGAGCGGTCGTCGTGCGCCGGCTGTCGAGCGTGCGGTGCTGAGCGGCCGGCGCGCGCGAGCAACGCGTGCGAGGGAGGGCGGGGCGCGCCGCGCGTTGCGGTGCAGTGCCGGCGCGCCCCGGCCGAGGCTGGGGAGGACTGAGGAACTGCGGTTGCGGTGCTGTCGCTGTCGAGGTTGCGGTTGCTGTGCGGTCGCGTTCCTGGCGGACTGAAAGGGCGATGGGCGGTCTCGTGAACAGCGAGAGACCGGAGGTCTCTCGGGCAGCCGGCGCGCCGTCGCCGCGCCGGCGACGAAGTGAACGAGAGCTTGGAAGTCGCAGCCCGGCAGCCCGCTACTGCAGGCAGCCCGGACCGTCTTCCAGTGGTCGCGGCGAAGCGGAGTCGCTGAGCCGACCCCTATCCGCGCCGGGCGGTGTCTTCGCGAGCGGAGCGAGCGGAGGCCAGAAAGTCGCAGCCCGGCAGCCCGCTACTGCAGGCAGCCCGGAACGTCTTTCGCGGCGGAGAGGCGCGGATATGTCGCTTCGCGAGAAATCGAAGATTTCTCGGAGCCCGAAAATCTCCGATTTTCGAGGACAGCGACCGCGAGCGGCCGAGGGCTTTCCCGTTGTTTGCGGTGCTGTCAAGTGTAGCAGCGTCTGCACCCGTCCTTCCAGTTTATAAGCAAGAGCGGCCGAGGGCTTTCTCGCTGTTCTGGTCCAAGGCAAGTCTGGGTCACCTGCACACTGCATAGCGTACCGAGTGTTTGAGGCGTTCCCAGTAACTCCCTTTTAAACTAATTCTGTCCTTTTCACCACAACAGATATATCCGTTGCACGCGAAAGGACAGATATGAACCCGCACTTCAAAGACGCGCGGTACTACCTCGGTCGCACGGCAACCAAGCTCGTCGCCGGCGTGAAGACGGAGCTGGCGCCCGTCGAGGACGCCGTCCGGACCCGACTCGGGCTGGAGAAGGAGGAGGTGTCCCGACGTGAGCGGGTCGAGACCCGACTGCGGACCGCCGGCGAGCGCGCCCGGGTGACGGTCCGTTCCGCCGTCGACGACGGGCGACGCAGGCTTAGCGGCCTCCGTGGCGGGAACGACTCGGCCTAACTCCGGTCGGTCAGCGTTTTTTCGAACTCGGCGCCGGTGCGGCGCACCCGACAAAGCAACCCTTAAGTCCGAACGTCGGATACGTGGAGGCGAGCGGGTCGGTGGTCTAGTTCGGTTATGACGGCTCCTTCACACGGAGCAGGCCGGCGGTTCGAATCCGCCCCGACCCATACAGTACCCTGGTTTTTCTGAAGGACCACCTCTGTTACCGTCATTCGACTTGGGATCTGTTTCTCACCATCGGGTAGCTGGTTCGAGACGTCGCCGCGTGTTTTCGTTCGGAAAGAGAGCGGCGAGACGGTAACTGATACTTGAAAAGGGGACTCCAGCGGTTAGCGGCGCCGTGTCAGCATTGCAGTGGACACTATCGCCAGGAGGGTGAGTGCAGGACCGAACCCTGGGGTACTCCCTTCGGACTGTGTTGCAGTCCCGGTCTCCGTCGCCGTCTGCGTCGTCGTCTCGGTCGACGTCGCGGTCGCCGTTTCACTCGCGGTCTCGGTCGCCGTTTCCTCGGTCGTCGTTTCGTCGACGGTCACCGCGAATTCGGAGAAGCCGGGCGTTTCGGCCTCCAGTACCACCTCCTCGTCCGTCACTTCGACGACCTCCGTTTCCAGCGTCGTCCACTCCCCATTGGAGTGGTGTGCCAGAACGAGTTCCTCGGGTTCCGTGTTCGCCTCGTCGAGCCGGCTCGAATCGACCGCCAGCTGGATCGTCGCCGGGGACTCGCGCTCCTCCTCGGGAACCTCGATTTCGAGCGCGAGGAGTGCCGGTGACTCCAGGCTCTCCGAAGGCTCCGTCCGTTCCCTGACGGTCACGTTCCCGCCGACGTCGTCCTCGAAGACGATCGTATCGACGGCGGTCTCCGCCGTGAACTCGACGACGGAACGGTTGTCGGTGGTCACGACGGGTCGCTGCTCGATCCGAGTGTACGCGGCCTCGGCGGGATCGGTTTCGACGAAACCGGTGTTTTGGTCCGGTTCGGTCGTGTCGTCGGTTGTCTCGTCAGTGGTGTCGGCCGAGTCGTCGTCGGTCGAACTGTCGTCGGTCGAGCTGTCGTCGGACGTGGTCGTACTGTCGTCGGTCGTGGAGTCGTCGGTGGAATCAGTCGTCGACTCCTTCGGGTCAGCCACTACTTCGACGACACCGGCGGAGTACGAGAGGTTCTTGAGCTCGATCCAGGCACCCTCGCTCGTCTCGTTCACGGAGAAATCCGACTTTTCACCCTTGTATCGGGCCGTCAGCTCCGTCTCCGGGTCGTCGATGTTCCACTCGTTCAGCTGGGCGTCCGGGATGAAGGCCCGGTAGAACCCGTCGTTCTGGTTGCCGTTCACCGTCGTCCCGGGGCCGGCAACCCAGACCCGGAGGGAGCCGTTCTCGATCCGAGGCGGCGAGAACGTCTGGGCGTTGGTCGTTACCGTCATGCCGTCGAACCGGTCACGGACCTCCTTCGGAGCGGTGGACATGTCGAAGAGGCCGAAGTAGACCGTCCTGTTCCACCCGAGGTCCGCCCGGTCGTCGGCCCCCGAGGGCCACTGGACCTCGCTCGGGTCCTGCGTCATGAGCGGCCCGACGGGGGTCGACTTGTTGGTAATCGCCTGGAGATTGACGGCCTTCGTGCGGATCGTGATATCGGTCGCGTTCTGGTTGGTCTCGTTCTGGGTCGTTTCCCATTCCACACCACGAGCGCCCCACAGGAGCGAATTCGGGGTGTAGTTCGTCACGGTGATGTTGATGACGAACTCCGTGTCGCGATCGACCCCGAGACCCTCCAGGTCGTTCGGGTACCCACGGGGTGTGCTCGAGCTTTCGTTGAGCAGCTGGACGTGCATCATCCCGGCCCGCACGTCCGCGGTCATCGAGAGGTTCGCGGTGTCGACGCCGGAATTCGACGTTTCGACCGAACTGTGGGTCACTTCCGTCGCTTTCAGCTCGAAGTCAGCCTGAGAGCGGTCGCCGGCAGTCAGGTCGACGAACTCCGTCGACGCCGTCGCGCCCTGCTCGAAGACCGTCACCGAGTAATTGCCCGGCGGAACGGTGACGTTGTAGTTGCCGTCGCTGTCGGTGACGTCGTACAGCATCCGTCCGTCGCCCTCGGCGACGACGAAGGCTCGCTCGACCGGGCCGCTCGCGTTCGTCACGGTCCCGTTGATGTACGCCGGTTCCGCGAGTTCGATCGCGGCCGTGGTGTCGGCGTTCCCGTCGACGGTGACGTTGGTGTCTATGCCCTCCGCATACCCTTCGGCGTCCGCGCTAACCTCGTAGGTTCCCGCAGGCACCTTCAGGGTGAACGTTCCGTCCTCCTCGGTCGTCGTCGAATTGAAATAGGTGTACGTGCTGTCGATGGCCTCTACCCTCGCGTTCGCGACGCCGTTGCCGTCGTCATCGACGACGCGACCGGTGATCGTGCCGGTTTCGGGCGCCTCAGCCATCGCAAGGTCGAGCTGCGCGCCCTCGCCGGACACGTCGACGTCGACCTCGAAACTATCCTCGTACCGGCTCTTCGGGTCGGTCGCAACGACGTCGTAGGTCCCAGGGGGGACGTCGAGCTGGTACTCTCCCGCGGAACCAGTTTCGCTCGACGTAACGATGGAGCCGTCGTCGGGATCGATAGCCAGTACGCTAACGCCTTCGATGGGCGTCCCGTCGCTTTCGTTGACGACCGTTCCGTTCAGCGTGGCCGCGGGCGTAAGCTCGACGTCGAACGTCGCGGTTTCGTTCACCCCGACGGAGACGTTCGTGGTCGTGTTCGACACGTAGCCGTCGGCGTCGACGACGACCTCGTACGTTCCGGCAGCGACCGTCTCGTTGTAGTCACCGTTGTTGTCGGTCGTATTCCGGTAGAACGCACCGGAAGTACTGTTCTTGATCGAGACGTTCGCCCCGCTTATCTGGCTCCCGTCGCTCGCGTTCGTGACGGTTCCGTTCAGCGTCCCTGTCGGGTCGAGCGACGCGTTAATCTCCTTGGTCTCGCTGGCGTTGATTTCAAGATCGGGGAAGTACTCGGATTCGTAGTGTTTCCGATCGATCACAACGTCGTAGGTTCCGGGAGCGAGTTCGAGAGCGTACTCGCCAGTTCCGTTTGTCGTGGTGGACGTCACGAACTCCGAGCCGTTGAGCACGTAAACCGTCGCACCGTCGAGTACGCTTCCATCGCTCGCATTGAATACAGTGCCGGTGAACTCGCCGGAGACGACCTCGAAGGACGTCGTTCCGGACGCGAACTCCGTCCGGTTGTACAGTTCGACGCTCGCTTCGTAGGTGCCGGCGGTACTCGGGTTCGTGATATTGTTCCCGGTCGTGTTGACGGCCACCGTTTCGTCACCAGTGAGAACGGGCTGGTCGCCGCTGGCAAAGGAGACGTTCAGCACCTCTCCACCGTTCTCCGCGGTGACGGAGTCGATCGTTCCGACCTGACTACCGTTGACTGTCACGACGACGTCGTCGGCAGTCACGGCGGCGACCGAGGTGTTGTTATTGGTATAATTCAGTTTGACGTGGGTGAGGTTCTCGCTTACGGACGAGCCGACCGTGATCGACCAGTTGTGATTCGTCTCGGCGTCGACGCCGTCGTCCTCGACGTCTACCGCAACATTACCGGTCGCTGTCGCCGGACCAGCAAAAGCCGAGAGAGCGACGATCGCGACGGTAACAAGACATAATACCTTTCTTACATTTCGTTTACTGGGCGAAGCTGAGGTGTTTCCCGATAGATCTACTAGATCCAACGACATGTGCGTGAGTGCTCATTTTCGGGTGTGATAAAATAAACGGAGTTATGAAAATCTCTAGAACATTCGTGCTATATATTCTCTCTTTTAGTTAGTCGTCTGAAATTAGGGGCCGATTTTCGAAGGTAACTGTATCCGGACGAGTACCTGAGACCTGGGCGAAGCTTTGCCATCGGAGCCGTCGTCGCGGGCGGGGCTGGCACTCGGACCCTTTCATACGGGGCGTGAACGAGTCGCGACTACTGTCGGACGCGTTCGTCGTCCGTCCCAACCCATCGGCTGGCCCCGCCCAACCGACCTTATTTAAGAGGGATGGAACGCGTGAGCTCCCGCCGCAGAGCTGGATCGGAACACCGGCGGTGTCACATGTACATCCGGTCGTGCGGGTACTCCTCACCTCGCCGGCCCTCCTCCCCGTCCCGGAGCGACTGCATTCGCTCGGAGAGCTCGCGGTAGTACTGTCGCATCTCGTCGGCGCGCCGTCGGAGGTCGGTTTCGTCGACGTCGACCCCGTAGACGGTCCGGAGGCTCCCCAGGAGCCTGAGCGCGCCGTCGAGGTCGGGACCCGGCGGGTGACTCGGGGTCACCAGGACGCCGACCGGCGGCAGGTCGCCTTCCATCCCCCGGACCAGCAGCTCCCCCAGGACGCCGTCGAAGAAGCCGCCCGAGAGCGGCGGTATCTCCTGGCCGGGGGCGTCGTCGCCGGGCGTGTCGTCTCCGGGCGTGTCCTCACCCGGTACGTCCTCGCCCGACGTGCCGGCTTCAGCGTCCTCGTGACCCGACGCGCCGGCTTCCGCGGCGTCGTCGCCGACCGCCGTCCCGTCGCTGTCGAAGTGCCGCGCCCGGTACTCGTCGGTCGCGACGTGGGAGACCACGTGGTCCGTCTCGGCGTGCTGGAACGGCGCGCCGTGGACTACGGTAATCTCGTCGATCCCGGTCGTGGCGACCCACTCCGTGAGGGCGTCAGCGAACTGGTCCGCGATGCCGACGGGCAGGAACACTTCGCCGACGAGGATCGTCAGGTCGGCCGCGGGTGCAGTGTAGAGTCGAATCGGATGCCGCGGGCGACCCTCGGAGAAGGGGGTAAGGTCGGGGAGGTGCCGCGTCGACACGTGGCCGACCTGCGTGGTCTCGAGAGCGGACACGAGGTGGTCTGTCGCGGACAGTCCGGCGACGCCGGGGTCGGCGACGCCGACGACCAGCACGTCGCCCAGCGGCGCCTGGGCCGTGATCTCGACGTCGAGGGTTGGTGCTCCGTCCATGGTGTCCGATACGGCGGTTCCCTAATGACTCTTGGGCGCTCCGTCGGTCGCCGGATGGGTCGAGGCCGTCGCCGAGCGCGTCGGCGTCGGTCCAGGGGCCAGCTGTCGCCCCACCCCGATCGCGGGCGATCAGATCCAGTCCTGTCGCCGGAAGTGGATGAGCATGATGCCGGCGAGCACGATCATGCCGAGCATCGTCGCGGGGTAGCCGTACGTCCAGTAGAGCTCCGGCATCGCGAACGGCGTGTCGGCGAAGTTCATCCCGTAGACGCCGACGACGAACGTGAGCGGGATGAAGATGGTTGCGACGACGGTGAGCGTCTTCATCACGTCGTTCGTCGACTGCGAGACCGCGTTCAGGTAGATGTCCCGCGACCCACCGGTCAGGTCGCGGTACGTCTCGATGAGGTCGACGACCTGGACGAGGTGGTCGTACACGTCCCGGAAGTACTTCTCGTTCTCGTCGGCCACCTGCGGGATGTCACCGCGGGAGAGCGCCGATATCGCCTCGCGGGCGGGCCAGGCCACCTTGCGGAACGCGAGGAGGTCGCGCCGGATCTCGTTGAGCGCCTCGAGCATGTGCGGGTCGGGACTGGTCAGGACCCGCTCCTCGACCGCTTCGATGTCGTCCTCGATCTCGTCGAGCACGCCGAAGTAGTCGTCGACGATGCCGTCGATGAGCCGATAGGCGAGGAAGTCCGTGCCGCGGTCGAGGCTCCGCTCGCCGTACCGCTCCCACTTCGGGTCCGTGGGGTCGATCGCGTCGTTCTCGGTCGGCGACAGGGTGACCAGCCAGTCCTGCCCGATGAAGAAGCCGACGGAGTGCGTGCGGACCTCCTTTTTGAACTCCACCTCCTCCCGCTGGCTCAGCTGCGTGGTTTTCATGAGGACGAACGTGTGGCCATCGTACTCCTCGGTCTTCGGCCGCGTCTGGTCGTCCAGCACGTCCTCCACCGCGAGCGGGTGGATGTCGAACCGTTCCCTGAGGGCTCGCATCCCGGTCGTCTCGGCTTCCTCGGCTTGCCGCCACGGTTTCCCGGCGACCGCGCCGGCAACGGCCTCGACGTTGACGTTCTGGTGTCGTTCCACGCCGTCCGGCGTGTAGACGATGGCGTCCAGGGTCATTCCGCTGCCTCCGTCGCTTCCGTGGTATCGGGGCTACCGATCGCGGCCAGCGCGACGCCGACCATGAGCACCGTGATCGAAAATGCGCGACCCGTGTACGGGACGTACACCCCGATCACGTACCCTCCGACGCCGACACCGCTGAGGACGAGCCCGGCCAGTCGTTGCCAGTGCATACCTCGACATCCGACCACGGCGAGAAAGGTGTAGGGGTCCGCGAGTGGTCCCCGGCTTCCCTCGGGCAGGGATCTCCCCCGGGCAGGACGTATCGAGCGCTGTCTTCTTGTATCTCCACCCACCTGTTTCGGACATGAATCGGGACAGGGGGTCCGCCGGCACCGTCCGCGTGGCTGGTAGTCCGACCGCCGCCGCTGCCGCCGACGCCGCCGCAGAAGCCGAGGCCATGGGACTCGTGGAGGCAGCCCGGGCCGCGACCAGCGACGTTCCCGTCATCGAGACGGGACCCACCGGGATCGACGCCATCGAACCGCTCGTCCTCTGCACGCAGGAGGGGACGACGACCTTCCATTACACGCCAACGGCCGACGCTGTCACGCGGTTCGTCGACGACGTCGCGACCGGCACGCTTCCGACCGACGAGGCCGACGCCGTCGTCGACCACGACCCGGAACCGGACCGACTCCCGGTGCCCGAATCGGGCCCGCTCTCGGTCGGCGACCGGCTCGCGCTGGGACCGTGCGGCTGGGTCGACCCGGCGGAGCCGGCGGACCACGCATTCCTCTCCGATGCTCAGCTCGAATCCGTCGAGTCAATGGGACTGCTCGGGCGCGGTCGCGGCGACGCCGCCACTGACGCCCCGGTGTTCGACGAGTGGACGACGGCCCGGGACGCGGATGGCGAGCCGGTCGTCGTCGTCAACGCGAACGAGGCCGACGAGCGCTCGCGAGCCGCGGACACCCTCCTCGGCGGCGCGCCGTACCCCGTCCTCGACGCGGCCGTCGCCGTCGCCGAGTTCGTCGACGCGAGCGACGTGATCGTCTACTGCAACGAGTCCGCCGAGGGCCTCCACGACCGTCTCACCCGGGCTATCGACGCTGCTCGCGACGAGTTCGCGGTCGTCCCACAGGTCGTCGCTGGCCCGGACACGTTCACCGCGGGCGAGGAGACGATGGCGCTGGAGGCGCTGGAGGGCGCCGACCGCATCGAGGCGCGCATCCGCCCGCCAGGGCCCGCCGAACACGGGCTCTACGGCCGTCCGACGGTTGTCCACACGCCGCGAACGCTGGCGCAGGTGTACCGGGCGCTCGAAGCCCCGGACGCGGTCGGTTCGGCGGCCCCGTTCGAACCGGCCGACGCCGACCCGGGAACTCGCCTCGTCACCGTCGCCGGCGACGTGGACGCTCCGGCGACCGTCGAACTGCCGACCGGGAGCTCGCTGGCGACGGTCACGGACGCCGTCACCGGCGACGAGTTCAAGACGGCCGTCGTGGGCGGGCAGTTCGGTGGGTTCGCGCCCGACCTGGACGTGCCGGCGAGTGCCCCTTCGCTCGACAGCGCCGGTCTCGGGACGAACGGCGTCGTCGAGCTGCTCGGTGACTCGCGCTGCGTCGTCGCCGAGGTCGGCGAGCGGAGTCGGTTCGCGAGCGAATCCAACTGCGGCCGCTGCGTCCCGTGCCGCGAGGGGACGACCCAGCTCGTCGAGAAGCTCCGGGCCGTCTACGACGGCGAGTACGATGCGGAGGGCCTTCGCGAGCTCGCCCGCGTGATGGCCCGGTCGTCGACGTGCACGTTCGGCGTCACGGCGGGCCGCCCGGTCCGGACCGCGCTCGCGGCCTTCGAACCGGAGTTCCGCGCCCACGCGAACGGTCGCTGTCCCAGCGGTACCTGTAAGATCTAACCCATGAGCACAGACGAATCTACCCCGGATCGCTCGCTCCCGAGCGTGCCGGACACCGAGAACCCGACCCACGAGACGCCGTTGACCGAGGACTTCAACGACGGCACCGCGAACGACCCGGCTGTCGGAGACGGAAGCCCATCGCCGGCGACTCTCACCGTCGACGGCGACGAGATCACCGTCCCGTCGGACGCGACGGTCATCGAGGCGCTGGAGGCCACTGGCGCCGCCGAGGACGTGCCCGCGCTCTGTCACTACGACCGGGACTCCGAGTGCGGCGACGAGATCGGCCCGCGAAGCGAGTGCCGGACCTGCATGGTCGAGACCGACGCCGAGGGCCTCGTACCGGCGTGTTCCCATCCCGTCGAGGACGGGCTCTCCGTGCGGACGGACGCGCCCGACGCCGCGGAGGCTCGCGAGGTCAATCTCGACCTCGTGCTCTCGAATCACAACCTCCGGTGTACGACCTGCAACCAGAACGGGCGCTGCGAGCTGCAGGACGCCGCCATCGAGACCGACGTCGAGGAGCCTCGCTACGGCGTCTTCGACGACCGCGACGCGTACGAGCCGCTCGACGACACCTCGCCGTTCATGCAGATCGACCGGAACAAGTGTATCACCTGCAACCGCTGCGTCGAGGCCTGCAACGACGTACAGGCCGAGGGCGTCCTCCGGATCGAGGGCAGCGGGCAGGACACCCGGATCGGCTTCCAGTCGGACGCCGACACGATGGCCGACTCCGAGTGCGTCTCCTGTGGCCACTGCGCGACGGTCTGCCCGACTGGCTCGATTACGGAGAAGGGAATGGCTGGCATGGCGACGCTTCCGATCCCGGGCTTCAACCATCGCAACTCCATCGGGGAGGCCGTCGAGCACGAACCTGTCGAGACGCTCGACGACACGCCCGCGCCGAACCGCGGCGTCGAGGCGGGCGACGGCCGGCCGGACCACGTCGCCGAGGCACGTGGTGGCGACGCCGACCACGTCGTCGACGCCGACGACCTCGCCGACCCCGAGTCGAAGTCCGGCGTCGCCCGCTTCATGGCGAAGGCGAAGCGGTCGGCGACGGAGACGCTCGAGTCATACGGGAAGGAGGCGTTCCTCGCCGGCGAGCACGCGGCCGAGTCGCTGGCGGCAAAGACGCTCTCGGAGGGTCGCCTGTTCGACGTCGCGGACCGCGTCAGCGACGCCCGGCTCGCGAGCGTCGACACCGAGGAGACGACCTGCGGCTTCTGTGCGGTCGGCTGCCGCTTCGAGATGACCGCGAAGGACGGCGAGTACCGGGGCGTCGAGGCGCTCGACGACCCGAGCGACGCGCCGGCCAACGACTTCTCGACCTGCGTGAAGGGGAAGTTCGGCCACGAGTTCGCCAACTCCGACGAGCGGATCACCGCGCCGCTCGTCCGGAACGACGACGGCGACCTCCACGAGGTCTCCTGGGACGAGGCGCTCGACCGCGTCGCCGAGGGCCTCCGGGAGATCCAGGCCGAGTCCGGCCCCGACGCCGTGGCCGCCCTGGCCTCCTCGAAGGGCTCCAACGAGGAGGCGTACCTGGTCCAGAAGTTCGCCCGCCAGGTGCTCGGGACGCGGAACGTCGACAACTGCGCGCGGCTCTGTCACTCCTCGACGGTCGCCGCGCTCCAGCAGACCGTCGGCTACGGGGCGATGACGAACCGCATCAACGAGGACGTTGGCGAGGCGGACGCCTACCTCATCACGGGCTCGAACACAACCGAGTCGCATCCGGTGCTGGCGACACGTATCAAGCGGAACGTCCGCGACGGCGCCGACCTCGCCGTCTTCGACCCGCGCAAGGTCGGCATCGCCGAGCACGCCGACCACTTCTGCCGGACGAAGGCCGGCTTCGACGTGGCGTGGATCAACGGCCTGATCCGCTACGCCATCGAGCACGACCACCACGACGAGGCGTTCATCGAGCGCAACACGAAGAACTTCGCGGCGCTCCGCGAGAAGGTCGAGCCGTTCACGCCGGAGCGCGTCGAGGAGCTCGCCGGCATCCCCGAGGACGAATTCGTCGAGGCTGCCGAGACGGTGTGTACCGCCGACTCGCTCATCATCGGCTGGGCGATGGGGATGACCCAGTCCAGCCACGGCACGCAGAACTGCCTCGCGCTGGCGAACCTCGCCCTGGTCCTCGGGCAGCTCGGCAAGCCAGGCGCGGGCCTTTCACCATTCCGTGGCCAGAACAACGTCCAGGGCGCCGGCGGCGACATGGGAACCCTGCCGGGGAGCCTCCCGGGCTACCAGTCCGTCGAGGACGAGGACGTGCTCGAGAAGTTCGCGGACGCCTGGGGCGAGCGCCCGCCCGAGGGGCCCGGTCTCAAGGTGCCCGAGATGATGGACGAGGCCCTCGCCGGAAACCTTCGCGGGATGTACGTCGTCGGCGAGAACCCGGCGCTCTCCGAGCCCGACGTCTCCCACGCCGAGGAGGCCCTCGAGGCGCTCGACTTCCTCGTCGTGCAGGACATCTACGAGACGGAGACCGCCGAGCACGCCGACGTGATCCTCCCCGCGGCCACCTCGCCCGAGAAGGACGGGACGTTCACCAACACGGAGCGCCGGATCCAGCGCGTTCGCGGCGCCGCCGACGCGCCCGGCCAGGCCAGACAGGACTGGGCGATCACGCAGTCGCTCGCGCGGCGGCTGGGCGCCGACTGGGACTACGACGCCCCGCGCGAGGTGATGGACGAGATCGCCGACGTCGCGCCCATCTACGGCGGCGTCTCCTACGACCGTCTCGAGGGCGGCGAGCAGCACGGGCTCCAGTGGCCGGTACCCGACGAGGACCACCCCGGGACGCCGTACCTCTACGACTACGAGGACGGCGAGTTCAACTTCGACGACGGGCTCGCCCGCTTCGTCCCGGCCGACATGGGCAAGCCGAACGAGCTGCCCGACGAGGAGTACCCGCTCACGCTCACGTCCGGGCGCGTCCTCTACCACTGGCACACCGGGCAGCTCACCCGCCGCGTCGAGGGGCTGATGCACCACGTCGGCGAGTCGTTCGTCGAGATCCATCCCGAAACCGCCGACGCCCTCGACGTCGCCGACGGCGACTACGTCCGCGTCTCGTCGCGCCGCGGCGAGATCGCCGTCAGGGCGGAGGTGACCGACCGGGTCGGCGTCGGCACCGTCTTCATCCCGATGCACTTCGCCGCCGGCGCGGTCAACGAGCTGACCCAGGAGGCGTTCGACCCGACCTCGGGGATCCCGGAGTACAAGGTCGCCAGCGTCCGTATCGAGGGGCTGGACGGGGAGGCTGACCCCGTCGCCCTCGACGACCTACGTCCGCCGGGCGCCACCGGCGGCGACGGCGCCGACGGCCTGGACGAGCCACGTGGCTTCGACGACACAGCAGCGTCGTCGGACGACTGACCGGCCACGCGCTTTCCAGCGGCACTCGCAACGTGGCGTGGCCTCCTTCCGGAACGCGGGCCCCTCTTTTAAAACGCGAGAGCAACGAGGACGTACGCCAGGCCGCTCGC
Organism: Halosubterraneus shenae; assembly: GCF_050510935.1. Classification (NCBI taxonomy): domain Archaea; kingdom Methanobacteriati; phylum Methanobacteriota; class Halobacteria; order Halobacteriales; family Haloferacaceae; genus Halosubterraneus; species Halosubterraneus shenae. The sequence continues at coordinate 468,990 of NZ_JBNLVO010000004.1, read as the reverse complement.
GACGACGAGGTAGGTACCGACCACCGCGATGGGCACGACCCCGGTTTTCCGCATCGCCGCCAGCGAGATGTCGAACCCGAGGCCGGCGAACGCGAGCAGGAACAGCACGTCCGAGGTGGCGACGAGGGCGTCGACGACCGCTGCGGGCACCACGCCGAGCGTCGTTATCACTGCGAGTAGTAGGAACCCCAGGAGGAACGTCGGGAACTCCGTCCAGATCCGGCGAGCCCGCGGCACGCGCTGGTGTGCGTTGCCCACGCCTCCGACGTACCGGACCGAGTACCCCACGGCGACGAGGCCGATCAGGGCATTCCGGGCCAGTTTCGTCACGGTGGCCCACTCGCCGGCGACTGCCGAGTGCGCGAACCCGGCAGCTGCGACTGGTCCGGTCGAGAACATCGAGAGCCCGATCCAGACGCCGTAGACCGTCGAGTCGAGCCCCAGCACCCGGCCGACGGCCGGGAAGACGAGGAGGGTCACCGCGTCGAACAACAGGATCGTCGCCGCAGCGTGGGCGACCTCCGAGTCCTCGGCCTCGCAGATCGGGGCGACTGCCGCGACCGCGGAGATGCCACAGATGGACGACCCGGCAGCCAGCAGCGTGCCCAGTCGGTCGTTCAGGTCCGCGATCCTGGCGAGCGCAGTGACGACGACCAGCCCGAACCCGACGATGCCGAGCACCAGCGCGGCCAGTCGCGGGCCCGCGGCGACGATAGCGTCCAGCGAGAGGCGGGCGCCGAGCAACACGATGGCGACCTCGAGTAGTCGCGAGTGCGTCGCGACGCCGGGGCGGAAGCGACGCGGGACGCCGACGGTGTTGGCGACCACGGCTCCGAGCCCGATGGCGAGCAGCAGCGGGGTCACGACCGGCAGCGCGGTCCCGACGACCGCGGCCCCGCCGGCGACGGCTCCGAGGAGGGCGAGTCCCGGGACCAGCCGGCGGATCGCCGGGATCACGGCGTCGCCTCCAGCAGCGAGACGGGGCCGTCCGACACCGTGTCCGCGCCGTCCGATACCGTGACCGCGCCGTCCGACGGCGGACCGGCTGCCCAGCCGCGGCGACGAGTCGGGACACGTTCGTGAGCCACGAATACGTGGACGTGGCCGCGTCGGCAGTTTATAACCCACTATTCGCCTCTCGTCCGCCGACCGGGCCGTGTCGGCACCGCTGTCGGGCTGGCCAGTCCGGCCACCGACAGCGTGACCCTTTTTCAGTCGTGGCGACGGTGGCTCCGTATGGCACTCGACACGTTCACGCTAGCCGGCAGCGCGGCGATCGCCGGCCTCGTGGCACTGAGCGCGTTCTTCTCGAGCAGTGAAACGGCGATCTTCACACTGTCGGACGAGTGGATCACCGAACAGGAATCCCTCGGCGACGCCCGGATCGCGGTCTTACAGGAGCTCCGAAGCGACCCCCATCGACTGCTCGTAACGATCCTCGTCGGCAACAACGTCGTCAACATGGCCATCGCCAGCCTCACGACCGTGATCGTCATCAAGTTCCTGCCCGCCGGCGGCGCCGTCACGGTGGCGACGGTGCTCGCCAGTTTCATCGTCCTCGTGTTCGGCGAGATCGTGCCGAAGTCCTACGGGCTCGGCCACGCCAGAGAGTGGGCACCGACCGTCGCCGGCCCGATATCGCTCGTCGAGCGCTCGCTGTACCCGCTCGTCGTCGTCTTCGACGTCGTCACGCGCCGCCTGAGCGCCTGGATCGGTGGCGACGTCGACATCGAGGACCCCTACGTCGAGGAGTGACGCCGCGACTGACTCCAAACGATAGTCGACGTCACCCGGGGCCGTTTCCGGAGACCACTCGAGGTCACCGGTCCGTCCGGGATGCGGAACGCGCAGATTAACCGCTCTCGGGTCCTGGGTCGCCCATGACCGATCTGTCGGCGCTCGACGTCACTGACGTCGACGCCGTTGCGGCCGAGCGCGACGAGGTCCTCGAGGAGGTACGCGACCACGCGGGGCAGATTGCCTACCAGCTAGCGACGCTGTACGGCGGCGACTACGGCCAGCAAACGTTCGACACGCCGGGCGGCGAGTGGACGGTCAAGTACGAGGCGGGCGCCCTCGAGTATCTCCGCTTTTCACCGGCGTCCGGGTCCGCGACCTACGTCGTCTCGACGAAGCGGCCACCGGAACCGGCGGCGCTGGCGACCGCGCTCGACGACTACGACGACTTCGTCGCGGCGTACAACGAGCACGTCCGGTCGCTCGAAGGGGCTCTCGACGACGTCGCTACCAATTTTCCGACCGTGGAAACGACCGAGACCGTGGTCGCCGAACGCGACCGGGTCCTCGACCGCGTCGAGGAGATCTGCACCGTGATCGCCGGCGAACTCCATCGGTACGAGGGGGACGAGTACGGCACGTTCACGACGCGCGTCGACGGCATCCGCTGGGAGCTGAAGTGGGAACGCGACAGCGCGACGTACCTGCGAGCTGGCGGGTCCAACGGCCTCTATCTACTGTCGCAGTACGGGCCGCCATCGGCCGCCGACATCCGTGAATACCTGCCCCGGTTCCGCGGATTCGTGCGGGCGTACAACGACCACGTCGCGGCGCTCGAGCAGGACCTCGAACGGATCGACCTGTGAACTTGACTGCGAGCAGTCCTCCGAAGACTAACGGTTAGAACGCGCCGGTCGCGGCGCCCTGGAAGCCCCGCCGGATCGTCATGGCGTGGGCGTAGTCCGACTGGGTGAGCACGCCGACGACCTCGCCGTCGGCTTCGACGATCACCGTCGAGCTGCCGGACTGGTTCATCACGGCGAGCGTGTCGAAGGCGTCGTCTTCGGGGGCCACGCGACCGACCTCGCGCATGACCTCACCGATCTCGGTCGTCGCTCTGGCACCCTCCTCGACCTTCTTGAGGTCCTCGAGCGCGACGACGCCGACGACGGCGCCGGACTCGTCTGTGACGAGGTGGACGGACTGGCGGTCTCGGAGCAGTCGGTCGCCGAACGCCTCGACCGTCGTCGTCGCGGGGACGGTCGCCGGCTCGCGCGTCATGATGTCGTCGACGGTGATGCCCTCCAGCAGCTCGTCGAGGAGGACCGTCCGCGACTCCGTCGTCGCGGCGCCGTAGATGAACACGGCGAGCAGGATCAGGATGATATGGAAGTTCAGGACGCCGACGATGGCGAAGAGGAACGCGAAGCCGACGCCCACGCGCACTGCGATCTGGGTCGCCTTCCCGTACGGCCGATTCCGGGCGAGGAGCGCGCGCAGGATCCGACCGCCGTCCATCGGGAACGCGGGAAGCAGGTTGAACCCGGCGAGCACGACGTTCGTGATGGCGAGGTAGCCGAGCACGAACCGGGTGGCCTGCAGGGATTCCGGCGAGACGAGCACGGCCGCGTAGCAGACGGCGCCCACGAGGACGCTCGTGATCGGCCCGGCGATGGCGATCCGGAACTCGCGGTTCCACTCCTTCGGGATCGACGTTAGCGCCGCCATGCCGCCGAGGATCCACAGGGTGATCGACTCGATCTCGATGTCGTACCGGAGCGCCACCCACGAGTGGCCGAGCTCGTGCAGCGTGACGCTCACGAACAGCCCGACGGCCGCGGTAATGCCGATGAGCCACGGCATGTTGCCCGCGCGGAGGACGGCAAGGTCGAAGCCGACGCCCGTGAACCCGGTGATGAAGCCGGCGTACAGTGCGATCTGCTCGCCGCCCCCGATCAGCCACGCGAGGATCGGGAGGAAGATCAAAAGCGACGTGTTGATCCGGATCGGAATGTCCCAGATCTCCGTAATCGTATAATTCCGCATACTCAACCGGTTTGGTTCGCAACCCCTTATAAAATGGCATCCACCGTTTGGGGAATTTCCGGAGACCGTAACCCGGATCGATGGCGATCGGTTGCGCCCGGCGTAGCTGTCCGTTCGCAACCGCTCGAACGCTGAACGATCCGGGGCGACCCACGACGTCCAGCGGCTCTTTCCCGATTTTCGCAGAATTCCCGTAACAGGGGTTCCATGGCCACGGTACTCGCTGATCTCCAGCAGGAACTCGCGGCCTCGCCCTCGCCGGCCGCGGCGTTCGAGGACCTCCCGGTATCGCTCGCCGGGAGGTCTTCTTCCAGCTACCGGACGCCGTCGAGGAATCGCTCGTCGCCGACGTGGACGCCGCCCAGCTTCGGTCGTTCGTCAGACGCCTGGATCCGGACGAGGCGACCGATGTCCCGGGTTCTTCATCTTCCAGAGGCTTGCAAAGTGGGTGCTTGGGAGCTGAATAAAGGTCTACAATTGAGTAGGATTACTATACTATCGGGATTTATATAGGAATAGGCGAGGTCAGCATAAATCGGATACTTCTCCAATTTGAGTAATATTCGGAGAGTTTTTAGAGCGATCTCGTCGTATATTCGTTCATATATCCGGGAATAGGTTTATTAGGACCATTTTTCCAACTTGTATTTGTTCTCGCGCCGAGCAACTAGACATCAGCTTTATTCCCCTAGTTGAAGGCTGGAACATGGATTACGGATTATTGTCGCGGAACTACGGCCCCTGCCGGTGAAACGAACGTACCAGACAGAATTATATGTAAAATATCTCATTCACAGGGTTAGTCTTCGTTTCGGTTTACTCGAAGTTCCTCCCTGAACCGGATGGAGACTCGATCACATCGTCGGAGAAAGGTCCGTTACTCGAAAGCCTTGGCCACCTGGACTCGAGGGGTAGTTCGCTTCCGGTTACGTTCCAGCGAGTTCGCGGAGGACGACGCCGGAGGCTGTCCCGACGCAGTCGCGGCTCGTTCGTCCGGCGGCCGTCGACGTCGCCCGGTGCATCTGCCCTCCCCGGCAGCTCGCCATTAACCGGTACTGTGGAGGGGCGATTTTGCGTCGGGTGGAACGTGACCACCTCAGCCGTCAGCTAGTCGGTACTCGTCGGGCAGTTCCGCATCCGGAACGACACCGTCCTGCCACCCGCGGATATCGTAGTACTCGTCGAGCGCCTGCTGGAAGTCCGGGATGCTGTAGGGGAGGCGGTCGTCCTCGCGGTCGAAGCCACGCTGGTTGTTGAAGTGACGTTCGAGCGTAACGGTCCGAGCGCCGACGGCAAGCAAATCCTCGAAGTCCGCGCCGAACAGCGTTTCGTAGCGCTCCCGGTTCATGTAGTCACGGGAGAACTTGCAGACGACCCCGCTGTCGTTGAGGGCCATCAGGTTCTCGCGGTGCTGGAGTCGTTCGGCCTTCCCACGGGTTCCGGTCGGATCGAGCGCCTGTTCGTCGCCGACCAGGGGATACTCCACCGAATAGAACGTCGCGTACATGTGGTCGGCACCGCGGTTGGCGACGGCGTACGAGAGCCCCTGTCCGTGAAGTACACGACCTTCGTGAGCGGCGAAGTCCATCCCCTTGACCGTCCAATTCTCGACCCCGAGTTCGTCGTGGACGCGGTCGATGCCCTCGGCGAGCACGTCGCCGATCCCCTCCCGATGGGCGATCTTCTCGACGGTCTCCTCGATGAGTTCCTGATTGCCGAACTCCTCTTCCGCGGCGAGATACGCCGCCACCGTATTCCCGGCCGAGATGGCGTCCAGACCGTATTGGTCACAGAGTTCGTTCGACTGCATCACGTCGACGATGTCGTCGATACCGGAGTTCGAACCGAACGCCATCGCAACCTCGAACTCCGGGCCCTCCGTCTCGACGCCCGACACCTCGTCTCTGGTCGGGAGCTTGCAGGCGAACGCACAGGCCGAGCAGGTCCCCTTCTTGTACTTTTTCTCCTCCACGGCGTCGCCGTTGATCCCGTCCGCGCCGTCGAAGGACTGCTCGGAGAAGTAGTACGAAGGGAGCCCGTTCACCTCATTGGCGAGATCCATCACCGCGACGGTTCCCTGTCGTTTCATAATGTGGTCGTCCGTCGCGGCCTCCTGATGGATCTCCATCTGTGCCGCCGGAATATCGACGTCCGGCGGTGAGTCGCCGCCGAACGTTATCGCCTTGACGTTCTTCGCGCCGAGGACCGCGCCTAACCCGCCTCGGCCGAAGGCCCGTTCCTCGGAGGTCATTATGGAGGCGAACCGAACCTGGTTTTCACCAGCCGGCCCGATCACCGCAGTCTGGTCGACGCCGACGTCCCGGTCCGCCGTGAGATAGTCGGTCGTCTCGGTGACCGTCGCTCCAGCGAGCTGTGGAACCGGCTCGAATTCGACGCCGTCGTCTCGGACGTGTACGGCGATCAGTTCGTCACTGGCCCCGGTCAGCTCGACAGCGCTGTATCCAGTATCGGCGAAGTTCCGGGACATGAATCCCCCGGCGTTCGAGGACAACAGACCATCGGTCAGCGGCGATACCCCCGTACAGTTCATCCGTCCAGTGAAACTCATGTTCGACGACTGCATCGGACCAGTCGTGAACACGAGTCTGTTGTCGGATCCGAGCGGATCGGCGTCGAACGGGATGCGCTCGTGAGCCAATCGTGTCCCGACACCACGGCCACCGATGTACCGCTCGTTGATCGGATCGATATCCTCCTGCGAGGTATCTCGATCGGCCAGGTCCACCGTCAGTAGTGACCCGCTATTGTGAAGCACAACAGCTCTTTCCATTCACACCCCCTAAAGAGTTAGTGTCCGGTTACTGTCGTGTCCGACGCGACGGAAACTCCGTTTCGGGTCGATACCGACGACATGGGATACCACTGGGGGAACAACATATCGGAAACTCACGCCAGGTGATAGCTCCGTGTTAGGCCTGCCGCGGTCGCACAGTGGATAGCTCCTGCAGCACTTCTCTGCGATGGTGTACGCGGGCATCTCTATGGGTGTGTCCGTAGCAGTAGTTCTCTGCGGCCGGAGGCCGCCGATACCGTAGACGCCCACGCGTCGACCTTGCTCTCCGCAGCTGGAGCTCCCGGAGGCGCCCCCGAGCCGAACGCCAGCGTCGAGTTCCAGGGACGGCGTCGAGTTCCAGGGACGGCATCGAGTTCCCGGAGCGATCCGTTGCCGGATATACCGTTCCGAACCAGCGGGTTCGCTCCGCGACCCGTGTGGATACTCTCCCCGGCGCACAACCCAACGCTTTTTCGAGTGGGTCAGACAGAGCCTACTGGTAATGACGAAGGTTGTCATCACGGATCACGAACTGCCGGACCTCGCCATCGAACAGGAGCTCGCCGCCGAGCACGGCGCCGAAATCGTCGAGGCCCAGGCCGAGACGCCAGCGGAGGTCATCGACGCGGCCGACGGTGCTGACGGACTCGTCGTGACCTATGCCCCGATTACCGACGAGGTCTTCGAGGCTCTCGACGACCTCTCCGTCGTCGCTCGACTGGGTATCGGCGTTGACAACGTCGATATCGAGAGCGCGACCGAACACGACGTCGCCGTCACTAACGTCCCGGACTACTGTAAAGACGAGGTCCCGGAACACGCTCTCGCATTGATCATGGCCTGCGAGCGACGTATTCGGTCGTTCGACGCAGCGATCCGGAACGGGACGTGGGACTGGAAAGAGGGGAAACCGATGCATCGACTTCGGGGACAGACCCTGGGACTCGCCGGGTTCGGCATGATTCCGCGGAGCCTCGTCGAGAAAACACGGGCGCTCGGCTTCGAGTACGTCGGCTACGACCCCTACGTCTCCGAAGCGGAATTCGCCGAGAGCGGGGTTGAAAAGGTCTCCTTCGAGGAGATGCTGAACCGGGCGGACGTCGTCTCCATCCACACGCCGCTTACCGAGGAGACGCGTGACCTCTTCGACGCCGACGCGTTCGCGAGAATGTCCGAGAACGCCACGCTGGTCAACACGGCACGAGGGGGGATTGTCGATACGGACGCACTCGCGGCGGCCTTACGGAGCGGTGAGATCGGGGCGGCCGGCCTCGACGTGCTTCCGGAGGAGCCGCCCGAGGACACCCCCCTCAAGGACTGCGAAAACGCGGTGCTGACGCCACACACCGCGTTCTACTCCGAGGAATCGATCGACGTCCTGCGCCGTTCCGCGACGGAGAGCGTGTTCGACGTCCTGGCGGGCGACGAGATCGACAACGTCGTTAACCCGAGCGTCCTGGAGTAGTAACGACCGGTTCCGGCGAACAGGGACTCGTCTCGGGGACGCGAGTACCTGTATCCGGAACTGTGGACCTGCCGTCATTGCGGAGCCAGATACCGCCCGAACCAAAACATTAGTGAGCGGTGCCGGGGATTACTGGATTGGTATGCCCAGCGATGCCTACGGGAATTACGTTGATGGTACGTGGACCGAATCGGATTCCGGAGACACCTTCGAACTCCGAAACCCGGCCGACCCCGATGAGGTCATTGGACGATTCCAGTATTCGACGACTGCGGACGCCAATGCGGGGGTCGAGGCGGCGACCGCGGCACAGCCCGGGTGGGCGGAGGTTCCCGCGCCGGAACGCGGTGATATCCTCAAAGAGACCGCCAAACGGCTCGAAGACCGCAAGGAGGAGTTGACGAAGACGCTCAGTCGGGAGGAGGGCAAGACGCTCAGCGAAGCGCGACCCGAGGTACAGCGCGCGATCGACATCTTCTATTATTACGCACAGAAGACCCGCGACTACCGTGGGACCGTCAAGGCCGCCAGCGGGACGGACAGCAACCTGTACACGGTTCAGGAACCGGTCGGCGTGGCTGCACTGATCACGCCCTGGAACTACCCGATCGCGATCCCGGCGTGGAAGCTCGCGCCGGCGCTCGCGGCGGGCAACGCGGTCGTCCTCAAACCGGCTTCACAGGCCCCGAACGTCGCTCGAAAGCTGTTCGAATGCCTGGACGAGGCGGGGGTTCCTGACGGGGTCGCGAATTTCGTTACCGGCTCCGGCAGCGAGATCGGCGAGACCATCGTTCAGCACGACGACGTCGACGCCGTCTCGTTCACCGGCAGCGCGGAGGTCGGATCCCACGTCTACGACAGCGCGACGGATGGCAAAAAGCGCATTCAGGCGGAGATGGGTGGGAAGAACCCGACGGTCGTCATGCCGAGCGCGGACGTCGAGCAGTCAGTCGATATCGTCGGCGCGGGGACGTTCGGCGTCACCGGCCAGGCGTGTACAGCCTGCTCACGGGCGATAGTCCACGAAGCCGTGGCCGAGGAGTTCCGCTCCGGAATCGTCGACTATGCCGAGAACATCGACGTCGGCCCCGGAGTGGAGGATCCGGGGATGGGGCCACACGTCAGCGAGAGCGAACTGCAGGGTACACTCGAGTACATCGACGTCGGTAAACAGGAGGGAGCAACCCTGGAGGCGGGCGGCGGTCGTCCGACGGGAGACGAATACGCGGACGGGTACTTCGTCGAACCCACCGTCTTTTCCGGCGTGTCTCCCGACATGCGCATCGCTCGAGAGGAGATCTTCGGTCCCGTGTTGTCGATCATCGAAGTCGGCAGTTTCGAGGAAGCCGTCGAGGTTGCCAACGACGTGGAGTACGGGCTCTCGGCCAGCATCGTCACTGACGATCACAGCGAAGCGAACAGGTTCGTCGACGAAGTCGAGGCGGGTGTCGTCAAGGTCAACGAGAAAACGACGGGTCTGGAGCTCCACGTTCCCTTCGGCGGGTGCAAGCGATCGTCCAGCGAGACGTTCCGGGAACAGGGAGAGGCAGCGATGGATTTCTATACGATCTCCAAGACCGTCTACGAGGGCTACTAGATGCAGGAACCCGACCAAAACGATCTACACAGAACGACGACGTCACATCCAGTGTTACTCTGTCCGCTCGTCACTCCGTTTACCGACGAAACGGTCGATACCGATGCGCTCGGTCAGCTGGTCGAATCGCTGGCTGCGACGGGTATCGACGGATTCGTACCCTGCGGGACGAGCGGGGAGGTCGCCAGTCTCACTCCCGAGGAGCGGCGACGAGTAATCGAGACGACCGTCGAGAATTCATCTCACGGACAGACGGTGATAGCCGGTGCCGCGGCCACGGCGGTTCGGTCGGCGGTGGAGCGGATCGAGTCCGCAGCTGCGGCCGGGGCAGATGCCGCGCTGCTTCCTTCCCCCTACTACCACGCCCCGAACAGCCCGGCCGGGTTGAAGCAGTTCTTTGCGGCCGTCGCCGATGACGCTGCGCTTCCGATATACCTGTACGATATTCCGTCCTGTACGGGACAGCAGATCCCGACGGAAGTGACCGAGGCGTTGAGCTCTCATCCGAATATCGTCGGCCTCAAGGATTCCAGCGGTGACTACGAGCATTTCTCAGCTGTACTTCGGGCGACGCCGGATGACTTCGACGTATACCAGGGGTTCGATACCCAGTTCGTTCAGAGCGTTCAGATCGGCGCGACTGGTGGAATCTGTGGTCTGACGAACGCGACCCCGGAAATCTTCCTCGACGTGGCGACGGCGATCGTGGAGGGGAACTACGAGCGAGCGGCACGACTCCAGCAGACGGCGATCACGCCGATCTTCGACGTCGGGCTCGAAGAAGGGTTCGCTCCCGTGCTCAAGACGGCTGCTGTCGCGAGCGGTCGGCTGTCATCCCACCACGTCCGTCCTCCGCTCATCGAAACGAGCACGGAGGGGGTTGCGCTGATCGAAGACGTGCTCTCGACGTGAACCGTCGCGGTTTCTAATCGCCGGTCCCGCTTCGGAGTCCGGCCCGGGAACCGGGGCGGTGGTTCCGTCGATCAGTATCTGAGGTTGAGCTCGATCACGTTTGCGGTGTCTTTGATCGACTCCTGGACTTCCGTCTCGATCTTTTCTCTCGACATCCGGCTGGCTGGCGCGGAGATACTGATCGCGCCGATCGGGATTTCGTCGTCCTGGATCGGCACTGCGACGCAGTGTAATCCCTCGAGACGCTCGGCCATGTCGAGCGCGTAACCGCGCTCCCTCACTTCGGCCAGCTCCTCGTACAGCACGTTGCGATCGGTGGTCGTGTTCGGCGTCATTTCCGGCATCCCGTATCTATCGAGTATCTCATCGATCCGCTCTTCGGGGTAGTACGCCAACATCGCTTTCCCGAGCGCGGTGCAGTGCATGTACGTTCGAAGACCGGCAGAGGTGTTGACGTCGACCGCGTTATCGCCTTTCGCTCGATAGAGATAGACGGCTTTTCCGTACTCCTCGGTCGAGAGGTTAACTAACTCCCCCGTGTCCTTGGCAAGCTTGTGGATCTTCGGTTCGGCGACCTCGTAAAGGGGGTGTTTGGTCCGGACGTATCCCCCGAGCTCCAGAAATTTCAGGCTTAGCGAGTAGTCGCCGTCGTCGCCGATCACGTACCCCTCCTCGACGAGCGTGCTGAGATGGTTATGGACGACCGTTTTACTCATCCCCAGATCGGTAGCCAGTTCCGTCACGCCGGCGGAATCGCGCTCCATGAGCTCCTCGATGAGACGGAACGACTTCTTCGTCGTCTCGACCGGATTCTTGGCTTCCTTCATCATAACACATGGCTCGTTAACTTTTACCAAAAACTTTTCCCTATTTCGGGGTCCGGACCGATTCGAGCCGCAGGAGGCACCACACCGGCGGCACAAACTTTAATCACTCACCCTGTAACGATTGTGACGCACCTATGGTCGTACTTGTAGCTGTAGACAGAGACCAGGATTCCACTGAAATCGTCAAAGAGGGGAAGCGACTGGCCGACGCGTTCGACGAGTCCCTTCAGGTCGCTCACGTACTGAGCAGAGCGGAGTTACGTGACCTGGAGCGTACTTCGTTCGATGAGACGGGGGAGGCGGTCGAGATGAACCGTGTCGAGGAACTGGCCGCCGACATTGCTCGTGAACAGAGCGAGGCTGTGGCTCCCGAGGCACAGCCTGTGGGTCTCGTCGGCGAACCCGCCGAGGAGATCGTCACTCACGCAAGCGACGAGGACGCGATGTACATCGTTCTCGGGGGAAGGCAAACGTCCTCGGTCGGGAAGGTGATTTTCGGCAGCGTAACACAGTCGGTGCTTTTGAGCGCGGGTCGGCCGGTCGTAACCATCCTGCAGGAGTAGGCCCGTCTCCGCGGGCCTCGATACGGGAGAATTACTCGTCGTTTACCGGTGAAGTGAAGCTTCAGTGGCTCGCGGTCGGTCGCGAGTTAAAACCCGGAAACCGGGGAAGAACCGCTACGGCAGAATCGAGTTGAAAGCGATCTCGACGAAGAGGCTGAGCTCTCGGAATATGCCGTCCCCGTACGGAAGCGCGATGTTCATTACTGTCCGGAATGCTCCAAAGAGGAAGACAGTGGTAGCGAGACTGAACACCACCAGCTTCGCTGGTTTCCGATACCCAGCGATCCAGGCGAAGACGAACAGGAACAGCGGGGTCGAGAAGACGAACCCGGTCGGTTTGAGCGCGGCCAGATACAGCGTGACCGAAATGATCGATAGGTAGAACATCTGTTCCTCCTCGGACATGCCGCTAACAGCGTCGCGAACACTGTCCGAGATGCGTTCGACTGGCGGGATGACGGGTCCGGCCTCGCGGAGTCGATAGAACAGGAATACCGCGTTGATGATAGCGGCGATAGCGACTGCTAACAGGGCAACGCGTGGCCAGAAGGCCGTACCGGGATCGAACTTGTTCGACCGCATCCCGGCGAGGTCGGTAGACAGGTAGAGGAAGAGGGCAGTACCGACGAGGAACCCGAGCGTGATCAGTGCGTCGACGTAGTAGCTGGGGACCTCGCTGTCTTTGAGGTCCTCGATCGCCCTCTGTTCGTCCGTCGAATTACCGGCGTCGCCCTCGGGATTGCTCATGACTTCACCTCCGGAGAGCCGAACAGTTTATCGACGACACGTTGACCGAGTTCCGTGTCCTGGAACAGCGGGATGAAGAACGCGAGCGCTGCGAGGACGACGAGAACTGCCGATATCGGCCGTGTCAGGAACACCATGAAGTCCCCCTGTGATTTGATGACGGCGCGTCGTAGTGACGGTTCGGCGAGCGGACCCAGGACGAGCCCGATGACGAGCGGTGCGATCGGATAGTTGTACTTCTCGAGGAAGTATCCGCCGACGCCGGACACGAGCATGACCCAGAGGTCGAAGACGATCGTCCGGGTCGCATATGCGCCGATAGCTGCGAACATGGCGATCAGCGATAGCAACAACGGCTCGGGGATATGGCGGACCTTGATGAACGACCGGACGATCAGCTTGTTGGCGAGAAGGATGCCGACGTTCGCCAGCAGGAGCGCTGCGAAAATCGTATAGACGAGCTCCGACTGTTGCTGGATCATTCCCGGTCCAGGACGGATCCCATGGAGGATGAACGCGGCGAGGATCACTGCCGTCGTAGCGCTACCGGGAATGCCGAGCGTGAGAAGCGGGACGAATGCCCCGCTAGCGGCGGCGTTGTTGGCCGTCTCGGGTGCAGCGACTCCTTCCGGAACGCCGGTGCCGAACTGCTTCCGGATCTTCTCCGGTACGATTCGCTGACCGAACGTGTACCCGAACAGTGCACCTGTCGTCGCACCGGCACCGGGCAGCACGCCGATCAGCGTTCCGAAGACCGAGTTGAGGCCGAGGATCCTGGAGAACCGTTTGATGTAATTGATCGGCGGGAAAATTCCGCCACCTTTGACCTCGTCCATGTCGATCCCGCTGTCGCCATCACCGCCGCCGCCGACCATCTGGTCGTTGTCCTGGACCTGTTTGAAGACCTCCGAGAGCGCGAACACGCCCAGGATGACGGGGATGAAGTTGATGCCACTCATCAGGATGTTACTCCCGAACGTGAACCGCGTACGGGCGGTCATCGGGTCCAGTCCGATGACGCCGATGAACACACCCCCAGCCATCATCATCGTGGCCTTCGGGACGTTCCCCGAGCCGACGGTGGAGATGAGGGCCAGGCCCAGCAGTATAACGGCGAAGAACTCCGCGCTGGAGATCTGGTATGCCCACTGGGAGAGCATCGGTGAGAAGAAAATGAGGAAGAGCGTACCGACGATGCCGCCGAACGCGGAGCAGAACACTGCGGTGCTGATCGCTTCACGGAGTTTCCCCTGCTGATTCATCGGGTACCCGTCGAGGGTGGTCATGATCGCCTCCGGAGCACCCGGGACACGGAAGAGTATCGCGCTGAGCGACCCCGCGTACACTGCGCCAGCGTAGATGACTGCAAGCATCATGATCCCGGTTACCGGGTCCATGACGTACGTCAGTGGAATCAGGAGGACGACCGTCATCGTGCCGTTCATCCCCGGGATCGCCCCGCTGAGCATCCCGAGTATCAACGCCCCGATGAAGACCACCATGTTGAACGGAGTGAGGATGTTGGCGAACCCAGCAGCGAGTTCGCTGATTACCATTGCCGGTCACCTGCCGTATAGCGCATAGTCCATTTGGTACTGTAGTTCATATTTGATGGTACTAGTTCGCGTACGAAAAATTTTGACCGGGTCTATTAAACCCTGCTAATAGGTTTCTGACAGGAACAGCTACGAAGTCTTCTCGTTGTAGAGCTTCTCCATCTTGTTGTAGAACTCCAGGTTCTCCTCCATCTGGTTCATCCACTCCTGCCGACCCAGATACCCGGGCCGCAGGTCGACCATCGTCTCCTCGGCCAGCTGCTGGTAGGAGTCGGTCTGCATGGCTTCCTCGACCAGTTGCGACCAGTAATCGAGTGCCTCGGTTGGCGTCCCGGCTTTGGCGTTGAATCCACGCATGGTTCCGAAGGTGGCGTCCCAGCCGCGTTCACCGGCGGCGGTGACGTCCGGGAAGTCTTCGACGGAGTCCTCAGTCCCGACCACGAGGAGGCTGACTTCCCCGTCCTGATACGCGGACTTCATTTCTTGAATCTCGCCGAAGGCCCCGTCGATCTCGCCCGAAATGACGTCCGTCCGCATCCGACCAGCGTCGTTGTAGGTAACGATCTGGGTGTTCTCCCAGATACCGGCTGCCTTGGCGAACTGGATAGTGAAGGCGCCACCGAGGACACCACCGACAGCCCCCAGCTGGATACCCTCATTCTTGGCTTTTTCGAGGAGCGAGTCGACGGATTTGTGACCGACGCCGTCGCGACCGCTCGAATAGATCCAGCTGGTGTCGTGCTGGACCCGGGCAATGCCCGCCCAGTCGTCGAGCGTGAAATCCGCCTTGTCCAGCGCGACGTTCGGCGTGATCGCGTTGGTACTCGCGAATATCGTGTAGCCGTCCGCGGGCTTGCTGAGCACGCGACGTGCGCCGTTCAGCCCACCAGCACCCGTCACGTTCTCCACGTTGATGCTGACGTCGACGCCGCGCTCCGCGAGAATGTCCTCGGCTGGCTTCATTACCCCGCGGGTCATCGTATCGGTCCCGCCGCCAGCGCCCCAGGGAACGATAACCGACAGATTCCGCTCCGGGGTCCAGCCATCGTCGCTCCCGCCACTGCTGGTGCTCGTACTGCCGCCGCCGTTACTACTGCCTTCACTACTGCTACATCCGGCAATGCCGACGAGTGCACTTGCTCCGACTGTCTGCACGAACCGCCGTCTACTCGAGATCGAGTTGTGGTCGCTCATTGGTGTCGTCCATCACACGTGTTCGGACCATACTTATTAATAATTGGGGTAGGTGCAGAATTGTTACCTCTCACCATACGAGAGCTTCTCTATAGAATTCAGTGCTGTGCGCATCGATCGCTCCGCGGAACGCCGGTGACGTTCGAGCGCTTCCTGGGAGACCATCGCGAATCGGTACAGGGTCACAGCGTATGGCCCGTCCGAGCCCACACCACTGATTCGGGGAGAGAACCAGGTGGGGGGAGGGTTCCGCTGTGGAGAGGTGGATAGTATTCCGTAAGGACACCAGTATTATGTTCCTCTGTTCTCCATCATCGGTGTCGATGTCAACGTTCACGCCCGAGTCAGTCTGGGAATTCGAGACGGTGAACCGTGTGAAGTTCGGAACCGGTGCGAGCGAGGAACTACCGGAGGTCCTGGATGGATTCGATGCCGATTCGGTACTGCTGATCACCGATTCCGAGCTGGAGGATCTTGGATTGGTCGATCAACTGCTCGGCACACTCGGCACCGATCTGGAGACTCACGTCTTCACCGGGGTCGAGCCGGACCCCTCGAAAGACGTCTTCGCGAACGCCCTGTCCCGCGCCCGCGACGTGCAGCCGGACGCGTTGGTGGCGCTCGGTGGCGGGAGCGCGATCGACGTCACGAAGACAACGAGCGTTCTCCTCGGGGTCGACGGCGAGATACTCGACTACGTCGCGCCGCCGACCGGCGACGGAAAATCCGTTACCGAGAAGGCGGTTCCGACAGTCGCCATCCCAACAACGTCCGGGACTGGCTCGGAGACGTCGCCGGTTTCGGTCATTTCGTTACCGGAGCAGGATCTCAAGGTCGGTATTTCGAGCCGATATCAGTATCCGGATACCGCGCTCATCGATCCGGGGTTGACCGTGTCGCTTCCCCCAGCGGTTACGGCCTCATCAGGGGTCGACGCGCTCACTCACGCGATCGAGGCGTACACGACCCGCCGGTTCGATGCAAAACCGAGCCCGGAGACGCCGGCAGAGCGTCCCGATTACAACGGCCGCAACCTGGTCACCGACCAGTTCGCGCGCTCGGCGATCGAGCTCATCGCCGATAACCTTCGGACGGCCGTCAACAACGGAGCGGACATCGAGGCCCGACGAAACATGGCCCTCGCAAGCTTCATGGCCGGTGTTGCGTTTACGAACGCCGGTCTCGGCGCAGCCCACGCCATGGCGATGACTGTCGGGGCCGAGTTCGATTCACCGCACGGTGCGACGGTCGCGGCCGTCCTCCCGGACGTGATACGGTTCAACGCGACGGCCTGTCCGGATCGGTACCGAAACGTCGCCGAACTGCTCGGGGAGGACGTGGAGGGGTTGGACCGCGATGTCGCTGCGCGCAAAGCAGCCGACGGAGTGGAGAAGCTGGTTTCGGACGTCGATCTCCCAACCGGCCTCGGCGAGCTCGGCATAACTGTCGACGCAGTCCCGGACCTGGCAGCGAAAACACAGAAGATGGAGCGATTGCTCGCCGGGAACTCACGCCGAACCGACGAAGCGGCCCTCGAAGAACTCTACCGGGACGCGCTCTGACCGCGCCGCGATAAAACCGGTCGGCGCGGACTGCGCCGCTCTGTCCAGACGGTGTGTGGGTCGTCGTTTTGATTCGTGTCCGATTCGGCCTCGAAGCTGGTCGTGTCGAGACACCCTCGACTGCTTGCAGGTACTCCAGTTATCGACGTCGGCGCTCAGCAATGGGCTCGCTAGTCCGTGGGACCCAGTTCCGTGCTGCTGGTTCTCTCGATCGAGGAAGTCGGGGATAGCGCCCGGAGAGCACGTAAAAATCCCCCGATCACTGGGTTTTAAATTGCTGTTCGAACTCTGGTTGAGTATGCCATACGAGGCTTACGAGAGTATCACAGTAGACGTATCCGACGACGTTGCGACGATCACGTTCCGCCGTCCGGAGAAGTACAACGCGCTCAGCACGGAGGTGTATCTCGACCTCTCCAGGGCGTTCTCCGAAATCCAGCTGGACCGGGACATCGATGCAGTCGTTATCACCGGCGAAGGGGACGACGCCTTCTGTAGTGGTGCGGACATCGACCAGTACGCCGGTCCGGCGGAGGATCACGATCCGCGACAGAAGGACCGACAGGACGAGTTCTACGAGGAAGTGTACACGAAGGCCTACGATCTCCACGCGCCGGTCATCGCGAAGATCAACGGATACTGTGTCGGCGGCGGTCTCATCCTCGCGTCCTTCTGTGACTTGCGTATCGCCGTCGACGAGGCGAAGTTCGGCGTCCCGACCACGGACATCGGACAGATCCCGGGTGGCGGGTCCACCTACCGCGTGGAACAACTGATCGGCGAGGCCAAAGTAAAGGAACTCGTCTACACTGCCGGTATGGTCGACGCGCAGGAAGCTCGGGATATTGGGTTCGTCAATCGCGTGGTCGAACGCGACGAACTCGACGCCGAGGTCGACGGGATCGTTCAGGCCATCAAGGACACGGGTCGGCAGGCTGTGAAGAACTCGAAGCGCGCGATCAACTACAGCGCCCAGGCACCCGACCTGGAAACGGCCAGGGAGTTCGAGGCCGAAGTCTGGTGGGAGCAGTTCGCCACTGAGGAGCGACGCGAACTCGTCGACGAGTTCATCGAGGACTGAGAACCGAACTCGTAGCTGACGCCTCCTTATCAATATGACACTCAACACTGTGCAGAACGTCGACGACGTCTACTATACCGATACGGGATCCTTCGAGAACCACGGTCACGTGGCGACCTACATCGTCGACGGCGAGGAGTCGATCGTCGTCGATCCGGGGTTCTCGACGAGTCTCGAACGGCTCATCGATGCGCTGGCGTCGCTCGGAATCGACGACGGTGGCCTGGACTACATAGCGGTAACGCACGTCCACCTCGACCACGCCGGTGCGGTCGGTTACCTGGCCGAGGAGTACCCGGAGGCCACCGTTCTCTGCCACGAGGCGGGAGTCGATTTCCTGACGGACGAGGCGAAACTCGAGCGGTTGCTGAGCGGGGTTAAAAAGGCGGTCGGTGAGTTAGCCGATCAGTACGGGACAGCCACGCCGGTTCCTCGCGACCGAGTCCGTGTACTCACCGACGGTGACACGATCGCGTTCGAAGACCGGACGTTCGAGGTGCTCCACGCGACTGGCCACGCGCCACACCAGATGTGCCTCTACGACCGGACGAACAAAGCGCTCTTCGTGGCCGACGAGTGCGGAGAGTTCCTCGACGGCGACCTGTATCCGACGACACCGCCGCCGGACTTCGACCTGGCCGCGAATCTTCGAAGTCTGGAACGCTTCCGGGAGCTCGAGATCGAGACGCTCCTGTACCCCCACTACGGACCGAAATCCGATCCCGAGTCGACGTTCGACGACTACGCCGAGCAATTGCAGGCGTGGGTGGCGGAAGTCGAAGCCAGCTGGGAGACGCACCAGGACGAATCGGCCGTCGTGGACTCCTTTGTCGATTCGGATCACCCGAAATACGACGTCTGGAAGCCGGAGACAGCCCGCGAGGTCATTCGGATGGACGTGAGCGGGGCCCTCAGATACGTGAAGTCGAGTCGATAACTCGCCGGAAGCAGTTTGTTGGATGGCCAATTTTTTTAACAGCCGGTATGCAACAGCAGACCATGGTATCAGAGGGACCACTATCGGATCTGAAAGTCGTCGAAATGAGCGTCCACCGTGCCGGCCCGTTCTGCGGTGCGCTGCTGGCGGACATGGGTGCGGAAGTCATCAAGGTCGAACGCCCCAACGTCGGCGACCCAGCACGAACACAGGGGGTCGGCCCGGAGAACAGGTCGGCATATTTCATGGCGAACAATCGAAACAAGAAGTCGGTGACGCTCGATCTGAAGACCGAAGCAGGACAGGAAGCCGCCCTCGAACTCCTTGCGGACGCTGACGTGTTTCTCGAGAACTTCGGCTCCGGCGTTGCGGACAAACTCGGCGTCGGGTACGACGAGGTGTCCGAGGTCAATGACGACCTCGTGTACGCGAGCATCAAAGGATACGGAAAAACCGGGCCGCTCAAGGAGAAGAAGGGCCTCGATCTGATCCTCCAGGCGGAGGGGGGAATCATGAGCGTTACTGGCCCCGAGGACGGATCTCCTGTAAAGGTCGGCCAGGCGATCGGCGACCTGACCGCCGGGTTGCTGTCAACCATCGGTGTCCTGTCACGGCTCCACGAGCGCGACCGAACCGGGGAAGGCGGTCAGTTCGACGTCGGGTTGTACGATGCGATCGTGAGCCTGATGAACGAGTACTTGACGAGCCACTCGATGACTGGCGACGTGCCGGGGCCACAGGGGACCTCCCATCAGTTCACCGTACCGTATCAGATGTTCGAGACGGCCGACGACCGTATCGTGACGGGGGTTCCGAGCGACGAGCGCTGGGACGACTTCGTGGATATGCTGGGGCGCGAGGAACTTCGAGACTACCCGACTAACGAGGATCGGCTGGAGAACAGGGAGGAGGTCATCGGCATCATCCAGGAGGAGTTCGCGGCGAAGCCAGCCGACTACTGGCTCGAACAGTTGACCGAATACGGGTTCCCGAACGGGCCGCTCAACGACGTCGAAGACGTGGTTAACTACGAGCAGAGTGAGGCCCGTGGGCTCGTCGAGGACCACGACGATCCCGACTGGGGATCGTGCGTTCTCCCCGGCCATCCGATCAACTTCCCCGACCACGATACCTCCATCGACGAGCCGGCACCCGAGCTGGGCGAACATACCGACTCCGTGTTTGCCGAGGCAGTCGACGACGACGACAGGCTCGAGGAACTGCGTCACGGCGGCGCGTTCGGAGACCAGGAATAGCTGTTAACGACACCTGCACCCACAACTAATGTCACTCAAGTACTTCCGCGTCGGACCGGACGGCGATAGGCTCGCCGTTTCGGACGGTGATGGCGCATACGATCTCACAGCTGCGAACAGCAATCTCACATCGTTCACGGATCTCGCCGATGCTGCCGCCATCACTGGTGGTGATCCCGACGACATCGCCGAATCCTACCTGGGTGAAGCCGAGCCAGTCGAGGCGTCTCGTCTCACCGAGAATGCGGCACTTCCGGTCGTCCCGGAGGAAGTGTGGGGCGCCGGCGTCACGTATTCTATCAGCGAAGCGGCTCGCGAGGAGGAAAGCACGATGCCGGAGATGTATATGGACGTCTACGACGCCGAACGTCCGGAAATCTTCTTCAAGGCGACGCCGAGTAGACTCGTCGCGCCGGGCGAACCCGTCGGCATCCGCGGTGATTCCGACTGGAACGTCCCCGAACCCGAACTCGGGCTGGTGTTACGACATGGGGAGATCGTCGGCGTCACGGCTGGAAACGACATGAGTAGCCGCGCGATCGAAGGCGAGAACCCGCTGTATCTCCCGCAGGCAAAGGTCTATCAGCGGTGTTGCACGCTCGGCCCGTGCGTCGTCTCCTGGGACGAGATCGATCCGGCCGACCTCGAGATTCGGATGGAGATCGAGCGCGACGGCGAGACGGTCTTCGACGACACGACGAACACGGGCGAGATGAAGCGCAGTTGCGAGGAGCTCGTGGACTACTACGTCAAGCACAACACCGTCCCGAAGTGGAGCGTTCTGCTGACCGGGACCTCGCTCGTGCCGCCCGACTCGTTCACGCTTCAGGCCGACGATGATATCCGGATTCACGTCGACGACGTCGGGACGCTCGGTAATCCCGTCACGACCGTTTGATCGGTCGGTCCTGTCGTCCGGAAAGGCAGCTCGAAAAACGCCCTCGTCGTTCCGAATCCCGTTTTTCCCTAGTCCAGACGGAGCTCCTCGACTCTCGCGTCGTCGAGTTCGACCCCGATCCCCGGCCGTTCAGGGGGAGAGATGGTTCCGTCGGCGTCGAGGCTGAACTCCGACTGGTTGGCGACGTATGGACTCGCGATGTACTCCCCGGGATCGGTCGCCTCGTCGTCGTACACTGCGAACTCGATCAGGTCGCAGGCGGAACTGGCGAGAGAGACGTGGAGACTGGCAGCGTAATTGACGAGCGGCCCGAACGCGTGCGGGACGAAGCGCTTGTTGAACGCTTCGACGAGGGTGGATACCCGCTTTGCGGCGGTCACGCCGCCACTGATGTAGAGGGACGGCTGGTACACCTCGAGCGCGTTGGCCGTGAGGTGATCGACAGCAGGATAGTGTGGGTAATGGGACTGGTACGCCGCGATCGGGACGCCGGTCCGCCGGTTGAGTTCCGCCTGGCCGTCGATATCCGTATGCGCGATCGGTTCCTCGAACCATTCCATTCCGAGGTCGCTCGCGGTGCGCGCGAGACTGAGTGCATCCGAGAACCCGTACGACGTGTTTGCATCCATCGAGAGGCCGAAGTCGTCGGGAAGCGACTCCGCGATAGTCGTGATCCGTTCTCGGTCCGCCTCGAGGTCCGTTCCAACGGTGATCTTCATCGAATCGAAGCCGGCGTCGGCGAGCCAACTCCCGTCCTCGATGAGACGGTCGGTCGGCTTGCGGTGCGGGAACGTCGCATAGGCGGCGACGTCGCCTGCGGAGCCGCCGAGGAGTTCGTAGAGTGGTTTCCCCGCGTCCTTTCCAGCGATATCCCACAGGGCTTCGTCGATAGCCGACAGGGGTTTGAACGCCCCCGAGCGTTTCACGTGTTGATACAGGTCCGTCCATCGCTGGGTAACGTCGACCGGGTCCCTGCCTTCGAGGTGGGTCGCAAGCGATGAGACGCCCTTCGCGATGAACCGAGCTTCCTCCCCGGTTGGATCGTAGGTGAGTGTCTCGCCGAGGCCGGTGATACCGGAACTGGTGTGGACCTTCACGAGGACGGGCAGAACTGCGACTGACTGGTCGTTTTCTCCCAATTTCATCTCGACGCTATCAACGGGACTGGCAAGTGGGATGGCCTCAACGTCTGTGATTTCCATACTGCTTGAGTGGAGTGCTGGAAAATAATATTGGGGGATCACACAACCGCTTCGGACAGCCTGTCAGTCGAACCTGTTTTCCTCAAAACGGTATCCTACCTGAACCACCCGTGAGACCTCCGGCACCGTAGATCTCCGCCCCATCACCTCGTTTGCTCGTATGTGGTCACGGTCATGTGGTCGTCTCCACGGATGTTCCTTGGAACACGTGTTCCACATAATAGAACCCGAGTCTCGTTCGACGGTACCCCCGATACTACGTCGAACAGATGGTATCTCCTAACACGTGATCGAGGCACAGTGAGGGACTCGTTCCATCTGGGTACACGGATGGAACGTCAACCCGCTTGTTCCGTTTCAGCGCTGATATAGGGACAAAACTGTTCTCTATATCATAACGATGGCGAGATATCCATCGACAGATTTCGCCCGTCTATCTTTTAAACAACCCGATAGACGGGTTAAATTGGGTCTCGGTCGGTCAAACCGTCCGTTGCGGCGATAGCCCGAGCCGATGTCTCGTCAATCACGCCGAATTCTGCATTCTGTATATATTAACGGAGTTTTCAATGTGATCGCAATGGCCGGAGAAACAGGAACACCTTGGCGAGCAGATCGTCGTATCAGGACGCAGCTCCCGTGAACGGGAAGAACGTGATTCTACTCGAAGTCGGCGGCTATCGGGGAATCTCGCGGCGCCTCGCCTTGTCCGTCGTCACTGGCTCGCAACCAGAATAACAAACGTACTGTTGTTATACTAGGCTCGGGTGGTTGGTCGAAACGGCGTTTCCGACCGGTAATCTCGTTCGCGATCGGAGTGGTGGAAAACGTGTGAACGAGCAAGCCGTGCGTCGACGGCCCCCGAACACGGACGCTGGGGGGCTACTCGGTGCCGTTCCCTGAACACTCGCAGCCACTGCGGTCCAGGAGTTCGTCGATCGTAAACTGTCGTCCGCAGTCATTGCAGAGAACGTTGATATCGACGAACAGCTGCGTCTCCCCCAGAACAAGTTCCTCGCTCTTCCGGAGCTGTTCGAGTTTGCTCTCGATGACGCTCTCGGTGCGCCCGCGGAGTCGTTGGATATGTTCCGCCTCCACGACGGTCCGATCGCGGTCATCCCGTTCGTACTCCGCATTGCGATCACCTTTCAGGTACGACCGGATCGCCTGGTACGTCACGAAATCCGTTAGCAGCCCCTCGACGTCGACGCCTTCGCGTTCCAGTCGCCGACGAAGCCGTGTCTGCTCCGCGTTGCTCACGTCGTCACCTGTGAGGAGCTCGTAAGCGGTCTCGACTTCGTCATCGAACGGTTGCGTTCCCGCGTCAGCCATCGCTGTTGCGAGAAGCTCCTTGTTAAAATACGTCGCCAGCGATCGGAGGCTCCGGCGGTCGTCGTCCGCCGTCCATAGGTGCTCCATCTCGGCTCCGACGTCGTCGAGGTCGTACTCTTCGATAAGGCGGACGACCTTGCCCCGCCGGCCGGTCGAGTTCCCGTCGCCGGTGTCAGCCCCAGTCATACGTCATGCGTCGGGATCATTGCCAATAGTTCTTTTCTCTCCATACCCCGTTCGTCACTCGGTCCTCGTCGAGGACTGGTTCTTCGGCTCTGTAGTAATAACAAGCGTACAGTTGTAAGCCTCTCGGTCAACTTTCGACGGCTCGCCACGTCTCGACCGACTTTGCAGCTCGGTTGGGGGTACTCTTCTCGAACGTGTGACCGGTAAACCCTGTTTCAACGCGTGTGGAGAGTAGGTATCGCTGTGCCCGTCGAAATCGATCTGTGCGCCTCCCCCCTTCGGACTGCGTTAGTTGGCGAAAGAGCCAGCCTGGGGTTGCAGACAGGTTTTGTGAATATATCTAAAATAGTATGGTATATTCCTACTATCAAAGGATATAACTAATATCTGGTCGACAAACGAGACGCGGCGAGTGAACGATCTCCTGTTTTGGAGCCTCAATTGAGGTAGGTGAGAAGCACAATGGTGGCATCGGATAGCACGATAAAAACATAAGTTTTGACAAAAATAGTTTAAAAATAGGATGATTTCATTTGTAACTACTATATAACTACATTCAATCGCTTGTTCGGTGAACTGGGACCCCCTTCCACGAGCGCAGTTTGATAAGCATTTAGTCCTCCAGATGTGCTATAGCCAGCCTCCAGAACCCGAAGCCGATAACACGACACCAGCATAAATATCATAATTAGACACAACATCTAGATTCGATACTTTTTCGATAAAGTAACTTCGTGGACGCACCGTATTGACCGCGGTTTTCACCGCCCCGTGGGAATCGACTCCGTACTGGCCCGACCGGGCGTGACACCAGGCACCCCTCGTTTGTGGGTGTCGCGAGGTTTTTGTGAACGTCGAACAACCCACGATTGTGAATCGCGAAATCGTGCCCGGCATTCACTGGATATACGAATCCGGACCTGACCGTGCGGAGAAATTGAACCTGTCCGAACGTCAGCCTGACTGGTACGAGGCGGGGCGCGAGGCGTACATCCCCCAGTGTGCGTACCTCGTCGACGGCGGCGAGGAGACGCTGCTGTTCGACACGCTCTCGCCCGCGAGCACGGAGCAGATCCTCGATGCGGTCGACGATGTCGTCGGCGACCGCGGGCTCGATTACCTCGTCGTCTCCCACCCGGACGTGCCCCACGCGGGCAACACGAAGCCCATCCTGGAGGCGTATCCGGAGGCGACGCTCGTCGCGCCGGCGTACGGCAACGACCACGAGCTCTACCGGCTCGACGAGGGGTTACACGTCGCGGAGGGCGACAGCATCGACCTCGGCGACCGCGTCGTCGACTTCCACGAGGCCACGTTCCTCGATGCGCCGGTCTCCGTCTGGATGACCGAGCGCGAGACCGAGACGCTGTTCCCCGTCGACTGGATGGGCTTTCCCCACCTCGACGAGGAGGCGCTCGCGTTCGTCGACGAGCTCGACGGCGAGTTCGAGACGAGCCGGCTCACGGAGTTCCACGGCCGCGTCCTCTTCTGGTACCAGTACGTCGACGTCGACCGCACGAACGCGGAGATCGACAACCTGATCGAGAAGTTCGACCCGGCGATCATCGCGCCCGCCCACGGGCTCGTGATCCGGGAGAACCCGACGGAGTACATGGCGATGATGAAGGACGTGACCCGGACCCTCGACGAGGAGGGCCGGATCGGCACGCTGGGGTAATCCATGACTGTACACGTAACTGAGACGGTCGAATGGGTGAACAAGTGCTACGAGCACGACGGCGAGCACGAACACGTCTCCTTGTACCTCGTCCGCGAGGGCGACGACGTCATCCTCATCGACTCGGGCTCCTTCTACCACCGCGAGGGGATCACCGAGTCTATCGAGGACGCGACGGACGGCGAGGGCCCTGACGCGATCGTCCTCTCGCACTCCGACTACCCGCACGCGGGGAACGTGACCCCGCTCGGCGCCGAGACGGACGAGGTCGAACTCGTCGCCTCCTCCGGCTCACCGGGCCAGCAGGGCCTCCCGGACGCCCGGAAGTGCGAGATCGGCGGCCAGCTCGAGGTGAAAGGGCGGACCTTCAGCTTCATCGACCCGCCGCTGGCCGACCGCTCACATACGACCTGGATCTACGACCACGGCGACGGCGTCCTCTTCACCGCGGACGGCTTCGGCAATTACCACGAGCCGGGCCAGTGCGACTACCTCTCGAGCGACTTCGCGGACGCGACACCCGCCGAATCGATATACGAGTACCACCGCGACAACCTGGTCTGGCTCCGTTACGTCGCACCCGAAAAGGTCCAGACCACGCTCGACGCCATCTTCGACGAGTTCGCCGTCGACGCCATCGCGCCGATCCACGGCAACCCGATCGAGGGCGACGACGTCGACGTCTACCGCAAACGCCTTTTCGACGCCATGAGCCGGATCGCGGACGAATACGAGGTGTGAGAGGGGCCGTGTGGTGGCCGTGCTGTGGCCGTGCTGTGGCCGTGCTGTGGCCGTGCTGTGGCCGTGCTGTGGCCGTGCTGTGGCCGTGCTGTGGCCGGACGGTGAACACCGGTGGCTCCTCATCGACGAAGCCGTCCATTCCTCATCCGCAGTTACCGACCGATCCCGGACCAGTCAGAGTCTCCACTCACCGAGAAGCGGCGTCGCGTCGTCATCCCCTTATAAATCGTCGGGCTGCGTCCCGACGCCCTCGGGCCAGCCGGTCGGTTTCGCGGCCGACGGCTGGGCGTGCTCGCGTTTGAGCACCATCGGGGTGCGCTCCAGGGAGAGCACGAGGTCGTCGTGCTGGTTGAACGCGCGGAGCTCCGTGGTGACGATGCCGACGTGGTCCCGGGAGTCGGACTCGCGTTTGTCGACCACTTCGCTCTCCGCGAAGATGGTGTCCCCGTGGAAGACCGGCGCGTGGTGGCGGATATCGTCGTAGCCGAGGTTGGCGGTCGCGTTCGCGGAGACGTCGACGACGCTCATCCCGACCGCGAGCGCAATGACGAAGGTCCCGTCGACGAGGCGCTCGCCGAACTCCGTCTCCGCGGCGTACGCCTCGTTGAAGTGCATCGGGTTCACGTTCATCGTGAGGTTCGTAAACCAGACGTTGTCCGTCTCCGTCACGGTGCGCCCGTACGGGTGCTTGTAGATATCCCCGACCTCGAAGTCCTCGTAGTATCGGCCCTGCCAGCCGGTAACGAGGCGTCGGTCCGCGTCGCTGCTCCCTGAACGGGTGTCGTCGTTGCTCATGGTCACAGGTCCGCGAGATGGCGTATAAAAGCCCGGTCGGCCGCCGCTCGTCATCGGCTCGTCGGGCTCGGCGGAACACTCATTGGGACACCAGTCGGATCCTCGCGCATGAGCGCATCCGAGTGGCCGCGCGAGATCGGCGAGCACACTGTGACGGACCAGTGGGAGTGTACCGACTGCGACGCGTCGTTCGACTGTCTCAGCCAGTTTCGGGAGTCCGACTGTGTGTAATCCGGTATATGTCGGGTTCGCAGGCCTTTGAGACGGTTTGTATTCGGGAGATCTGGGTCTATACCATATCTGTGGGATATGGCAATTTGTTACAGAACTCCTCTTACTACCAAGACACAAAACGGTTTCAGTGGTCTCCGCTTTACTTTCACTCCGGTATACTCACGCTTTTTTACAACCGGGATTAAATATATGCTGTAGGTAAACGGATGTGGACAGACCGCAACTCGCTATCAAGTGTATTTTGCGGCGTAGTAATTATTCTCGTTAGCTGGTTTGCCCCTGCTGGTGGGAGTTTGATTGCAGCACTAGCTGATTGGAAACAGGGAATATCAATTGATGACGGTTTGAAGATGTACCCTGAGTTTATGTTATTAAAAACCCTTTCAGGGATTTGGGGAACTCTTGGTTTTTATGTAATTATCGCATATTCATTCATTTTCACGGCAGGGCTTGCTCTCGATCTGCACGACATCCTGACGGACCCTTATCGGCGACTTCAGTGGTTCGCGCCCCTTTGCATATTTCTGATTTTTCCGATATTTAATGCGTATCGCGCCCGAGTAAGGTTACCGCGCTATCGAATTGCCAGTTTGAAAGTGCGGAAATTAGGCTGATGACTCCCTTGATATGAGGTTTTGGTATGAGATTCGGGAGAATATTTTCGAAACCCTGGCACCTGTTACGTGTGCTCTAATCCTGCTTCCCGTCCTTTTTGTCTCCGCCAAAATTGGTACTTTGGAGTTTTTATACACATACACTGTTATAATGACGTTCCTCTACGTGGCGCTCACGAGGACGGTGAATATACTCCGTATGGGATTGGAAAAGCGGAAGAATAATTCTCCTCTCGGCCCGGACTACTCAGATTATTGGCAAGGTTTTCTCATTTTATCATGGAGAGTATTATTTGCACATGAAAGTAATGTACGACCCATAGAAAATCATGAACGAACCCCGGTTTTTCCTTATTTGGTCTACTCATTTTGGGGTTTTTTAGTCTCAGTATTTGGCTTCTCATTGAGTGGTGTGATATTTTCCTGGTTAGTGATCAGCGGGAATTTGGACGGAGCCACGGATGTTTCCGTTTTGATTGAGTTGATTCAGAATTCGCCGTTGGGGTTGTTGGAGCTTCTGCACTCAGTTGTCCCAATAATGGATGGCTTAGCATTCAGGAACCGGATTATAGTCGGCGGAGTAGTATTTGTAACTGGGTTCATTTTCCTAACCTGCGCTAGAAATATTACTGCAGTCTCAGAAGAGTTACATAAAAGAGCCCTACTATTCTTGGTAGAGAATAATCCGATATTCCAAAATGAGTTTCTCAATATGATCATTTTGTCAGCACCTTATGTGATACTACTGTCCGTAATGTAGGGTTAACAGTTTCTACCAGAAATATCGGCCGCAGACCAGATTTTCCACGAAATTTTGTTGTCGCAGTAGTGATTGAAAACTAAGTATATCGTGCTCATTTGATCAGATAGGTATATTTGACCAGTATTGCTCGAGAGTCTCATAATAGAGGCTACCCGGATACCGTCTCCTCGTCAAGTTAGCTATGGCTCAGGGGCTCTATGGGTATAGATAGTGAGCCAGGCCGACCCCCTTAGTGGTCCGTCTCTGCTACGAGCGGTTGTACACGTACGTCGACCGCGACAGCGACGGCCCGTGCCGCGTGACCTCCGGCAGCTTCTCGAGCCAGCGGCCGAGCGTGTTCCCGCGCCTGTCGGCCGTGCTCTTCGACAGGCCGTGTTCGTGTTCCGGCGGCAGGGTGTGCTCCATCACTAACGCCTGCAGCTCGGCGTGGTCGATACTGCCCTCCTGTCGGAGTGTCCGGAGGATCGGCTTCGCGATAGCCATCTCGCGAATGCGCTCCTCCAGCAGCGCCTCGGCGGCTGCCTCGTTGCCCGTTTCGAGGTACTCCACGTACTCGGCGCCGATCCGCGAGAGGACCCACTGCCGGCGCTCGTACCCCTCGTACTCGACGGTCGTGTCCTTGTGGACGAACCCGAGCGGCCAGGCGGCGTGCGGGTAGTAGTCGGCCTGTCTCGGGTCCCAGGGTTCGCCGGTTTCCCGCTCCAGCAGCTCCGTTATCTGGGGCTTGACGTCGTACCCCTCGTCGATGCCGCGGAGGACGGTATTTAAATGGCCGACGACGTCCGCCTGCGGGACCGCGTCCGAGCGCACGCGGTCGTCGTCCTCGAGTTCGAAGAGGTCCCAGAACTCGGGATCGGTCGCGAAGTCGCCGTCGTGCTCCTCGACTCCGAGTTCGCTCTCGACCATGAGCTCGGCCAGGTCTGGGCCGTCCAGCAGTCGGATCGACGCCTGTCTGGCGCTGTCGACGGCGGGCGCGCTGAACGAGGCGGTCGTGATGAACGTCCCGACGTGGTAGCCGCCCTCCCGGAGCGACCCCTTGAACGTCCGCATCGTGTTCGAGGAGACGGTGTTCGACTCGTCGTTGCGCTTCGCCTGCACGCCCAGTCGCGCCTGGAACACGTCGCGGTCGACGACGGCGTGGACGTCGATGCCGTCGTCGCCCGAGCGTGGCGTCAGCTCGAGCTCCCGCGTCGGCTCGGACCGCCGGATCAGGATCCGACAGAGGTTCTCGAACTGCGTGGGACTGATCGACAGCGCCCGGTCGAGCACCTCGTCCCTCGCCGTCGAAGCCTGCATCACGCTGACCGAGATCGGGCGCGGGCAAAAGTGTTCGTGGACCGGGGCGGCCAACGTTGTCGCGGACCGTCGACTCGAGCCGGCCGAGAGACCTTTCCCCCGAACGACCCAACTCGCTGCCGTGGCTGGAGCACTCGTTGGGCTCGTCCTCGGGAGCATCATCGGCGCAGTCGCGACCATCGCCGGATCGTACTTCCTGTTCTGGCGGCGGCGGCGCGCGGCGCGCAACCACCTCCGACGCGCGTTCGAGACGGAGCTGGACGCGCTCTCGTACGTCGACGAGATGGCGGAGCGGGGCGAGTACGAGCAGCTTACTCAGACCGTGGAGCGGCCGGTCGTCTACGAGAGCAACGCCGACGACGTCGGCCACCTCTCGGGCGAGGAGGTCGAGGCGCTCGTCGCCTTTTATACCGACCTCTACTGGCTGCAGGACCAGCAGGACGTCGAGGACAAGAAGGAGCGCGTCCACGAGATCGTCGAGAAGCGCCAGCGGGCGATCGCGGCGGTTCGCGCGGCCGAGTAGCTGGCATACCGTCCGTCGATAAGTAGCTGGCACACCGTCCGTCGACAGGTCGTCGTGCGGGGCGGCGGCACGCACACTCAAGTCGGCAGCCGTCGATGGGGATCCATGGACACCAGACGCTTTCTGTTCGTTTCGGCGGACGCGGCCCTCATCACCGACCTCGCGTGGCAGGTCCACCGCGAGGGCCACGACGTGAAGTACTACATCGAAGCGGACAGCGACCAGGAGATCGGCGACGGCTTCGTGCCGAAGACGGACGACTGGCGCGCGGAGGTCGACTGGGCGGACGTCATCGTCTTCGACGACATCTGGGTCGGCAGCGACGTTGGCACCGGCGAGCTCGCCCAGGAGCTCCGCGCGGAGGGGAAGGCCGTCGTCGGCGGCACGCCGAACACCGACCGGCTGGAGGAGGACCGCGGCTACGCGATGGAGGTGCTCGAGGAACAGGGCGTCAACACCATCGAGCACCGGGAGTTCTACGACTTCCAGGAGGGCATCGCGTTCGTCCAGCAGAACCCGGCGGCCTACGTCATCAAGCCGCTCGGCGAGGTGCAGAACGTCAAGCGCCTGCTGTACGTCGGCCGCGACGACGACGGCAGCGACGTGGTCGACGTCCTGCGGGCCTACGAGAAGGCCTGGGGCCACCGGATGAAGGGGTTCCAGCTCCAGCGCAAGGTCGAGGGCGTCGAGGTCGCCGTCTGCGGCTTCTTCGACGGCGAGGAGTTCATCGACCAGGTGAACTTCAACTTCGAGCACAAGAAGCTCTTCCCGGGCAACATCGGCCCGCAGACCGGCGAGATGGGGACCTCGATGTTCTGGTCCGGGCAGAACAAGCTGTTCGCGGAGACGCTCGGCAAGCTCGAGGACTGGCTCGCTGCGGAGGGGTACGTCGGGAGCATCGACCTCAACTGCATCGTCAACGCCTCGGGCATCTACCCGCTGGAGTTCACGCCCCGGTTCGGCTACCCGACGATCACGCTCCAGGAGGAGTCCTTCGAATCGGGCACGGGGCAGTTCTTCGACGACCTCGCGCACGGCCGCGACCCCGAACTCGACGTCCACGACGGCTTCCAGGTCTGCATCCGCGTCGTGCTCCCGCCGTTCCCGTTCGACGACGAGAAGACCTACGACGAGAACTCGCGGAACGCCGCCGTCGTCTTCGAGACCGACAGCCGGGAGGGGGTCCACATCGAGGACGCGAAGAACGTGGAGGGGCAGTGGCGGGTCGCCGGCGAGAACGGGATGCCCATCGTCGTCACCGGGAAAGGCGAGACGATGCGCGAGGCCCGCGAGCAGTGCTACGGCCGCGTGGAGGACATCGTGATCCCGAACCTCTACTACCGCGACGACGTCGGCGAGCGCTGGCTGGACGGCGAGGGCGACCGACTGCAGTCGTGGGGCTACCTCGGCCCCGCGGACGAGTAGCGGCCGAAGCAGCCTCGCGCTCGACGGTGCTTCGACGACTCGGTTTTAAAGAATGCCCGGTAGGCGACGACCCGCTTTTAAAAGAACGC
This sequence comes from Halosubterraneus shenae, assembly GCF_050510935.1. Taxonomy (NCBI): domain Archaea; kingdom Methanobacteriati; phylum Methanobacteriota; class Halobacteria; order Halobacteriales; family Haloferacaceae; genus Halosubterraneus; species Halosubterraneus shenae. Next base: position 436,940 of record NZ_JBNLVO010000004.1, on the reverse strand, counting down.
TCCGTAGCCGATGACCGCCGCGACGAGGAGGCAGCCGACCCCGAGAGCCCGGACCAGCCAGACCCACGTATCGCCGACGTCGCCGTCGCTCCCGTAGTCACCGCGGGGGCGCTGCGGCCCGCCGACGACGGAGAGCTGGAGCGCCGTCCGCGGCGCGGCGACGAGCAGGAGTCCGAGGAGCGCGCCGAGCGCGACGGCGAGCAGTTCGCGGAGCCCGGCCATCTACGAGCGGAGCCGCTGGATGCGCTCCTCGACGGGCGGGTGCGTGGAGACGAGCTTCTGGAGGAGCCCGCGGTCGCTTCCGAAGATGCAGAGCGCGCCCACCTGTTCGTCGATCTCCGACCGCTGCGCGCGCTGGTTCCCCTGCTGGATCTTCTCGAGCGCGCGGGCCAGCGGGTCGCCGCCGCCGATGGCGCGCTTCGCGTCGGCGTCCGCGACGTACTCGCGGTACCGCGAGATAGCCAGCACGAAGATCATCACGAGGAACTGCACGAGGTTCCCGACGACGATGGCCAGGAAGAAGTCCGCGAGGTCGTTGTCGCCAGTCATCAGCACGACGAACTGCGCGGCGATGCCGACGATGGACGCGATGCCCTGGCCGATGACCATCGTGACGACGTCGCGGTTGGCGATGTGCGCGAGCTCGTGGGCCAGCACGCCCTCGAGCTCGTCCTGGTCGAGCAGCTGGATGAGCTCCTCGGAGACGACGACGACGCCGGCGCCCTTGCGTCCGACCGCGAACGCGTTCGGGACGCCCATTCGGGCGACCTTGAGGTCGGGCTTCTCGATGCCCATGTCCCGGGAGAGCTGCTCGACCTGTCGGTGGATCGTGCCGTACTGTGCTTCGGGCATGTCCTCCGCGCCGACGCTCCGGAGCGCGCCCCACTTGCCGACCTTGTACTGGACGCCGACCAGCAGGACGCTCCCGACGACGGCGAGCGGCCAGATACCCGTTCCGTACACGACCATCGCCGCGGCGACCGCGACGAGGTAGAAGGCCGCGAGAATGCCGCCGACGACGGCCATCCGTACCTTGAGCCCGAAATGTCTCATGTGGGGGTCGTTACGAACTCACACTTATAAACTCGGTCACTACGTGATACCTCGAGTCAGCGTACTGCAAGGTGTGGCCTCCACTCTCAAGGAGCGAGCGAGGGGAGCGAGTAGGCCGGAGAGAGCCCGACGTGCCATCACATGCCGGACCAGCGCAGAAGGGTGCCGAAGAGAGCGACTGCTCCGCCGAGAACGAACGTTCCCGGGAAGGGAATCGCGAACAGTACGGCGCCGAGAGCCATGATAGCTGTGGACGTTCGCATCGTGGGTAATTTCGGGTTCAAGCTGTTTGTGGCTGGTGTCCGACGGGAGCCGTCACCCCACCGAGTGCGTGTCGATTCCTGCGGAGGTCGTATCGATCACGAGCCTGCGTTCAGTTCAGCCAGTTTACCTGAACGCGAGGGCATCGGGAATCGTGCGAGCCGCTTCATGTGCGAACGGTAGCACGGATTTTTCCCGTCGTCGGGGGCAACCACCTGTGTCCTCTCACGGACTGTTTGATTCATGACTCCACAGCCCAGCGAAGCGGGAACCACCGATGCTGAATCAATAGCCGAGAGGAGTTCCGAAGCCGAACATACCCCTGTTTCGCAGGAAAACGCACTGCGGGCCCAACTGGAGATCGGCCAGGAGGAGCTTTCGCGACCGACGCGTGGACTCGCGCTCTCCGGGCTCTCGGCCGGACTCGACATCGGGTTCGGCCCCTTGTTTATGACGGCACTCATCACTGCTGCCGCTGGGGTGTGGAGCGAGCCGACCTTACGGATCGCGACTGGGCTCGTCTACTCTCTCGGGTTCGTCTTCGTCGTTCTCAGTGGCACGGAGCTGTTCACGGAACACACCACTCTCGCCGTCCTGCCGGTGTTGAACGGGGATTCGACGATTTCCGACCTGGCTCGACTGTGGGGTGTGGTTTACTGTACGAACCTCCTCGGCGGGGCCGTTTTCGCCGCCGGGATGGTCTCGTTCGGCACGGAATACGGGATAATTGCCCCGACAGCGTTCGTCCGTCTGGCCGAGCCGCTCCTCTCGCACTCCGTCACGTCGACGTTTTTCGCTGCGGTCCTGGCCGGTTGGCTGATGGGATTGCTCTCGTGGATGGTCACGTCGGTCAAAGGTTCGACTGCTCGGATCCTCCTGGTCGTCGCGATCACCACGATTATCGGATTCGGTCACCTGCCGCACTCTATCGCCGGTAACGTCGAAGTGTTCGCCGGCCTGCTCGCGTCCCCGTCGATTACGGTTGCTGACTACGTTCGTTTTCTCCTGATCGCGACTGTCGGGAACGTCACCGGCGGCATTATTTTTGTCTCATTACTGAAATATGGCTATGTAACCGGTGGCATCGAAGAGTGATGGCAGTGTCGTCTACTGCTGAGACGAGGAAGCGACCAGTACTGAGAATCGGTTTATACTCGACACGGTACATCTCCCGCTTTTGGCGGAGGAAGCAACGCTGGATTCGAAGTTACGTCGAACGGCTATCTCAGGTTACTTATAAAAAGATGACCTGGTCAACTACTGAGACGGCCACAGCGCAGGACTCGAAGCGCGCGGAGCAGCCGATCAGTCCGATTTACCGACGGTAATGACCGGCACCGGCGCCGACCGGACGGTCTTCTCGGCGACGCTCCCGAGGAGGATCCGGTCGGTACCGCGCCGTCCGGTCGTCCCCATTACGACGACGTCGACGTCGTTCGCCTCAATGCACTCGCGGATCCGCTCGGCCGGATCGCCCTGTTCCACGTGGCGGACGATCTCGGGGACGTCGTAGTCGTCCGCGGCCGCGACGAGGTCGTCGATGGCCTCGGTCGCGGCCGCGTCGTCGATCTCGTCGCCGCCGAAGTCGGGCAGCAGCGACGTGTCGTCCGTCACGGAGAGGGCGTGGACGGTGGCGTCGAGCGTCGACGCGAGCGAGAGGCCGTGCCGGACCGCCTCGGTCGCCGCCGGGCTGCCGTCCGTCGGGATGAGGACGTCCTCGTACGGGAACGCGAGCTCCTCGTCGGGCTGCATGCGGGCGGCGAGCACCGGGACCGAGGAGAGCCGGACGACCTTCTCGGTGACGCTACCGATGAGTTGCCCGGAGATGCCCTCCCGGCCGTGGGTCGGCATGACCACCAGGTCCTGGTCGGTCTCGTCGGCGTACTCGACGATGGTCGGCGCGGGGTTCCCCTGGAGGACCGTCGACGTGTAGTCGACCCCGAGCGTGTCCAGAGTCTTCGTCGCCTCCTCGACGACGTCCTCACCCTGTTGCACGAGCGCGTCGACGGTCCGCCCCTCGACGACAGTGACGGAGTCCCGGGTCGTGTCCGCCACGAAGAGGACGTGAACGGTCGCGTCGGCCCAGTGTGCGATCTCGCTGGCGTGGTGGAGTACCGCCGCTGCCCCGTCGCTCCCGTCGTACGGGAGCAGGATGTCCTCGTACATGCCCGGACCCAGGTGGGGTGGCGGCTAATGGTTTTCCCTCCGGTGGGCGCTTCGTCCCGACGCCGGTCGGGGGAGCGGTTGGCCCACTCGTCTGTCGGCTCCGGAAACGTTCGCCTCCAGCCGGCGATCGGCCGAACATGTTTTGGGTCCTCCCCGTCGTCTGGGAACCGACAGGCGTTCAAAGGGCCTGAAACGCCAAGCAGCACCTGTATGGAGATACAACGCAAGACGATCGCGAAGGTGATCACCGTCGCGTTCATCTTCAACCTGGTCGTCATGGGCGGCGGCGCGTGGTTCGCGTACCAGGAGTCGCCACCGATCCCCGAGCAGGTCGTCGGACCCGACGGGGAGACGATCGTCACCGACGCGGAGATCCGGGACGGGAAACGGGCGTTCCAGAAGAACGGGCTGATGAACCACGGGTCGATCCTCGGTAACGGCGCGTACTACGGCGTGGACTACACCGCCAACGCGCTCGAGTTGAAAACGGAGTACATGCGCGAGTACTACGCGCAGGAACGTTACGGCGACGACTACGACGCGCTCGCCGCCGAGGAACAGGCCGCGGTCGACTCCGTCGTGAAACAGGACCTCGACGGCGCGTACGACGGCGGCAACATCGAGTACTCGGCCGCCGAGGTGTACGCGCACGAGCAGGTCACCCAGGACTACGTCGAGCGCTACCACGAGGGCGACCACGACCGCGGGATCCCCGCGGGCATGATCGCGACGGAGGAGGACGCGGAGCAGTTCGCGGACTTCGCGCTCTGGACGGCCTGGTTCGCCCACACCGACAGGCCCGAGGCCAGCCACTCGTACACGAACGACTGGCCGTACTCGCCCGCCGCCGGCAACGACGCCACCGGCGCGGCGATGACCTGGAGCGTCATCGCGATGATCCTCCTCGTCGCCGGCGCCGGCTTCGGTATCTGGCTCTACCAGTCCGTCAAGCTCCCGGAGCCGTCCGCCGCGGACGTGACGGTGCCGGAACCCGGCGACGTGAGCGTGTTCCCGAGCCAGCGCGCGGCGCTGCGCTTTATCCCCGTCGCGGCCGGGCTGTTCCTCGCGCAGGTCATGCTGGGCGGGTTGCTGGCGCACTTCTACATCGAACGGGCCGGGTTCTTCGGGATCGAGGAGATCTTCGGCGTCCACATCCTCCAGATCCTCCCGTTCGCCATCGCGAAGACGTGGCACATCGACCTCGGGATCCTCTGGATCGCGGCGACGTGGCTCGCGGCCGGGCTGTTCCTCCCGCCGCTGCTGACGGGGCACGAACCCGACCGGCAGGCGACGTACATCAACGTGCTACTCGGGGCCATCGTCGTCGTCGCCGTCGGCGGTCTCAGCGGGATCTGGCTCGGCGCGAACGGCTACATCGACGGGCGCCTTTGGTGGATCCTCGGCAACGAGGGGCTGGAGTACCTCGAGGTCGGCAAGCTCTGGCAGTTCGGCCTCCTCGTCGGCTTCGGACTCTGGGCCGTGCTGACGATCCGGGGGCTCAAGCCCTTGCTCGACCGCGAGCCGGTGTTCGGGCTCGCGCACATGATCCTCTACGCGGGCGGCTCCATCGCGCTGCTGTTCGTCGCCGGCTTCATGTTCACGCCGAGCACGAACATCGCGGTCACGGAGTTCTGGCGCTGGTGGGTCGTCCACATGTGGGTCGAGGGCGCCTTCGAGTTCTTCATCGTCGCCATCATCGGGCTGACGCTCGTGTCGATGAACCTCCTCACGCGCCGGAGCGCGGAGAAGGCCGTGATGCTGCAGGCGCTGCTCGTGATGGGTAGCGGCGTCATCGGCGTCTCCCACCACTACTGGTGGATCGGCATGCCGGACGCGTGGATCCCCATCGGGAGCGTCTTCTCGACGCTGGAGCTCATCCCGCTCGTCTTCATCCTCTACGAGGCGCTGGGGCAGTACACCGCCATGTCGGAGACGGGCGAGTTCCCGTACAGGCTCCCCTTCATGTTCATCGTCGCCAGCGGCGTCTGGAACTTCGTCGGCGCCGGCGTGCTGGGCTTCTTCATCAACCTCCCGCTGATCAACTACTACGAGCACGGCACCTACCTCACTGTCGGCCACGCCCACGCGGCGATGTTCGGCGCGTTCGGCTTCCTCGCCTTAGGCATGGTCGCGTACATGCTCCAGATCGCCATCGAGCCCGAGCGCTGGGACGGCTCCTGGCTCCGGGCGTCCTTCTGGTGCTGGAACGTCGGCCTCGCGCTGATGGTGTTCGTCTCCGTGCTCCCGGTCGGCTTCCTCCAGCTGGAGGCCGTCTTCACGGGGAGCTACGACGCCGCACGCAATCTGGCCTTTTACAACCGGCCGCTCGTCCAGGATCTCTTCTGGGCGCGGCTCCCCGGCGACACCCTGATCATCCTCGGCACCGCCATCTACGCGGCCGACCTCGTCCGCAAGCGCTTCGCCCTCCGCCGGTCGGAGGACGACCCGAGCGTCGACGACATGGCCGTCGCCGAGGGGATCATGAGCGACGACGACTGAGCGACGACGACTGAGCGACGACGACTGAGCGACGACGACTGAGCAACGACGACTGACCGACGGCGACTCACCGAAGTCGCCATCGCTGGCGGCTTCCGGACCTTTTCTTTTAAAAAGGCGTCGCCGACGCGACCGGCTGTGGCTACGTCTCTTCCAGCTCCGTCACGTCCGCAGCCGGAGCGTTGCCCATCACGCTGCGCAGGCCCTTCCAGGCGTTGTGCTTGCGCGTGTACCCCTCGCCGCTCGTGGCGATGACGTTGCCGTTGCGGTGGCGGAGCCGCCAGCGCCACTCGTCGCCGCGGTCGCGGTACACCTCGAACCGCGCGAGCGACTGCGTGGCGTCGGTCGCGCCGACGAGCGCCGCGGCCTCCGTGGCGGCCGCATCGGCGGCGGGGGCGTCGTCGGCCGCACTCTCGGCGTCGGCCGCCGGCGGGACCTCGACGTCCTCGGGCGGGACCTCGTCGATGGCCGACGGTTCGGCGTCGTCCGCGTCGGCGGCCTCCCACTCCAGCTCGACCTCCAGGCTCACCTCGTTGCCCTCGGTTTCCAGCTCGATCTCCAGGTCCAGTTCCTCGGGCGCGTCGACGGCGACCGCGTCGTCGCCGTCGCCGAGGCGAATGGATCCGGCGAGCACGCCGTCAGCGACGCCGGAGAGCGCCGCGGCGACCTGTTCCCGCGTGGCTGTCAGCTCTGACTCGTACTCCTGTGTCACACGGACATCGAGGCGGGCAGCGATTATAAAAGGAGGTGCGGCAGGCGCTGGCAGCAGCGTCGCGAAACGGAGGCTGGAGCCGGGACTGCGGTCAGCCTTGCAGGCGGCGGCGCGGTCGTGGCGGCGACCGCTTCCAGCCGCCGGCTACAGGAGCGTCGGGAGCACTTCCGCGAGGAACGTCAGCGCCGCGCCGGCGAGTGCGGCGTGGCCCGCGAGGCCGACGGCGACGACGAGGCCGGCGATGGCGCGGACGGGGCTCGGAACCGGTTCTCCGAAGTGGCGGCGCTCGAGTTCGGTGACGGACATGGGTCGGTGCCTCCAGTTGTGGATAGGCGAGGCGACCACGTAAGGGGTCGAGCGGGTTCCGATTCGGTGCGAGAACCGCCCGAAGGAGTTCGGACGCCCGTTTATAAATGGAGATTGGAGTCCGTAGCCCGCGCGACGCCGTCGACGGCGACAACTCCGGTATCAGCAACGAAATGCGAACAGAAACGGCTGGGATGGCCCTTGGTGGATAGTGGTTGGCAACGTGGTCTCTTTGTTCAGTACTCACCTGAAACAGCCATCACGGACGGATTCGGATTGGTCTAAGAGAGTTTCATCAATCCAAAGCCTGATTCCCAGAATCGAAATGATAGTGCTTACCTCCCCAGAACAGGCTTTAACCGGATGGAAACATTATCGGCTATCTCCTTCCCCAATGTGTAGATCGGACTCACACTCAGGACATTGTAACGAATCCTTTGTGTCACCCATTACGTTGACTCCTGCACCTCCTGCCAATGCACCAACAGCTGCAAAGGGTAAAGTTCCAGATATAGCTGTTCCAAAAGCTGCTATCCCTGATCCTATTGAACCTAGGCCTGCACCGGTCAGGGCGGGCACGGCCATACTATTAACCGTCATGTATTTTCCTTTGAGCTGAAGTAATGTTAGTTCCTCCTCGCAGTCAGCGCACTCAAATTCATTGACGAACGTGATCTCTTCTTCATCAATGTCTGTCATAATCGGAAATTTGGGCCTAGCAATAAATATCTATTGTGCTGAATTATATGATTGTATACCTTTGCCGGGTTGAGATTGGTTCATCTAATCAACACTGCGGCAAAACCCATCTTCTGTACCTCACCCGGTCTTCTTGACAGGTTATGAATAATTGCAAGAATAGAGTGGCGGGACTTCTCTGTATTGGACGATAGGGAGATTTAGCTTCCCCACCGACACTGAATACTGAAATCAGATTTTAGCTACTTTAAAAGGGGAACTTCGAGAGAACGAACGTCGACGCCGCTCAGCCCTCGTAGCCCGCGGCGTCCATCAGGCTCGCGAACTCCTCGGAGTCCATCTCGCTCTCGTAGGCGATCCCCGTGAGCATCCCGCCGGGGTACTGGCCGTCGGTGAGCGCGTGGTTCACGCGGTGGCAGTGGAACGGGTAGATGCCGGGGTCGGCGTCCGCCGGGAAGTCGATGGTGTACCGCTGGGCCGGTGCGACGTCGAAGACGTCCTCCTTGTGGCGGCTCGCTTCCGGGATCGTACCGCCGTCCTTGGCGACGAGGGTGGACCGGTGGTTGTGGGGGTGCATCGCGTGGTTGATGTAGCCCGCGTTGACCATGTGGACGCGCACGTCGTCGTCCTCGGAGACGACGATCGGCGTCCCCTTCTCGGGGTGGAACGTCGTCGGCGCCGCGCGTCCGTTGATCGTGTACTCGTCGGGGTCGCGGTCCTCGGTGCTGTACTCGACGTCGGCGCCGGCCGTCATCGCGGAGAGGCGCGTGTCCCACTCCTTGACCGTCATGAAGTACTCCCTGTCGGGTTCCTCGTAGTCCTTCGGGTCGACCCGGAGGATGCCGTACATCCCGAGATCGAGGTGCGTGTCGGTCTGGAAGTGGCAGTGGTAGAAGTGCGTTCCGGGGACGTTGGCCTCCAGCTCGTAGGTGTGCGTCTCGCCGGGCCCGACGGTAATCCCCGTCGTGGACGGGACCCCGTCGTCCTCCCAGTCCTTCCGGATCCCGTGCATGTGGAGCGTGTGTGGGCGGTTGTGCGCCGTGTTCTCGAAGGTGACCTCCATCGTCGTCCCCTCGGTGACCCGGAGCGTCGGGCCGGGGACGCTGGGCTCGCGGTCGTCCGCCTGGAACGCCCAGACCTCGGGGAGCTCGAGCGGTTCCCCCTTCGCCTCCGCGCCGACGAGCTCGTGTCGGCAGGGGACCGTCCGGATCGTCACCTGCCCGTCCTGCTCGTCGAGGTCGACGACCTGGGGCGAACCGGTGTAGTCGTGGTCCGTCTCGACGCTGGTCGGGTCGCCGTCCCAGGCGTTCTCTCCGGTCGTCGGCGTCGCGGTCGGCGTCGCCGCGTTCGCCCCGCCCGAACCGGTGTCCGACGGGGCGAGACAGCCTGCGAGGCCGGAGAGACCCGCGAGACCGGCCGCCTTGAGCACGCCACGACGCGACAGTGTCCGGGAGCGATCGTTCCGGGTCATCACATGTGGGAGTCGGGTCGACACCACCCTAAATACCCGACCGAATTTCCAGCCGATCAAAATCGGGGTTAGACATATATACACCAAAACGCTACAGACATTCCGAAGATAACGCTTATCGGAGTTTGAGAACACAAACGAACATGTTATGCTCGGACTATATAAAGGGGTGATCCGGTGGGCCACCCTGTCAGTGGAGCGATCGACCCGTCGATGTTCGGCCGAGGTACTTAAAGAGTGAAACCATGAAGGGTCAGGGTCTGGCCGGTAGCCCGCCAACCCGTAGATATGACGAGCCAATCGCCGACGCGTTCCGACAGGGGGCCAACAGTAGGCCCGACCCGTCCCTCGGTCCACCGCTGCACGACGACCGTCCCGACCGGTGCTGTCCCGAGCGGAGGTGACGGCCGATGACCTGTGCCCGGTTCCGGCTCGACATCCCGGAGGGGCAGTGGGTCGGCGACGTTTCTCGGGCGTTCGACGCCGCGGAGTTCACCGTGCGAGCGAACGTGCCCGGCGAGGAGTCCGGCCACGCGCTCGTCGCCGTCGACGCGGACGAGCTCGACGCCGTCCTCGCCGCGATGCGGGACCACCCCGCGCTCGCGGACGTGGTCGAACTCCAGCGGGACGAGGGCTCGCTCACCGTCCAGATCGAGACCACGCAGCCGACCCTGCTCCGCGCCGCTCGCCGCTCCGGGCTGCCGATCGAGCCGCCGGTGGTCATCAGCGAGGGCCACGCGACCATCGACGTCGAGGGCGACCACGGCCGGCTCTCCGAGCTCGTGCGCCAGCTCGAGGCGCTCGACGTCGGCGTCGACGTCGTGTTCATCGGCCACGGCCCGTACGCCGACACGCTGCTCACGGACACCCAGGAGGAGCTGCTGACGGCGGCCATCGAGGAGGGGTACTACGACAACCCGCGCGACTGCACGCTGACGGAGCTCGCCGAGAAGCAGGACATCGCGAAGTCGACGTGTAGCGAGATCCTCCAGCGCGCGGAGGAGTCCGTGATGAAGCAGTTCATGGGCGACACGCCGGACGCGCCGGTCGTCGCGCAGTAGCGTCGCCCGCGTCCGTCGATCGCGTGCGCAGCCATCCGGGGCGAACACGTTCGGGGTAATACCCGACCCCGACGAGCGGCGAGCCCTGGGTGTGCAACCGCCGCGGCTCACCTCCCTGCTCACCTGGACGGTCGTCGGGACCTACTTCCTCGTCGCGCTCGGCGCCCAGCTCGAGTACACGGCGAGGTGGCGGTTCCCGCGCTGCTGCTCGCGGCGGTCGTGTGCTGCTTGACGCCCGCGTACTTCTACAACCTGGCCATCGTCTACCGCGAGGACTACGCGGCGGCGTCGTACCCGATGGTCCCGGTCGTGCAGGGCGTCAGCTTGACGCGCCGGCGCATCCTCGGCTGGCTCGGTGCGACGCTGCTGACCGCGAGCTGGCTCGGCGCCGTCACCGACCTCGGCCTGCTGTACGCGGTCACGTCGACGGTGCTCCGCGGGGTGTTCGTCGCGACGGTCGTCCGGCAGTACCGCGTCGACAGCGATCGGGCGACGGTCCGGAGCTTCCACGCCTCGAACGCGTACCTCGGCTGTCTGCTGGTCGCGGTGGTCGTGGAGGCGGTCGGGATTTAAAAGAGCGTGGGCGGAAATGCGGTTTCGGTATTCAGAACCCGGCTGAAGCAGCTATCACAAAATAGCCGGTTATATACTGCCTCTCGGAACTATTTGACCTTACTCAGCCCAAACACTGATTCTTTCCCCGCATTCCGGACAAGTCTGTACAGAATCGCGATCATAGCCAACTTTCCCTTCCCTAACATCGGTTATCTCCTCGTTGGAATCAATCGTCACCTGTACCATCCCCCCACATCCGTCCACGGCACACTGGATATCTTTCAATGCCATGTGGTGTCTGTATCCGTCATTGATGTTATATTTAACGCCGGGGTATCAAACCAAATAGTCGCTATATTCCTCTTCTGCACTGGCCGATTCGAATGTTCGGCTTCACCACTAATGCTGGATAGAGAATCTTCGCCGGCAGCTACCGAAAAGCGCGCCGTGCGCTACGATACGTCCTCGATGTGGACGTGCCACTCGTCGGCCGCGACCTGCTCGGTCCGGTAGCTGAACCCGCGGGCTTCGAGCACCTCGTACAGCGGCTCCGGCTCGAAGCTGTTTATCAGGGTCAGCGACTCCCCCGCCGGCAGGTCGCCCAGGGCGTCGTCGATGACCGTGAACGGCGGCCCGTCGACGTCGCGGACGTCCAGGCGATGCTCCGTAGTCTCGGTCGTGTCGTCGCTCGTCGACATCGATCGGAAAGAGGGGACCGACCGGCAAACGCGTTCGTCCGAACGTGTTCACCACGGCGCCGAGAGGCCGCCGCTGTCCGAGCCGGCATCGTCGGCGGTGTCGGCGGCGTCGGCCTCCTCGTCGAGGTCGTCGGTGTCGAACCCGTCGGCGTCGAACCCACCGTCGTCGAGGTCGCCGGGATCGAAGCCGGTTGCCTCACCGGCGTCCGACGCGCCCGCCTCGTCGACGATCTCGCCGGTCTCCTCGTAGTGCGCCTCGAGCTCGCGGAGCCGGTCGTTCGTCGCCTCGCTGCGCTGGTGCATGGGGTCGACGCGGACGGAGACGAGCCGGAACGCCGAGTCGGTGGCGTTCCAGGCCCGGAAGATCCCGCGGGTGAGCGTGGTGCTCTGCGGGCAGAACGCGGTCGTCGGCGTGAACTCGACGCGAAGCACCTCGGGCCGCTCCGGATCGACGCCGTACCGGAAGCCCGCCTCCGGATGCCGGGGGTCGCGGTTCAGCTTCGCCAGGTTGTAGCCGAAGGTGGCGTCGTAGACGCCGAAGCGCTCGAAGCGGTCGCGGGACTCCGCGTGCACCGCGAGGTGGGCGTCGCCCGCGAGGACCGCGTGACCGTCGAGGAAGGCCCCCGGCGCCGGGACGTTCTTGGGGACGAACTCCCCGGGCGCGTCGAACTCGGCGCCCTCGCCGTCGTCGCCGAAGATCATGCTTCCTCCCGCCAGATGGCGGTGACGAACCCGTCGTCGACCTCGACCGTTTCGAACGTATACCCCCGGTCCTCGAGCCTCGGGAAGAGGTGCTGGGGGGCGCGGTCGTTGCGCTGCACCAGTACCGTCTCGTCGTCGAGCTCGGGCAGCAGCTCCAGCGTCTCCGTCAGCGGGTTCGGCGGGCCCAGGTTCCGAACGTCGAGCGTTTCGGTCGGCCCGTCGGTCGGTGCCTCCGCGAAGCGGTCGGTGTCGCGTTGCATCACCGAATCGTACGAGCGCCAGCCGGGGGTCGGTTGTCCCGAACGTGTTCGCGGAAAGGGGCTGTGAAAAGCGGGACGGCAAAGCGGGCCGGCGCTACTCGTCGGCCCGCGGCGCGAGCAGCACGAGCGCCGTCGCGTCCTCGGGCGCCGACGGGCTGACGCGCCGCTCGCCGGGGAAGCGGACCAGCTCGCCGGCGGCGACGTCGAGCGTCTCGTCGTCGAGTCCAAGCTCGATGCGGCCCTCGAGCACGTGGAAGACGATGTCCCGGCCCGGGTGGGTGTGCTCGGGAACCCCCTCGCCGGCGTCCAGCGAGAGCCGGACCGTTCGCGGCTCGTGGTCGGGGAACGCCGTCGCCTGTGGCTCGGTCGTCAGCTCCGCGAGCGTGACGTGCTCGGTGTCCGTGCCCGCGGACACCTCCCGATTCTCAGCGTCCGCCATCGCTACGCCTCCGTCTTCGGGAACTCGGCGACGAACCGGTCCGGCGCCTCCTGCTCGACGCTGTACGCCTCCTCGTCGAACTCGGGGACTTCCGCCGCCATCTCGTAGAACAGCGGCTTCGGCTCGTGGTCGTTGACGATGACCAGGCTCTCGCCCGGCTCCAGCGCGTCGAACTCGTCGTGGATCCTGTCGTGGCGGTTCACCGGCGCGATGTCGCGCACGTCGAGTGTAGGCATGCGCACGACACTCCCCGCGTCGTGGCCATCCACGTTTGCCCGAACATGTTCGACGCCAGACGGAGGCCGGCGCGTCGCGTTGCTCCAGCCATGAGCGCGGTCCCGGGAGATCTCTCGACGGAGGTACAGCCCCCGCTTTCGATCCCGCTCCGGCACTTCCTCGTCGGCCTCGGGTTCCTGCTCGCGGGGAGCCTCGCCGCGCTCGTGCTGGCCCTGCCGGAGGTCGTCGGCGTCGCCGCCGGAACAGCTGGCTTTGCGCGCGTCGCCGCCGCGCACCTCCTGCTCGTTGGCTGGGTTGGTCTGACGATCCTCGGCGCCGTGACGCAGTTCGTCCCGGTCTGGTCCGGCGTCCCGCTCCACTCGAACCGGCTCGGGAGCCTCCAGCTCGCGCTCGTCGGCGTTGGGGTCCCGGGCTTCGCAGCTGCGCTGTGGGTCGGGGTCCCGGCTACGGGGGTTCCGTTCGCGCTCGCGATGGTCGTCGGCCTCGTCGTCTTCAGCTACAACGTCGGCCGGACGCTCATGGCGGCCCGTCCCTGGGACGTGACGGAGACGCACTTCGCGCTCGCGCTCGGGTTCTTCGTCGCGGCGGTGACCGTCGCCACTGCCCTCGCGCTCGACTTTCGGTACGCCGTCTTCCCCGTGGGTCCGGTCGGCAGGCCGAACGCGGTCGCGGCCCACGCCACGCTGGCGGTGTTCGGCGGCGTCCTCGTCACGGTGGCCGGCGCGCTCTCCCAGCTGGGACCGATGTTCACCCAGAGCGACCCGGGACCGCTGGACCGCGGGCTCGAGGCGGTCGAGACGGTCGCGCTTCCGACGGGGGTCGCCACCCTCGCGGTCGGGCGACTGTTCGGGCACGACGGCCTCGCGTCGGTCGGCGGCGTCCTCGTCACCGGCGGCGTGCTCGCGGTGGGCTGGGTCCTTGCACGTCGCGTCCGCGACGCGAGCGTCGCCCCGTCGCCGATGACCCGCCGATACGCGCTCGTCGCCGTTGCGCTCGTCGCGTGGGCCGTCACCGCTGGCCTGGCCTGGGGCTCCGCGGCGCTACACCCGGGAGTCAGCACGGGCAGCAGCGGAGGCGCCGTTGCCGGTGGTGGTGCCTCCGTCGCCAGTAGTGGCGCCGTCGCCGGCGGTGCCGCCTCCGTCGCAGGCGACGCCGTGCTCCGGTTCGGCGCGCCCGGCCTGGGCCCCTTCCTCCTGTTCGCGGCGATCGGCTTCGTCGTCCTCGGGACGCTGTATCATGTCGTCCCGTTCCTCATCTGGGTCCACCGCTACAGCGACCGCGTCGGGCTCGAAGCCGTCCCGACCATCGAGGACCTGTACGACGAGCGGCTCGCCGCCCTCGACCTCGCGGCGACCGTCGGCGGACTGCTCGTGGTCGGCCTCGCGGTCGCCGCGCCTCTCGCGGCGCCGTCCGTCGCTGGTCGCCCGGTCGTGAGCGGCGCGAGCGCCGTCGAGGTCGCCCTGGTCGTCGGCATGGCGGCGACCGTCGCCGGCGTCGTCCTCTTCGTCGGCAACATGGTGCGGACGGTCGTCGTCCACGCGCCGTCGGCGACGGGGCTGCCCAAGTGGTTCTCGAGCCGGGGCGGGCGGTCCGACTGACGGCTCTCCGCCGGTTCGGTGAATCGGTTCGGGGGCGTTCTCAGCCCGCGGAAGCGGGCGCCGAACATGTACGCAGTAATCCACAGTCTGGGACTCCGACGATCCGGATCCGTGAGCCCAACCTCGTCGTCGTGCCGGGGATCGTGCGACTGCGACGGCGCGCGAGCGACCCGGTCCTCCGGCGGCTCGTCGAGCACGGCTCGAAGCTCAACTCCGGCGTCTTCCTCGCGGTCGTCCTCCTGGTCGGCACGGGGACGCCGGGGCTGCTGCTGTTCGACTTCACCCCGGGCTTCGGTGCCGCGCAGTCCACCGTCGGCGCCGAGGTCGCCTGCAACGCCGGTTCGGAGACCGTCACCTGCCACCAGGAGGAATCGCGCGGCGTCGACCACGTCGTCCTCGTCTCCGGCGGCGAGGAGCTCGACCGCGCCGCCGAGGAGCCATATCGCGCCGAGGCGCCGCGCGACGAACTGGCGTCGGGGGCGACGGGCAGGCAGTACGTCGTCGAACTGCGGAACGCGGAGGACGAGACGCACCGGCGGTGCGTCCGCACTGTCGAGGCGTAGCGCCGGTCGCTTTTCGGGCGAATTTCCTGTACCCCTCACTCGGGATGAGGGGCAGCCTCCGCGTTCGTCGTACCACGGACGGATCGACGGACGACTGCCGAACCGATGAATCGGTCCGGAGTACGACCCGGCTCCCGATACGGCAGAAGATTCATGCAGGGTCCCTGTCAGGAGTGACTATGTCCCCCGTTCGGTCGCGGCGAGCGCTCCTCCAGGCTGCTGGATCGACGATCGGCAGTAGCGCCCTTGCCGGGTGTCTCTTCGGCGCCGGTTCCGAACAGGACCCCGGGAGCCTTGCGATCACCAACGACCATTCCGAGGACCACGCTGTCACCGTCACGGTCACGAAAACGAGCGAGGACCAGGACGATACCCGCCCGCGAGACGAAACGCCAGCGCCCGAGACGACCCCGGTCTGGGAGCGCGAGGATCGGTTTCAGGTCGAGTCCGGAGAACGAGTGACGGAGCAGGACTTTCTCTCCGAAACGGGCGCGTTCTACCTGGAAGCGCGACTCAAGGACGGGACCCACGACAGCGTGTGGGTCGGTCTTTATAAGTCAGCGGGCGGCGGCGTGGCCGTGGACGCGATCTCTGTCTACATCGAAGACGACGGACGCCTGCAGGTCCACGCGTCTCACGGCGATTGAACCGGAGCGACCGAGCCCGGTGAGGGACGGAGAAAGTATTTAACAAATCAGCACCGCGATAGTTCCATGCCCTCCAGACGCGCCGTCGTCGCCAGCGCGGCGGTCGCGCTCTCCGGCTGTACCGGAGATCCGCTTCCGGGGCGCTCGGGGACGCCGGATCTGGACGAGCACGTCCCCGACGAGTGGCACGAGCGCCCCGCCCGGGGACTCGCGGACGGCGTGAAAACGACGATCGACCTCGAGGACGAGGTCGAGTTCTATCCGGACCGGGAGGTCGTGCGCCCAGCCGACGAGTATCGCCCGGCCGACGAGTGGCTCGCCGCCAGGTGTCCGTACGTCGCCAGACGACCGGTGAAAGACCGTGTTCGAACGCGACTCGACGACCCGGACGGCGTCCGCGAGGTCGGCGTCAGACCCGACGAGCGCGAACTGCACGTCTACCGAAAGGTCGTGCTGGACCGCGAGGGCGACGTGCTCTCGGCGCCGAACGTGACGTTCGAGGCGGTGCGGGAGGCGACGCCGGAGTCCTCGCGCACGACCGTGACGCTCGGCGACTTCGAGCACACCTGCGAACTCTCGGCCTTCGTCCAGGACCTGGTCGTCCAGTACGAGTGAGTCGCCGGCGACGGGCGCTCGCCGGTCGGCAGCTCACAGAGGCGACAGGCTGGTCCCGGTGGGAAGAATCGGGCGAACGGGCGAAGAAGGTGGACCGAAGGTGTTCGGGGCGCAATGCTGGGCCTCCGTCGTTACGTCACGGATCCTCGTCGTACACCTCGGGTTCCTCTTCGCCCTCGACCTGGATGACGCTCAGCGCGCCGCGGCGGCCGGCGCGGGACAGCGAGTGGTCGACCATCTTGATGGGGCCGGGGACCGGCGTGTCCATCTTTGCGGCGGCGACGGTGCCGGGCGCGACCGGCGTCGTCTCCACGTTCCGGGCCGGCTCGCTCACGAGGTCGCCGTCGCGGTAGAGCTTCGACCAGACGTTGCCGATGGCGTGCCAGGACGTCAGCAGGTTCGGGCCGCCGTTCGAGAGGAACACGCGGACGTCCTCGTCCTTCTGGACGGTCACCGGCCCGTAGCGGTCGCCCGTGAAGGCGTAGGGCTCGCCGTTGAACACCACGTACGTCGGGTCCTCCTCCTTCATGGCCGCCATGTCGAACTCGTGGTGCCCCTGCTCGCCGACCTCGCCGGTGGTGTACAGCTCGTGCTGGCCGAAGAAGAGCTCCCGGTCGACCTCGGGGAGGCCCTCCTTCGGCTCGACGAGCAGCGAGCCGAACATGCCGGCGCTGATGTGCATGTCCATGTTCGGCACCGCACAGTGGTAGATGTGGGCGCCGGGGTAGGAGGCGGTGAACTCGATCTCCGCGACCTCGTCACCGGGGGCGAGCGTCGTCGCCTCCGCGCCGCCGCCGGGCCCGTAGATGGCGTGGGAGTCGACGTTGTGCGGCGCGTCGTTCAGCTCCGCGGGCACCTCGAACCGGAGTCGGACCCGGTCGCCGTGGCGGACGCGGAGCATCGGGCCGGGGATGCGGCCGTTGTAGGTCATGTAGTCGAAGGTGACGCCCGGCTCGATCTCGGCGGTCACCTCCTCAGCCGTCAGCGTGAACTCGAGATCGCGCGGTTCGTCCCGGTCGATCGGGTCCGGGATATCCGTCGGGTCGGCCGCGACCCGGTCGACGTCGACGGACTTGGCGGGCTCGAGGCTCGGCGCCGCCGTCTCCGTGGCGCCGCCGGCTGTCTCCGACGCGGTCGGGGCGTCCGCGGCCTGGCCGGCGCACCCTGCGAGCAGGGCGGCACCGCCCACGCCGACGGTTTTCAGGAACTGGCGCCGTCCGGAGTGATTGCGCTGGGACATTGGGGTTCCCTCCAGTTGAGCATACGGGCAACTATCATTAATATCGGTTAGAAGATTCCAACTTCTCGGGAGAAAGCGGGAACATATCTGGTCCAAAGTATATAAATAGAGCTTCCGTCCGTGATTCGACTCCCCGAACGTGTGCGGGATTCGGTCGTCGTCGACCGCGGGGCCGAACCATCGTTCGGTTCCGACCTGCGACCGTTCGTATCGGTCCTCGATGCCCGCGGTTGGTGAACCAGTTCGCCCCGTCCGGGGTCAGTCCCGCTCCCCGTCCGGACTCAGTCCCCCGCCCTGCTGCGAGCGACGAGCGCCCAGGCAACGGCGGCGACGAGGAAGCCGACCAGCCCGTACCGCTCGTCGATAGCAGCGAGCAGTGCGGCGGCGACGAACAGTGAGGCGACGATCACGCTGTCCCCAACCAGTCGTCCCCGGATCCGGGCTTCCCGCTCGCGGCGCACGCCGACGTTCTCGTGGGTCGACTCGGCCGCCTCGACCAGCGACTCGACCTTCTCGGGCAATCGGATCGATGCTTCGAGCGCGTCGGCGAGCTGCTCGCGGCGCTCCTCGACGAGCTCCTCGAAGCCGCGCTCCAGCCAGCCCTGCTCGCGGAGGTACTCGCGAACCTCGGCGACGAAGTCGAACTCGGGGTCGAGCTGCCGGCAGACGCCCTCCCCGACCGTGCCGACCCGGATGAGCAGCATCACCGACGGCGGGATGCGGAAGGGCAGCTCGTACATCATCTCGCCGAGCTCGGCGACGATGTCCCGCCAGGTGAGCCCCTCGCGGGCCTTCAGCTCCTCGACGACGAGCGAGAGCACGCGGCCGACCTCGGCGCGGTCGGCGTCCGGGTCGAGCACGTTCAGGTCCACCAGCGCGTCCATCAGCAGGTCGACGTCCTCGTGGACGACGGCGCGATAGAGGTCGATGATCGTCGACTGCATTTCCGGGCCGAGGCGGTCACTCATGCCGAAGTCGTAGATGACGAGCTGCCCGTCCTCGTTGACCGCGAGGTTGCCCGGGTGCGGGTCCGCCTGATAGACGCCGTGGACGAGCCCCATCTCCAGGTACACCCTGAGGATCCGGCGGGCGTACTCGCTCGGGTCGTACCCGCGAGCACGCAGCTCATCGGTGTCGGTGATCTTGGTCCCGTCGAGGTAGTCCATCGTCAGCACGCGCTCCGTGGAGACGTCGTCGTAGGCCTCGGGAACCCGAACGCGCTCGTCGTCGGCGAAGTCCTCGCGGATCTCCGTCATGATCCGTCGCTCGCGGGCGAAGTCCAGCTCCTCGAAGATGACGCGCTCGAAGTCGTCGGCGAGGTTGCGCAACGAGTACTCGTACTGCTCCGGGACGAAGCGCACGAAGGCGGGCAACAGCCAGTTGATCACGCGGAGGTCGGTGTCGATCAGCGGTTCCAGGCCGGGCCGGCGAACCTTGATCGCGACGTCGTTGCCCTCGTAGGTCGCCCGGTAGACGAACGCGAGCGACCCGCCGGCGACTTCCCGGATATCCCCGAAAGGGTCGCCCTCGAACTCGGCGTCGAGCACCTCGCGCGGATCGCCGGTCGTCTCCGCCGGCACGGTATCCTGCAGCTGTGAGAGCTCCTCGCGGTACACCTTCGGGACGAGGTCCGGCCGGACGGAGAGCACCTGCCCGATCTTGACGAACGTCGGCCCGAGCGACAGCATCGTCTCGCGGAGCCGCGTCGCCCGCTCGCGATGCCGCTCCTCGGGGATCTGCCGGGGCGGGCCGAACAGCAGGAACCGCCGGCGGTCACGCAGATACGCGACGATGAAGGGGAGGAAGTGTCGAAGGATCCGGACGAGGCGACGATAGAATCCGACCACGAGTACTCGGAACGTCCACGGGCAGCGTCTTGATGGTGATGGCTCCCCGGACTGGCGGGACGCTCACGGGTGCGTCGCCGGCTCAGCGCCCGCCAGTGCGTCGCCGGCTCAGCGCCCGCCGCGGAACGGCACCGGCACCCCCTGTTCAGGACATCTCCTCGATGCACTCGCGGATGAACCTGGTGAAATTGCGGCCGACGTCGCGGTCCATCGACAGGAACACCACGTCGTCGTCGGGCAAGTGGAACTGGATGATGAGCCCCTCTTCGAGCATGTGCAGGCTCGCTTCCGGCGTCCCCATCCGATCGTCCATCCCGGCGACGTCCCGGTGGACCGACCGCGAGGCGTCGATGAAACGTTCCACCCGATCCGGCGGGTATTTTTCCTTCAGATCCTCCCGGACGTAGACGACCTCTATCGCCGTGTCAGAATGGTACCCCACCGCCCGGAGGCCGTCGCCAAGCCGGTCCTCGCAGTACTCGGCCAGTCGCTTCGCTCGACGAGGCATACGATACCATGCGACTGTCGCGTCGTAAATTTACTGTTCGGAGAAGGCGCCGGAAGCCCGACCCCGCGGACGGAGAAGGGGTCTCGCCTAGTCGTCCGCGGTCGGCGTCGCCGTCGTCGCGTCCGCCTGCGACGCCCACAGCGAGGCGTACTCGCTGTCGCGGTCGAGCAGCTCGTCGTGCGTGCCGGTCTCGATCACCTCGCCGTCGTCCATGACGACGATGCGGTCGGCGCCGCTGATCGTCGAGAGCCGGTGCGCGATGACGAACGCCGTGCGGTCGGCGATGAGGCGGTCGAGGCTCTCCTGGATGAGGTCCTCCGTCTCCGTGTCGACGTCGGAGGTCGCCTCGTCGAAGATGATGATCGCGGGGTCGTTCAGGAGTGCGCGGGCGATGGCGAGTCGCTGGCGCTGGCCCCCGGAGAGCTTGATCCCGCGCTCGCCGACCTGCGTGTCGTAGCCGTCCGGCAGGTCCTCGATGAACTCGTGGGCCTCGGCGGCCTTGGCGGCCTCGACGACGCGCTCGCGGACGGCGTCGGCGTCGACGGTGTCGCTCCCGTCGGCGTCGACGGCGGCTTTCGGCTCGCCCGCGGCGTCGACGTCGGCGAACGCCTCGCCGACGACGTCGGCGTCGTCCATCTGGCCGCTCTCGACGTCGAGCGCCTCGCGGTCGCCGTAGGCGATGTTCTCGGCGACGGTCCCCGAGAAGAGGTACGGGTTCTGCTCGACGATGGCGATCTCCTCTCGGAGCGTCCGGAGGTCGTACTCGCGCACGTCGACGCCGTCGACGCGGACGGCGCCCTCGTCGACGTCGTGGAGGCGAGCGACGAGCTTCACGAGCGTGGACTTCCCGGCGCCCGTCGCGCCAGCGAGCCCGACCGTCGTTCCGGCCGGGACATCCAGCGAAACGTCGCGGACGACGGGCTCGTGGTCGTCGTAGCCGAAGGTGACGTCGTCGAACTCCACGTCGCCCTCGATCGTCTCGGGCGCGTGCGGGTTCTCGGGGTTCGTCACTTCGGACTCCTGGTCGAGCAGGCCGAAGACGCGCTCGGCGCTGGATTCGGCGAGCTGGTACTTGTTCGCCGACTTGCCGACGCGGCGCATCGGGGAGTAGAGCCGGCGGAGGTAGAGGAAGAACGCCGCGAGGGCGCCGGCGCCGAGCGCGCCCTCCGCGTTGAAGATGATGTCGCGCCCGCCGATGTAGAGGACGACGACGAAGACGACGCCGGTGAGCAGCCGGAGCGCGGCGAAGAACCCGCGGCGGATCCGGAGCGCGCTCACCTTCTCGTCGTGGTACGTCTGGCTCTGGGCCGCGACGCGGTCGCGCTCGAACGCGTAGCGGTTGAACGCCTTGACGACGGCGACGCCGCCGAGGTTGTTCTCTAAGCGCGTGTTGAGCCGGGAAACGGTCTCGCGGATCGCCTTGTACTTCGGCTCGATCCAGCGCAGGAAGATCGCGCTGGCGACGCCGATGATCGGCACCGGTGCGAGCGCGATCGCGGCCAGCTTCGGCGAGTAGAACCACAGCACGATGCCGATCCCGCCGACGGTCGCGACGACGCGGATCAGCTGCCGGAACTCCGTGTTGAGGAACTGCTCTAAGCGGTTGATGTCGCTGTTGAGGACGGACATCATCGCGCCCGTCTGGTGGTTCGCGAAGAAGCTCATCGAGAGGTGCTGGAGCTGGTCGTACGTATCGTTCCGGAGGTCCCGCTGGATCTTCTGGGCCGCCGACTGGATGAGGTACCGCGACGCGAACCGCGTCGCCGAGCGTATCAGATACGCCAGGATCGCGATCACCACCAGCCGCTGGAGCAGCGCGAACCGGGCCACCTGCCCGGTTATCGGGTCGACCGGCACGATGCCCGCGTCCGCGAGGAGCCCCGGCTCGCCGGACCCGAGGACCACCCGGTCGATCGCCGTCGCGACGATGATGGGGGGCACGAGCCGCGCGAAGCGGGTGCAGAACGAGGCGATCACGCCGATGGTCAACCGCAGCCAGTAGGGCTTCGCGTACGCCAGGAGCCGTCGTATCGGGTTGCCGTCGACGTTCTCGCGGACGTTCTCGAAGCCGCCGTGTTCGTCCGCCATTTGCTACTCGTGCGGGCCGCTGCCGGTTATGCGTTACCGTCGGGGAACGCTGGGGCCGGTTTCGTGTCGGACTGTCCGGGGTGAGGTGCTAAGGCGAGCAACGCGAGCGCTACCGTGGCCGGGGCTTTCGGGCGTCGAGTGGTGTCGCAGGCAACGACGGCCGACGCTATTTATAAGTACGAGCGCTGGACGAATCCCGAAGGAGCGGATTACCGCTGCCGTGGCCGGCTCCCGAACTCGGCGAGCGTCCTGGAGAGGTACCAGGTCAGGGGTAGCGAGACGAGGAAACCGGCGCCGAGCGCCGCGGCGGTCTGCGCCGGCGTCGCGTCCACCTGAAGCGTGATCAGGCCGGCTGAGGCCGTCACGAGGACGACGAAAACGACCTTCAGTTTCCGGTTCCCCTCGTCACGCTCCGCCTCGCTCATCGGTGTAACCACGGTCAGGCTCGCCCCCGTCCGGAGATCGTCGCCAGCGACGTCGTCAGGTCCGTCTGCATACGACGTGGAAGGTACTCGCGAGGCTTGAACCCCGTGGAGACGCGCGGGACGCGGCTCCGGGGGCCACGCACCGCGGGACGCGGCTCCGGGGCCACGCACCGCGGGACAGCCCCGTATCAGCGCAGGCAGTGCCGTGCTGTCGCAGGCGACGCCGCAAGCCGGGTCTCCAGGCTGTCGATCGGGAGACCGATCACGGAAATATCGTGGCTGAACGGCTTAAACCTCGCGACGTTTTACCGATACGGCGCTCGTCGCCCCCGTGAAACGTCTCGACTGTTTATCCGTGTCAACGGCTAACGTGTTAGTGCCCCTACCCTGGCACTCCGGCGGACGACCGATGGGCCGGGCCCCGTCGGAGTGCCGATGCCCCTTCCGTTCCGCGGCGCTTTTTAAGAGTCCGGTGTGACGGATACAGTATGGACGAGGAACTTCGCGAGCGCGTCGAGGCGGCCGCCGAGGAGGCGGCGCTGTACAACGCGCTCAAACACGGCAGCGACCCCGACGTCGGGGCGATCATGGGCCCACTGATGGGCGAGAACCCCGAGTTCCGCCCGCACGGCGACGAGATCCCGGGGATCATCGGACCGATCGTCTCGAAGGTCGGATCGATGGACGAGGCGGAGCGTCGCGAGCGCCTCCAGGAACTGGCCCCGGAGAAGGTCGAGGAGCTCGAGGCGGAAGCCGAGGAGGACGAACACGTCCTTCCCGACCTCCCGAACGCCGAGGCGGGCGAGGTCGTCATGCGCGCGGCGCCGAACCCGAACGGCCCGTGGCACATCGGCCACGCGCGGATGCCGTCGGTCATCGGGACCTACGCCGAGCGCTACGACGGCGAGTTCATCTGCCGGTTCGACGACACCGACCCCGAGACGAAGCGACCGGACCTCGACGCCTACGACATGATCCTCGACGACATCGAGTACCTTGGCTTCGAGCCCGACGTCGTCCTGAAGGCCTCCGACCGGCTGGAGACCTACTACGAGCACGCCCGCGAGCTCATCGAGATGGGTGGCGCATACACCTGCTCCTGCCCGGCCGAGGACTTCCGCGAGCTGAAGGCGAACGCGGAGCCGTGCCCCCACCGCGACAAGGACCCGGACGTCGTCCGCGAGGAGTTCGAGGCGATGATCGCCGGTGAGTACGACGCCGGCGAGATGGTGCTCCGGGTCGCGACCGACATCGAGCACAAGAACCCCGCCCTGCGCGACTGGGTCGCCTTCCGGATGGTCGACGCCGCCCACCCGCGCGAGGAGGCCGCCCACTACGACTGCTGGCCCATGCTGGACTTCCAGTCCGGCGTCGACGACCACCTGACGGGCGTCACGCACATCATCCGCGGCATCGACCTGCAGGACTCCGCGAAGCGCCAGCGCTTCGTCTACGACTACTTCGACTGGGAGTACCCCGAGGTGCTCCACTGGGGCCACGTCCAGGTCGACGCCTACGACGTGAAGATGTCGACCTCGACGATCAAGGCGAAGATCGAGAACGGCGAGCTCACGGGCTGGGACGACCCGCGCGCGCCGACCCTCAAGTCGATCCAGCGCCGCGGCATCCGCGGGCAGGCCATCGTCGACGCGATGACGGAACTGGGCCTCTCGACCTCGGACGTCGACCTCGCGATGTCCTCCGTCTACTCGAACAACCGCCAGCTGGTCGACGACGAGGCCAACCGCTACTTCCTCGTCCGCGACACCGAGGAGACCCCGGCCGTCGAGCGCCAGATCACCGGCGGCCCGGACGTCGGCCACCCGCCGCTGCACCCCGACCACGAGGACCGCGGCACGCGGGACATCTCCGTCGACGGCGGCGTCCTCGTCGAGGAGCAGGACCTGCCCGACCACGGCGACCGCGTCTGGCTGAAGGGGTACGGCTGCGTGCGCCACACCCGCGACGCCTTCGAGTTCGTGAGCGACGACATCGACCTCGTCCGCGAGGAGGACGTGCCGGTCGTCCACTGGGTCCCCGCCGCCGACAACCTCGACACGATGATGCGGACGATCGAGGGCGACGTGACGGGGTACGCCGAGCCCACCGTCGCGGACCTCGACGTCGACGAGATCGTCCAGTTCGAGCGCGTCGGCTTCGTCCGCGTCGACGAGTTCGAGCCCGCGCCGGCGCCTGTCGACTACGGGCCAACTGGCGAGGAGGACCTCGTCGTCTACTACACGCATCCCTGAAGCGAGGACGGGCGAGCGCGGGGGCGACTGACGCGCGGGGCTGACTGGCGAGCGGGACGGCTCGACGAGCGCGCGACCGCTCCCGGTCGCTATTCCCCGGACTATTTAAATATCGAGAGGCGAATTTTACGTATACCGATGGCTATCGACCCGAACTTCGAGGAGAACCGGGAACAGGAGGGCGAAGAGCACGGCGTCGCGGTGTGGGGGCCCGTCGACCCGCCGGAGAAACAGGGGATCCGCGGCACGCATGTCGCCGTCGACTTCGACATCTGTCTGGCCGACGGCGCGTGTCTCGAGGACTGCCCGGTCGACGTGTTCGAGTGGGTCGACACGCCGGGCCACCCCGAGTCGGAGATCAAGGCGAACCCGACCAACGAGGACCAGTGTATCGACTGCATGCTCTGCGTCGACGTCTGCCCTGTCGACGCGATCGACGTCGACCCCGGCCGCGCCGGCCGGATCTGAACGCGCTCTCCGGAGCTGAACGCGCCGGCAGGATCTGAGCGGCCGAATCGCTTCCCGGTTTCTCCCGGACGGGTCGACGCCGTTTTAGACGATTCCCGCAGCCGAGCGACGAGCCGAGGTCCCGCCTCGGCGGGTTTTTGAAGGCATTATCGTCAGCGAGCAGCGCCGGCGACGAGGCGGGGAGTCCGTCGCCGCGGGCCCGCGACCGCGACCCCGTACCTAATAAAAGACTATTAGGGTTGGCTACTGTTCGTCCAGTGAGGATTGACACCTATGCACATGGTTGCCCTGACGAAAGGCGTTCCCGACTTCCGCGAGGGGCAGGTCTCCTTCGACGAGGACGGCCACCTCGAGCGGGGGAAGACGCCGACGGTGATGAACCCGAACGACAAGTTCGCGCTCCAGGCGGCGCTCCAGACGCGCGTCCGGCACGGCGGCCGCGTGAGCGTGATGAGCATGGGCCCGCCGGGCTACAAGGACGTGCTCGGGGAGGCGATGGAGTCCGTCTACGCGGACGACCTGACGCTCGTCTCCGACCGCGAGTTCGCCGCCGCCGACACCTGGGCGACGGCGATCACGCTCGCGACGGCCATCGAGCACGTCGGCGAACCGGACCTCGTCTTCGCGGGGTTCAAGACCGCCGACGGTGAGACCGGCCACACCGGCCCGCAGACGTGCTGGTGTCTCGACTGGCCCATCGTCACCCACGTCGTCGCGATGGACGTCGACCCCGAGGAGCGCACGCTCCGCGCGAAGCGGCTCGTCGAGGGAGACGTCGCGGAGGTCGAGACCGTCGAGACCGACCTCCCGGCCGTCGTCGTCGCCGACCCCGAGTTCGAGCCGAGCTACCGGACCGCGAGCCAGCGGCTCGAGCACAAGCGCCTCCGCGCCGAGACGCAGGAGCGCGCCGAGGAGTACGAGGACCACCTCGAGATGGTCGACCACGAGGCCCTGAACCTTGACCCCGACTTCGTCGGCCTCGACGGCTCCCCGACCATCGTCTCGTCGGTCGACCCCATCCCGAAGGCCCCGTCGGACCGCGAGGCGGTCGACGTCGACCCCGACGACCCCGAGGCGTTCGGCCGCGTCGTCGACGAACTCACCGCGCACGCGGGGGGTGACTGACCGTGACGGATTTCGACCCCGGCGAGTACACCATCGCGGAGCTCGGACCCGCAATCTCGGACGTCGAGGACCCCGACGAACTCCGCGAGATTCTCGAGGCCGAGAAAGCGGGCGAGGACCGCGCCGGCGCGAAGACGCTCATCGAGAGCCGGATCGAGCAGTTCAGCGAGGACGAGGATGGCGAGGACGAGGGCGACGAGCGCGACCTCGCGGAGATGAGCATCGCCGACGTCGGCAACGCCGTCCGGGACATCGACGAGCCCGCGGAGCTCGAAGCCCTCCTCGAGGAGGAAGAGGCTGGCGAGAACCGCGACAGCGTTATCGACCTCATCGAGAGTCGCATCGAGTCCGTCACCGAGGACGAGGAGGGCGAAGGTGGCCCCGGTGGAGCGGGTGGCGAGGGGGAGGGCGGCGAGGGCGAGCCCGAGCCCGACCTCCCGCCGGCGGAGAAACACCCCGAGCTCGACCACCCGACCGCCGACAAGCAGTACGTCAGCGAGCTCGAGGACGGCGTCTACCGCGACATGTGGGTCTACTGCGAGACGCAGGCCGGCGAGCTGGTGAACGTCTCCCTCGAGATGCTCGGGAAGGCGCGCGACCTGATGGACGAGTACAACGCGGACTACGACGCCGACGAGCGCGTCGTCGCGGTCCTCATCGGCGACGACGTGGCCGGCCACGCCGACACCTGCATCGAGTACGGCGCGGACCTCGTCGTCACCGCCGAGGACGACCGCCTCGACCGCTTCCGGCACAAGCCCTTCACGGAGCTCTTCTGCGAGATGGCGCGCGCGGACGCCGAGTGGAAGACCGGCGCGGCCGACGAGCGCGGCGGCGACGCCGAGGAAGTCGTCTACGACGAGCCTCGCTACGTGCTCTTTCCGGCGACGAACAACGGCCGCGACCTCTCCGCGATGGTCCAGGCCGAGCTCGACTCCGGACTCGCCTCCGACTGCTCGGGGCTCTACATCGAGTCCGCGGAGATCTCCAACCCCGTCAAGACGGGCGAACCAGGCAGCAGCCGGACGTTCCGGCGCGTCCTCCACATGAAGCGGCCGGACTTCTCCGGCTTCGAGTACTCGACGATCCTCTGTCTGGACAACCCGAACCGCGAGTTCCACCCGCAGGGCGGCTCGGTCATCCCGGGCAGCTTCGCGATCCCGGAGCCCGACCCCGAACGCGAGGGCGAGGTCGTCGCGTTCGAGACCGACCTCGACGAGGACTGGCTCCGCGTCGACGTCGAGGAGTTCGACCGCCTGGAGGAGGGCATCGACCTCACCGGCCACGACGTCATCGTCGCCGTCGGCCGCGGCATCGGTAAGGACCCGACCCGCGGCATCGAGCTCGCGGTCGAGCTCGCGGACGCCTTCGAGGATGCCGAAGTCGGCGTCTCCCGCGGGCTCGTCACTGGCTCGTACAACGTCGACGCGCACGTCGAGGAGTACCTCGAGGAGGTGCGCCAGATCGGCGAGACGGGCCAGGAGGTCGAGCCGGACCTGTACATCGCCGCCGGCATCTCCGGCGCGGTCCAGCACAAGGTCGGCTGCGACGAGGCGGACACCATCGTCGCGGTCAACACTGACCCGGACGCCCGCATCCATGACTGGTGCGACTACTTCGTCGAGGGCGACCTCTTCGAGGTGCTGCCGCGGTTCATCGAAGCGGCCGAGACTGGCGACGTCGACGTCGCCGCCGCGACCGACGGGGGTGAGTCGCAGTGAGCGCCCTCGGTAATGGGGATGAGTCCACGGACGCAGAGGCCGCCGAACACTACGAGGCCGTCGTCGTCGGCTGCGGGCCCGGTGGAGCTGCGGCCGCAGCCACGCTCGCGGACAACGGCGTCGAGACGCTCGTCCTCGAGCGTGGCGTCGACGCCGGCGCGAAGAACGTCTCCGGCGGGCTCCTCTACGCGGAGGAGTCGTCGCCGTACACCATCGACGACCTGTTCCCGGACTTCCGCGAGGAAGCCACTGAGCGCCCGGTGACCGACTACCACATCCACAACGTCTCCGGGCGGCAGGTGAAGACGTTCGACATCACCGACCTGCACGAGCACGACACCGCCTGGTCGGACGCCGTCCTGCGCCGGCGGATGGACTCCTGGCTCGCCGAGCGCGTCCACGAGAAGACGAGCGAGACCGGGGGCGGCCTCCTGACGGAGGTCCGCGTCAACGGGCTCCTCTGGGAGGACGGCGAGATCGTCGGCGTCACCTGCGACGAGATCGACCCGATCCGCGCGGACCTCGTCGTCGCCGCCGACGGCGTCAACTCGGAGCTCGCGCGCGAGGCCGGGCTCATGGACTGGGACGACCCCGAGGAGTGGTTCCAGGGCGTCAAGGCCGTCGTCGACGTGCCGCCCGAGGAGGTGAACGAGGGCTTCGACGTCGGCCCGGACGAGGGCGCGGCCCACCTCTTCTCCGGGGACCTGTTCGAGGGCGTCCGCGGCGGCGGCTTCGTCTACACGAACGAGGACTCGCTCTCGATCGGGACCGTCTTCCACCTCGACAGCCTCGCCGCGGAGCGCGCGGAGCCGCACGAACTGCTCGACGCGCTGCTGACGCACCCCGCGCTCGGCGACTGGCTCCCGGAGACGTATCACGAGCGCGAGTACTCAGCGAAGCTCGTGCCCGACTCGAAGAAGGTCGCCCACGAGTCACCGCATCGCGACCGGCTCGTGCTCGTCGGCGACGCCGCCGGCCAGATGCAGGCGCAGGGCCCGATCATCAAGGGGATGAACCACGCGGTCACGGCCGGCGCGCTCGCCGCAGAGGCGTTCGTGGAGTCCCGCTCGCGCGGCGCGACCGACGGCACCGGGCAGCTCTACGCCCGGAAGCTCGAGAGCGAGGGCGTGATGGCCAAGCTCCGGCCGCGCTCGTACGACGTCGCCAGCACGGTCGGCGAGAACGACCTCGTCACGAGCCTCACCGACGCCGTCCTCGACTCGCCGGTCGGCCGTTTCGGCGTGCGCGTGCTCGGCGACCGGCTGGAGGACCTGTACAGCTCGCCGTCGCTGGCGGCGATAATCCCGGACACCCGGACGCCGTACGTCACCCTCCCGACCGTTATCGCGGAGGAGCTCGGCAGCGAGGTCGACACGGAGAACGCGACCATCCCGCCGGACCTCGAGGAGCGCATCGGCGAGCTCACCTACGACACCGACGTCGGGAACCCCCACATCGAAGTGCGCGACGACTCCTGGGACGCCAGCGGCGTCGCGGTCACGGCCTGCCCGGTCAGCGCAACCGACTTCGGCGGGGGCTGCTACCGCGAGGAGACGGTGCAGGTGAACGGCCACGAGGAGCGCGTCGTCAGCCTCGACACCCAGCCCTGCGTCGAGTGCGGCACCTGCGCCGTCGTCGCCGACACCGACTGGGAGCACCCGCGCGGCGGCAAGGGCGTCGCGTTCGAGGAGGGGTGACTCGGGTGGCCCCCTATCTGCGACCATGAGCTCGCCGCTGGAACCCCGGATCCGACAGCTCGCGACGGAAGCGCGAGACGTCCGCGACGCAACGGTAGCGAGCGACGACAGAGACTGCGACGATGCCGGCGTGGACATCACGCCGCTGTCCGCCGCGCGCGACGGCCTCGGCCCGGTGCTCGCGGTGTACGTGAAAGCTCGGTCGAGCGACGAACCGGTGCAGTTCAGCCAGGCGGAACTCGACCTGCTCCACCGCGCGACGAACGACTGGCTCGTCGTCTACGCTCGCCAGCGCGGTGCCGACGTCGACCCGGACGCGACGGTCCGCGAGGCGGCCGAGCTCCTCGTCGACACGCACGACGTCGTCGACGTCGCAGCCCAGCTCGTGGGGCTGCCGGCGGAGTAAGTGGGCCCCCGTCGACCGATATTGCCCATCTGACTCCCCGAGAGGGCGAAATCCGCCGATCGTGACCAACGCTTAAATAGTGAGGCGTGGTACCGTCACCCATGGAAATGGAAACACGGCTTGAGTTCGACGACCGTGACCGCAAGGACATCTACGAATACGTCGAGCGACGCGGGGCCGTGGAGCCGGAGGAGATCCAGCGGGCGCTCGGCTTCGACCGGACCGCCTTCGGCCACCACCTCGCCGTGCTGCGGCGGGACGGCTACCTCCGGAAGACGGACGGGAAGATCGAGATCGCGTTCGACTTCGAGCCCGGCGAGGAGCACGAAGCGGGCGACCTGCGGTACACGATCCGCTCGGCACGCCAGGACGATCTCTCGGGGCTGGTCGGCGTCATCCGGCAAGTGGCGAAGGACGGGACGTACATCGAGGCGGAGAGCGTCGCCGACCTCGTCGACTACGAGGAGATCCTCCTCCGGCACAACGAGGTCAGCTCCCGGATGTTCTTCGTCGCGACCATCGAGGACGAGGTCGTCGGCTGGGTCCACCTCGATCTCCCGGAAACGGACAAGCTGAGCCACACGGCCGTGCTCACCGTCGGCGTCCTCGACGAGTACCGCGGCGACGGCATCGGGACCGCACTCCTCGAACGCGGCGTCGACTGGGCCAGCGAGAACGGCTTCGAGAAGCTGTACAACAGCGTCCCGGCGACGAACGAGACGGCGATCGCGTTCCTCGAATCCCGTGGCTGGGAGACCGAGAGTCGCCGCGAGGACCACTACAAGATCGACGGCGACTACGTCGACGAGGTGATGCTCGCGACGACGATTTGATTGGCGGCGTCGATCTGATCCGTGTCCGTCGCTGCGGCTGGCGACTCCTCGACCGCTTACGGCCAGGCGTCCTCGTTGCCCGGTAGGGGTTCGGCGACGACGCCGTCCTGCTGGACGAGGCCACGGGCGCACGCCGGACAGACCGCGCGGTTCTGGCTCCAGGGAACGTACAGTCGCACGGCCGCGTCGTCCGAACAGTCAGCCTCCGCACACTCCATACGCTCGCCTTTTCGGCCGGCCCACTTCGCGTTTCCGGCGATCGGCTGCTCGATCCGGGCTCGTATTTAAAAGTAGACGAGCCAGAGGAACCCGGCCAGCATCGCGAGCGTCAGGAAGAGCTGAGCGGCGGCCGCGACGAGCACGCCGAGGACCGTGTAGCCGGCACGCCTGGCAGCCAGCTCCGGCGTCATCCCGCGGCTGTACTCGGCGTAGAACACCACGAGCACCATGCCGATCACGATACCGACCGGCCCGGTGACGAAGAACAGCAGGAAGCCGACGCCGGCGGCCGCGAGCATCGTCCGCGTGGACGCGCCCGACCCGCGCGCCGCGAGCGGGCCGCCGAGCAGTTCGAGCGCGGCCGCGACGACGCCGACGACCGTGAACGCGACGAGCGTGCCGACGCTGAGGGGCTCGGCGCCGAAGGCCGCATAGAGGTAGATACCGGCAAGCGACGGGACCCCTGCCGGCACCAGGGGGACGATGCTGCCGGCGACACCGGCGACGAGGAGCGCGAGGGCGACCGCGAGGACGAGCTCCACGGGTCAGTCCCCCCTGAACCGCTCGCGTTCGGCGCGAGCGACTTCGTTGCCGTACTCGTCGACGAGGGGTTTAGCGGCCTCGCCGAGACTCCGCATGCACTGGCCCGTCGACTGGTAGCCGAGCTCGTCGGCGACCTGCTCCCAGGGGTGACCCTGGAGCACCTTCCGCACCAGGAGGCGCTCCTCGCGGTCCGAGAGGTCGACGCGCCCGTCGATCAGGTGGGCCATCGCGAGGTCCCGGAACGCGCCCGGGGCGGCGTGGTACATCCCCGGCCCGTAGGAGGCGCCGACGACGGACCGCCAGCCGTAGGGCGTCAGGTCGACCTCGCGCTCGGCGGGGCACGCGCCCAGCGCGGCCCTGACGACGTCGGCGTCGAGGTCGCGCTGGGCGTCCGAGAGCCCGTCGCGCATGCGGTCCCGGAGCGCTCGCGCGTGGCGGTCGAGCAGGCCCGCGCCGGCGTTGCTGGCCTCGCCACCCTCGCCGACGGCGTCGCTGGCGCCGCCACCGTCGCCGCCAACCTCGCTGGCCGGCGCGATCATCACGGCCGAGTACTCCCCCGAGACCTCGTTCCGGGTCGTCGAGACGTGGACCGTGCGGTAGCCGGCCCGGTCCCAGAAGCGGAGCAGCTCCGGGGTCGCGCCGTAGCCGACGCTGAAGTAGTCGATCTCGTCGGCGAACTCGTCGTGGACCGACTCCAGCAGGTGGGTCCCGAGACCCCGATTCCGCACGGCGTGGTGGGTCGCGATGCGCATCGTCCGGAGCCCGAGCGGCGCGCCGGCGTCCTCGTCGCGGAGCTGGCTCGTCAGCACGTCGGGCACCATGTTCCCGCGGACCCGCGAGCCCTCGTACATCGACTCGCGGAGGTCGGCCGGGAGGGCGCCCTCGCGAGCCAGGAGGTCGACGGCGACGACGTGGCCGTCGGAAAGCAGCGCGCGCGTCGAGAGGTTCGGGGCGTCCAGCAGCCGGGCCAGGTCGTTCGGCTCGGTCCGGTAGTGGGCTAACACGAGCAGGCCGAACGCCTCCGAGAGCAGGTGTTCGTCGGCCAGCAGCTTCGCCGTCGATAGCTCCCTGTACTCGACCGACTCGGGCTCCGCGTCCTCGACGGCGACGTCGACGGCGGGGCGGGCGTCCAGCAGGAGCGCGCGGAAGGCCCACCCCTCGACGGGGTCCTCGCGCGCGTAGCGGATCGGCTCCTCGAGGCGCTGCTCCTGCACGTCGAGGTCGCTCTCGTCGAGGCGCGTCCGGAACCGGACGGAGAAGCCCCGGCCGGTGCCCTCGTAGCCGTGGATCGTCGTGCAGTACGCGACCGAATCGGCCGCGAGGAACGCCTCGAGCAGCGGCACCGGGATCGCCGCCGCTTCGTCGACGACGACGACGTCCGGGTCGCCGGGGAGGTCCGCGGCGTCGGCTGGCGACGCGAACCGGACGGCCCCGCCGGTTCCCGTCTCGAAGCAGCGTCCGTCCTCCCGGACGGTCCGGATCTCGTTGCGGGCGGAGAGCAGCTCGCGGGCGCGGTCGAACAGCTCCGTCGCGTTCCGGAAGTTCGGCGCGGTGACGAGCACGTCCTTCCCGTCGGCCGCGAGCGATGCGGCTGCGAGGCCGGCAGCGCTGGACTTCCCGCGCCCGCGGTCCGCCTCCACGACGACCGCGTTGCCGGGCTCGGCGAGGCGCTCGAACGACCGCAGCGTCCGGGCCTGGTCCCGCGTGAGACACGCCTCGTACGCCAGCGTCGGAAACGTCGCCGACTCCGGCGGCGACTGCGGGACGTGACCGGTCCGTTCGGGTGGGTCGGTGAGGCCGTCGCGTTCGACGACCATGCCGTCTCCGTCGCGGTCGCCGTCCACGTCGGCCACGATGTCGACGATGGCGATGCCCGGGTGCTGGCGGAGCGTGTCGACGAAGCGGGACCGGAAGTGGCCGGTCACGTCCTCGACGTCGAACGGCGGGACGGCGAGCGACTCGTCGAACTCGTTGCGGCGGTCCGGCCACTCCTCGAGGTCGGGCGTAACGAGGATCAGGAGCCCGCCGCCGTCGACGGCGCCGACGACCTGCCCGAGCGTGTTGGGCGCGAAGTAGTCGTAGCAGTCGACGATCACCGCGTCGCGGGTGCGGCCCAGCACCTCCGTGGCCGACCGCGGGGAGACGCGCTCGAAGCGGAACCCCTCGCGGGTCGAGACGATGGTGGCGTCCGCGTCGTCGATCTCGGCGGCCTCGACGGCGCTGAACGCGGCGTCGATCCCGGCGTCGCGGTCGCCCGCGAGAACGAGGACGCGTCGCTCGTTGCTCCGCTCGGCCTCCGCTCGCAGCTGGGCGACGAGATCGCCGATCATTCGGTCGGGGTTGGTCGGCTCGTCGTATGTGTCTTCGGGGATCGAGTCGGCGCGTCCCGCTTGAGCCAGCGCGGTGCGGAGCGGGTCGTCGCGTCGCGGTCGGACTCGCCCGCCAGGCGGACGCAGGCCGGGAGCCTTACGGCCGCCCAGCCCGTTCCTCCGACTATGTCGACCATCACGCTCGTCGGAACCCGGCTCGCGGAGGAGGGCCGGGAGTTCGTCTATCGCGGCGAGTCCGACGCCTGCGAGGGCTGTTCCTACCGCGGACAGTGCCTCAACCTCTCCGTCGGAACCCGCTACGAGATCACCGGCCTCCGGGAGAACGCCCAGACGCTGGACTGTGCCGTCCACGACAGCGGCGTCCGCGCCGTCGAGGTCGAGCCGACCTCGGTCCCCGCGAACGTTCCCTCGCGGCAGGCCTACGCCGGAAGCAAGGCGTCGCTGGCTGGACCGTGCCCGCATACCGAGTGCCCGAGCCACCAGTACTGCGTCCCGGACGGGGCCGACTTCGACGAGGAGCGCAAGGTCCAGCAGGTCCTTGGCGACCCGCCACACGACCACTGCCAGCTCGACCGCGACCTGACGCTCGTCGAGTTCGCGGCCGAAGGCGAGTGAGTTCCGCCCCGCGTTGCTCCCGACCGGGCTCGCGGTGTGGCCCCCTTATCTCCCGACCGTTCCCTGCCGCGTGACCGGCGCGTCGGGGTCGATGACGAACGCGACCAGCTGCGAGTCGACGTCGGCCGTGATTGTCGTGGTCCCGTCGCCGACGCGGAGCCCGCTTTCCGTCTTCCCGAACTCGGTCCCGTCTGCCGTCACGGCGCCGTCGAACACGTAGAAGTAGGTGTCCCAGCCCTTCCTGGCGGGAAGCTCGACGCTGTCGCCCGCCGCCAGCTCGACGTCGTAGCAGTCGACCGCGTTCCGCACCGTGAGCGGCGCGTCCGAACCCGCCGGGCCGAAGAGGTGGCGCCACTCGCCGTCGACGGGTGCCGGGATCGGCTCGTGCTGGATCGTCGGTTCGAGGCCGAGGCTGTGCGGTCGGACGAAGATCTGGAGCATCCGGAGCGGCGGATCGTCGGCGAGCGTCCGCTCCTCGTGCCAGAAGCCGCTGCCCGCGCCCATCACCATCAGGTGGTCGGCGTCGGTGACGAGCTCGTTCCCCTGTCGATCGTCGTGGCGCATCACGCCGGCCGGGACCCAGGAGATGATCTCCTCGTTCCGGTGCTGGTGCATCGAGATTAACGTGTCCGGGTCCATGAACGACTCGACGACCGTCGCGAGCGGCCCGTAGCCGTGGTCCGCGTGGTCGGGGTGGTTGCGCCCGGGGAAGTTGAGGTGGATGCGGAACTTCCCCTGGTCCTGGGTGACGTCCGTCCGCGGCGCCTTATAAAGCGCCGCCGTGGTGTCCGACTCCATTGACAGCGCTACGGTCTGCGTGCAGATATACGGTCGGTGTCGTCAGTAAAAGCGCCGTTCCGCCCTTTCCCCGGGTCGTGAACGCGTGCGACCGCGGTTCCACGGTTGTACGGGGTATCCTCGACAGTTCTCGAACGGTTCTCACATTCCGAGAGACCTCCGAAAACGGGTGAAAATCGGTGAAAACGGTCGTAATATGCAGGGAATAGACCGAATTTAGCTCAATGACTTTACACCTTCAATAGCGGACCCGGGGTTGTCACGAGTGGAGTTACGGACGAACTACCCCCTCTCAGCGACCTCGTGGACGGTCGGTCGCGTCGTGCCCGCGGTCGGCGTCGACGCGTCCCAACGGTGTCCGCAGGTAGTGGGTGGCCGGGCCGACGCCCGGCTCGAGGGTGGGTGCTCCAGTGGTGGCCGACGCCGAACGCTCGGCGTCGGACCGATGCGGAACACCAGGCCAATGCAACTAACCGAACGAAACTCACGGACCGACGACACAGGGTCGAATCGAGCGACAACCATCGCGCTACCGAGGGCGGAGGCCGTACGCGCCATCGTGTTGAGCGTCGTGATCGTGGTGGGCATGACGACGGGGGTCGTCACGTTCGCCGGGACCGCGGCGGCGGCGGACACGGCGACGATTACAGCGAATCCCAACACGACTGCCGTGACGTCAACGCACACCGCGACAGCGCTGCCCGAGGACGAGGACAGGGGACAGGGCCTCGAGAGCATCCAGATCGACTACAACAGCGCCGAGGAACCGTCCAACGTCGAGAAGGTAGGAAAGGACGACGTCAAGCGGATTGGCATCGACAACAATGAGGACGGAGAGATAGATATCAACCTCTCCGATAGCTTCACCGAGATCAAATACGACAACAACTTCGGTACCATCACGTTCTACTTCGACGGCTCGCACGAGATCAAAGAGGACGAAGAAGTTCTTGTGGAGTACGGCGACGTGGTCAATCCGAACGAGCCGGGTGACTACCAGACGCAGATCGCCGTCAACGTCGAGTCGACCGACCACCCGTCCCAGGTCGACCTTCACATTGAGGAGGACACGCCCGGGACGCACGTCGGCGTCGTCGACGTCGACCCCGCAGAGGTCAAGCCGGGCGAGAACGTCTCGAACCAGACCTTCGAGTTCGAGATCCACAACCTGAGCGCCGACGGGAAGAACGATACCTTCAGAGTTAGACTCGACGACAGACTCGGGGACCAGTTCGAGCCGGAGAGCGCGACCGTTATCTCCGGCCCCGATGGCGTGAACGTCTCCGACATCACCCTCGAGAACGACCCGGACGACGACTCCAGCAAGAACGACACGATGATGGTGGAGTTGAACTACAACAACTCCACGCAGGAGACGTACGACGTCGTCCTCCAGATCGAGGCCGACGTCGCCTACCCGAGCGACTCGGCCGGGACCACGTACAGCATCGACACGGAGATCGTCGACAGCGATACCGGTGAAACTGACGAGCAAGAGGTCGAGACCATCCTCGTCAACGATCCGCCGACGATCACCAACTTCAACGTGACCAAAGCGGAGGGAACGAACCTCGACATCACGTTCAACTCCGACGTGACGCTCTCGAAGCTGGACATCGTCATTACCGGTGACGTCTACGAAGAGCTGGACGAATCCAACTTCGACGAGGACGACGACGTCGAGGACCTGTACAACTACAGCGCCACATTCGACACCGACACGCTGGGTAACTTCACCGTGAAGATGGAGTACGCGCAGGACAACAGCGGGAACGAGTTGACGGACGGCCCGTCCGATTCCGCGTACATTCCCTGTGACGACTCCGACACGGACGATCCCTGTCCGGACGTCAGCAACTTCACGCTGACGAACACCTCGGGGTCGACGCTCGAAGCGAGCTTCGACTCCACCGAGAACCTGACGGAGATCGTGGTCGACGTCACCGGCGACGCCGACGTGACGCTGAACGAGACCGACTTCACCAACTCGAGCGGCACCTACACGGCGTCGTTCGACCCAGGTGCGGTGGGGAACTACACGGCGACGCTGGAGACCGCCAAGGACGTCGACGGGAACGACGGCGCCAGCGGGCAGTCGGCGTCGGTGACCCACACCGTTTCTGACGGTGACGACTCCGACGATTCCGCCGACGACTCGGATGGAGACGACTCCGGCACTGACTCCGACTCGGACGGAGACGATTCCGACTCCGACACCGACGACAGCCCAGGCGGGTACTTCGGCGACGATGACGACTCGGACGACGCCGGCACTGACGACGACGATTCGGACACCGATAGTGACGATGCGGACACTGACGGTAACGAGTCGGACGTCGACGGCAACGAGACGGACGTCGACGACGACGTCGACGTCGACGGTCCGGAAGCCGACGTGAGCGACTCGACCGGTTCCACGCCGATCGCGATCCAGCCCGATGAGGAGGACGATCCGGACATCGAACTGGACGGCGACGCGGACGACGTGGACGAAGACGACGACGTGGACGACGAAGCTGACGTCGACGAGGACACCGATGCGGACGAAGCCGCCGACGAGACCGAGGAGACGGAGATGAACACGGAAACGGAAGCGACCGAGGAGACGACGGAGACGACTGCGGAGGGTGAGACGCCCGGATTCGGCGCGGTCGTCGCGCTCGTCGCGCTGCTGGCCGCCGCGCTGCTGGCCCGGCGCCGACGCTGACGCTCCCGCCGACGTTCCCCCCCTTGCGGCTTTTTTCGCTCGCCGCTTGCGCCCACAGCGCCGGCGCCAGCGCGGACAGGACCCTGATGGCTCTCCTGAACGCCCCCGTTCCCCTGATGGCTCTCCTGAACGCCCTCGACCAGCACAATCCACTTACGGCCGCGTACCCACCCAGTAGATACGCTCGGACCGCCCGATAGGGTCGACGCGCTTCGGCCGTCGGGTGGCTCGAACACCAACAGAACCGGAGGCCCCAGTTCATGCCAGCCGACCGCGCCGCCCGCGAGCTCCTCCACGACGTCGCCGAGAGCGACGGCCTCGGCTACGACCCCGAGACCGTCGCCATCGCGGACGCCGACGTGCTCGACCGACTGGATCCCGCCGTCCGCGAGTGGTGGGCCCGGGAGTTCGGCGAGTACGTCCCCGGCAACGGCGGCTTCTTCACGCCGCCCCAGCGCGAGGCCATCCCGCTCATCGACGAGGGCGAGAACTGCCTCGTCGCCTCCCCGACCGGAAGCGGGAAGACGCAGTCGGCCTTCTGTGCGATCCTCGACGACCTGTTTCGGCGCGAGCGGACACAACCGGAGGGCCTCGACAACGCCGTCTACTGCCTGTACGTCTCCCCGCTGAAGTCGCTCGCGAACGACATCCACCGCAATCTCGCCGAACCCCTCGACGGCATCTCGGAAATCCTCGCCGAACGCGGCCACGAGACGGAGGTTCGCCACGCCATCCGGCACGGCGACACCTCCGACGCGGACCGGCAGGCAATGTTAGCGGAGACGCCGCACATCCTCAACACGACGCCCGAGACGCTCGCCATCCTGCTCAACTCGCCGAAGTTCAAGGAGAAACTGCGCTCGGTCGAGTACGTCGTCGTCGACGAGATCCACTCGCTGGCGGACAACAAGCGCGGGACGCATCTCTCCGTGTCGCTGGAGCGTCTCGAGGAGCTGGCGGAGACGAGTCCGACGCGGATCGGCTGTTCGGCGACGGTCGAGCCGCTCGCGGAGGTCGCGGAGTTCCTCGTCGGGCGCGAGCGCGTCGCCGGCGACGTCGGTGACCCGGACGGGTTCGCGCCGCGCGACTACGAGATCGTCGACACGCGGTTCGTCCGCGACTTCGACATTCAGCTCGAAGCGCCGGCGGACGACCTCATCAACACGCCCGGCGAGGTCGTCACCGAGCGCTTCTACGACCGCCTCCACGAGCTGATCGCCGACCACGAGAACACGCTGGTGTTTACGAACACGCGCTCCGGGGCCGAGCGCGTCCTTCACAACCTCCGCGAGCGGTTCGCCGCCTACGACGAGGCCAACTCCGGCTGTCACCACGGGAGCCTCTCGAAGGAGCGCCGCGGGGAGATCGAGTCGGGACTGAAGGCCGGCGAGCTCGACGTCGTCACGACGTCGACGAGCCTCGAGCTCGGCATCGACATGCCCCACCTCGACCTCGTCGTCCAGGTCGGCTCCCCGAAGTCCGTCGCCTCGCTGCTCCAGCGGATCGGCCGGGCCGGCCACCAGCTCGGTGAGACGGTGGAGGGCCGCGTCGTCGCCCTGGACCGCGACGAGCTGATCGAGTGTGCGGTGATGCTCCGGAAGGCCGAGGACGGCTTTGTCGACCGCGTGTTCCTCCCGGAGAACGCCGCCGACGTCGCCGCCCAGCACGTCTACGGGATGGCGATAAACCGGGTTCGGCCGGATCGGGAGGTCCGCGAGGTGCTTCGGCGCGCGTACCCCTACCGCAATCACGACGCCGACGACTACGAGCGCCTCATGCGATACCTCACCGCGGACTATCCGGGGATGGAGGAGAAGCACGTCTACGCGAAGGTGTGGCGCGACGCGAACGACCCGCCGGACGGCGAGCACCACCACGAGGAGTACCCCGTCGGCGAGCGGCT
Source organism: Halosubterraneus shenae (assembly GCF_050510935.1). Taxonomy (NCBI): domain Archaea; kingdom Methanobacteriati; phylum Methanobacteriota; class Halobacteria; order Halobacteriales; family Haloferacaceae; genus Halosubterraneus; species Halosubterraneus shenae. The sequence goes on along the minus strand of NZ_JBNLVO010000004.1, from coordinate 396,673 downwards.
CGTCGGCAAGCGCGGCCGGCTCGCCCGCGTCATCTACATGACGAACATCGGCACGATTCCGGATTCGTTCACCTGCGACGTGTACACGCGCTCGGGCGACGACTGGGTCGGCCAGCTCGACGAGGAGTATCTCGACACGCTGGAGGCGGGCGACGTGTTCGTCCTCGGCGGCGACCGCTTCGCGTTCCGCTATCGCCGCGGGGCGAAGGTGTACGTCGACCGGACGTCCCAGCGCCCGACCGTCCCCTCCTGGTTCTCCGAGCGCCTGCCGCTCTCGTACGACCTCGCCCGCGAGCTGCTCGCCTTCCAGCGCGAGCTCCTCGAACGCCTCGAGGCTGACGGGCCGCCCGCGGTCAGGCGTTGGCTCCGAGAGTTCCCCCTCGACGAGAACGCCGTGCGCGCCATCACGCGCATCTTCGACGAGCAAGTGCGCTACGCGGGCCCGGAGAGTGTCTCGACGGACACCCGCATCGCCGTCGAACAGGAGCTCGACCGCGACGAGTACCGGCGGCGCTACTACGTCCACTCGAACTACGGGCGCCGGTTCAACGACGGCCTCTCGCGGCTCGTCGCCTATCGCTGTGCTCAGCGCGCGGACGCGAACGTGAAGGTGGCCGTCGCCGACAACGGCTTCACCGTGTCGCTGCCGCTGAACCGGAAGATCGACGTCGTCGACGTCCTCGAGTCGATCCGGCCCGAAGACGTCGAGCGCGACCTCCGCGCCGCGCTGGACGGGACGGACCTGCTCCAGCGCTACTTCCGGATCAACGCGACGCGGGCGCTGATGATCCTGAAACGCTACAAGGGCCACGAGAAGAGCGCGGCCCAGCAGCAGGTCTCTTCCGAGATGCTGCTCTCCTTCGCCGACGACCTGCCGGAGTTCTCCGTGATGGAGGAGACGTACCGCGAGATCCTGGAGGATCGGCTCAACGTCGACGGCATCCGCGAGGTGCTCGCGGCGGTCCAGGCCGGCGAAATCGACGTGCAGGGGTACACTGTGGACTCGCCGACGCCGCGCTCGTTCGGGCTGGCAACCCTGATGGCCTCGGACACGGTGCTGGCGGAGGACGAGTCAGCTGTCCTCCAGCAGTTCCACGACCACGTGCTGGAGACGATCGACGGCGAGGGCGACGGCGCCGTGGCCAACACCGATTGACCGTCGCGGTCGGCCGGCCGACGAATGGGGCGATCCACGTGGGGCGGCGGTGTGTTTATATAGATCGTGGACAATCGACAGTCGATGGCCACGTTGGAACCGGACGACCTCGCAGACCTGTCGCCGATGGCCTGGCGACTGCTTCGCGTCGCTGCCGGCTACGAACAACGAGCCGTCGAGCGCGAGGTCGACGGCGTCGTGCAGGCGCACGTCTCCATGCTCGAATCGGGGAGCCGTGGCCTCTCGATGGAGCGCCGTCGCGAGCTGTTCGACCTGTATACGGCCGAACTGACGGACGAGCAGGTCGCGGCGCTCAGCGACTACTTCTAGCGCGCGTGGGACCAGACCCCCTTTCCGACTGAAGCCCCCAGCGATAGCTACACTGGTCGCCGAGCCGCCGGTGAGAGCCGCGGTGCCCCGTCTTCCCACCGAAGCGTCCGAGTTACTGGTCTAAGCGCGTCTCTCTGGCGGCGGCCGTGCAATCCCATCTCCGTTCGAAAGTATTAATCGTGCACTACCGAAGAAGGGAGTGTATCAATGATACGGCCTCACATGTCGGCCGCTCGGAAGCGTGTCCTCGTGTTCGCCGTCGCGCTTCTGGGCGTTGCGGCCATCTCGGCAGCTCCCACCCCGGAAGGGCTGCCTCTGAAAGGAAAGTACGCGCTTGCAACGATGTTCTTCGCTGGGCTGCTCTGGGTGACCGGCGCCTTCCCGTTGCCGGTGACGGCACTGTCCATTCCCGTCCTGCTGACCGGGATGGGGGTATACCCGAACATGGACATGGCGTTACGCGGGTTCGCTGACCACCTCATCTTCCTGTTCATCGCCGGCTTCATGCTGGCGAACGCGCTGCAGAAGTACGACATCGACCGGCGGATCGCGTTGCGGATGATGTCCAGGATGGGCACCTCACCGCGGAAGCTCGTGCTCTCCGTCATGCTGTCGACGGCGTTCCTCTCGATGTGGGTCTCGAACACGGCCACGACGGCGATGATGCTGCCCATCGCGCTCGGCGTGCTCGCGCAGGTCATCGGTCGCGACGAGATCGAGGCGGTCGCGGACGCGGCCCCCGCCGACGTCGACTCGGAGGTCTCCGCGGACGGCGGCCTCGGCGGCGCGGGCCCGGCGGACGCCGTCGACGCGGCCACGACGGACCGCGACGGCTACACGAACATCCAGATCTCGATGCTGCTCGGGACGGCCTACGCGGCCAGCGTCGGCGGCGTCGGCACGCTCATCGGCACGCCGCCGAACGCGATCCTCGCCGGCCAGCTCAACTCGCTCATCGGCTACGAGATCGGCTTCGCGCAGTGGCTGCTCATCGGCCTCCCGATCGTCGTCGTCACGCTCCCGATCGTCTGGTACCTGCTCGTTTACCAGCTGTACCCGCCCAAGCTCGCCGACGTCGGCGACGCGCGGGCGCAGGCCCAGCAGTACCTCGAGGAGGAGGGCGACCTCGGGCCGAAGGGGAGCCGCGTCGCGTACATCTTCACCGCGACGGCCGGGCTGTGGGTGCTCGGCGGGCTCGGAAGCTTCATCGGTCCCATGCTCCCCGACGCGTGGGCGACCACCATCTTCGGCGGCTCCGGCACGACCGTCTTCGGCACCGAGGGCCACCAGGGGCTGCTCTACTACGTGATGGTCGGCATGCTGTCTATCCCCGCCCTGGTGCTCTCGGACACGATGGAGTGGGAGGACCTCGTCGACATCGACTGGGGCACCATCCTGCTGTTCGGCGGCGGCATCGCGCTCGCCGACGCGCTGGCTGACACCGGCGCGACGAAGTGGATCGCGGACTCGGTGTTCAACTCGCTGACGGGCGCCCCGATCATCCTCGTCGTCGCCGCCGTCGTCCTGCTGGTCATCTTCCTCACGGAGATGACGTCGAACACGGCCACGGCGACGATCATCATCCCCATCCTCATCAGCATCGGGAGCGTCTTCGCGGCGACGCTCGGGCTCACCGACGTCGCGGCCGCCGTGTTCCTCTCCGTCTCCGGCGCCATCGCCGCGAGTTTCGCCTTCGCGCTGCCCGTCGCGACCCCGCCGAACGCCATCGTCTTCGGCTCGGGCTACATCGAGCAGCGCCACATGATGAAAGCCGGCGTCATCCTGAACGTCATCATGACGGCCGTGCTGACCGGCTTCATCTGGCTGCTGTTCAAGTTCGTCTGGCCCGTCGTGCTCTGGTAGATCGGCGGCGTTTTTGAGTGGCGGATTCGGGTTTTCGCGGATTTTCGGTAAGTGTTTGAAGCTCGTCAGCGGAGGTCTCGGTCTTTCTATAGTATTTAAATGAATGCTGTGGGATTGACGGCACCGAAAATGTCCAGAAAGCCCTCGGCCGCTCTTGCTTATAAACTGGATGCACAGGTGCAGACGCTGCTATGCTTGACAACACCGCAAACACCCAGAAAGCCCTCGGCCGCTCTTGCTTATAAACTGGATGCACAGGTGCAGACGCTGCTATGCTTGACAACACCGCAAACACCCAGAAAGCCCTCGGCCGCTCGCGGTCGCTGAGCGACATATCCGCGCCTCTCCGCCACGAAAGACGGTCCGGGCTGCCTGCAGTAGCGGGCTGCCGGGCTGCGACTTTCTGGCCTTCGTTCGCTCCGCTCACGAAGGCACCGCCCGGCGTGGATAGGGGTCGTCGGAGCGACTCCGTTACACCGCGACCGGCCATCGCCCTTTCAGTCCGCCAGGACCGCGACCGCACCGCAACCGCGACCGCGACCGCACCGCAGCCACAGTTCCTCAGTCCTCCCCAGCCTCGGCCGGGGCGCGCCGGGACCGCACAGCGTCGGCGCGCCCCGGCCTCCCTCGCACGCGTTGCTCGCGCGCGCCGACCGCTCAGCACCGCACGCCGGTCAGCCGGCGAGCGACGACCGCCAGCTAGCCGCCGCGCGCGACGCTCCGGCCACCACTCCCGGGCGGGACTGAAAGGGGCAGCCGCTGAGCGGGTCGCCCTGCGACGTAAGCACCGCAATCCGACGAGCGAACGCAGTGAGCGAGTCGGGTGAGGAGCGCAGCGAGCAGCGCGAGCGGTCAGCGGCTGGGGCTTTCTAAAGGCGCCTGGTGGTGTCGCCGGCGACGATCGCCGATCTCACCGATAAGTACGGCTATTCCCATTTATAAGCGAAACAGATCTCGACCCGCAAACATGCGCCCCCGGTTTTAAGCGGAAACGGCCCCATGTCGCGTATATGTTATCGCGACGGTTACGGCAGCTCGTTCGGCTCGTGGTCGCGTCGCTGGCCGGGGTAGTCGTCGCGTCCGGGGTGGCCGCCGGCCACGTTCGGTTCGTGACCGACACCGAGGACGTGGGGGAGGCGCTGCAGTTCCTCGCGGACGCGCTCACGGACCCGGTCAACGCCGTCCTGCTGGGCGGTGGCGGCGTCGGGGTCCTCGTCGCCATCGTCGTCTACCTTCAGGTCGAACCGTTCCAGCGCGACGTCGAGGTGTTCCGCGACGTGATGACCGGGTACAGCGACCTGCTCTCGTGGCTCCTCCGGCTCGGCTTCGGGCTCCCGCTCGTCGGCGCCGGCTTCGCGGGCTACTTCATGAACCCGGTCGTCGACCCCGTGGTCGCCCCGCCGATCGCCCGGCTCTTCCAGATCGGGCTCGGCTTCGCGCTGCTGTTCGGGATCGCCACGCGAGTGGCCGCACTCGTCGGGCTGCTCGCGTACCTGCTCGCGCTACCCGTCGCGCCCCTGCTGTTGTTCTCGCTGGAGTGGATCCCGGGCTTCCTCGCCATCGCGCTCATCGGGAGCGGGCGCCCGAGCGGGGACCAGATGTTCAAACGCGTCGCGGAGGCCGAGGGCACCTTCTACGGCCGGATCGACCCCATCCACGACGCCGCGGGCTGGCTCAACGAGAAAGTCGACCCCTACGAGCAGTACGTCCCGCTCATCATCCGGGTCGGCATGGGCGTCGCGTTCGCCTTCCTCGGCCTCTTCGAGAAGCTGCTCGCCCCCGGGATGGCTCTGTCCGTCGTCGAGAAGTACAACCTCACGGCGGTCGTTCCCGTCTCCCCGGAGCTGTGGGTGCTCGGGGCCGGCCTCTCCGAGCTCGCGCTCGGCATGGCCATCGCGTTTGGCTTCTTCACTCGAGCCTCCGCGCTGACGGCGATGTTCGTCTTCACGCTGACGCTGTTCGGCATCCCGGACGACCCCGTCCTCGCGCACATCGGGCTGTTCAGCCTCGCGTCCGCGCTGCTGATCACCGGCGCGGGGCCGTACGCGCTGGACAACTACATCGGCGCGAGCAAGCCCTCCGCGCAGGTCGAGGAGATGCTGGGCCGGTCCGGCGAGCCGAGCGACTGAGACGGCACCTCGTGGCGCCCGGCCAGCACAGGGTTAATCCCCTCTGGCACGTAGCCATCATATGACCTCTCCTTCCTTCGCTGACCGTATCGAGGCGTACGACGCGGCCGCGCTCGACCCCGGCGAGACCGAGACGGCGACCTTCGGCCTCGGCTGCTTCTGGGGCCGGACAAGCAGTTCGGCGCGATGGACGGCGTCGTCCGCACCCGCGTCGGCTACGCCGGCGGGACGATCCGCGACCCGACGTACCACGCGCTCGGCGACCACAGTGAGGTGATCCAGGTCGACTACGACCTCGACGAGCTCTCCTTCACCGACCTCCTCGAGGTCGTCTTCCGGAGTCACGACCCGAACCGGCAGACCCGGAACACGCAGTACCAGAACGTCGTCTTCGCCGCGAGCGCGGCCCAGCGGAGCGCTATCGACTCGTTCCTCGACGGCAAGGGCCTCGCGGCGGACGCCATCGAGACGCGCATCGAGCAGCTCACCCGCTTCTACCCGGCGGAGGATTACCACCAGAAGTACAGCCTCCGGTCGAAGCGAGCGATACTCGACGGGTTCGAGGAAGCCGGCTACGACGACGAGGACATCCGGGAGTCGCCCGCCGCGGCGAAGCTGAACGCCGAGGCCGGCGGGAAGGACGTCTCCCTGTCCGGGGAGCTACGCGGTGCCGTGGATCCGACGGCCGAGCAGTAAGCCGGTTATCGACGGGGGAGCCGACCCGCGTGTCGAAGCCCGCTATTTTCGCGCCCACTCCAGCATCCGCGCGTAGAACGGCTCCGAGGAGAGCGCCGCGGGGTCGCCGACGAGCGTCAGCGACTTCTTCGCGCGGCTCAGGGCGACGTTGCTCCGGCGGTGGTCCTCGAAGATCGGCCCGTCGAGGGCGCCGGTGGCGACGAACGAGACGATGATGACCTCCTTGCTCGAGCCCTGGAAGCGGTCGACGGTGTCGACGGTGACGTCGGTCCGCCGGCCGATCTCCGCGACCTGCGCGCGGAACGGGGCGATGACGCCGATCTCGTCGGCGTCGACGCCGGCCGCCTTATAAGCCTCGACGACCTCGACGACGCGTTCGGCCTCCCCGACGTTCCGGTTCCGATCCTGTTCCCCCTCGGGGTCGACGAAGTTGACCGTGTCGCGGAGCGCCGGCGGGAGGTCGTCGGGGTCGACCCCGAGGTCCGCGATGGACTGGGTCGCGACCTCGGGCGTTGCGGGGCGGAGGGCGCCGTCGTAGAACTCCGCGGAGGGGAACGCCTGGATGCGCTGGGCCATCCGGTACTGGCGGTCGAGCATCACGCCGGCGTCCGGGTACTCCGTGATGAGGCGTTCGAAGAGGCTCCGCTGGAGGTCGTTCTCGGCGCGGACGACGGGCGGGAGCTGCTGGTGGTCGCCGACGAGGACGAACCGCTCGGCGCGGTTGATGGCGGCGAGCGTGCTCGGCTCCGTCAGCTGGGAGGCCTCGTCGACGAGGGCGACGTCGAACTCCTGTTCCCGCATGACGCGGGAGCCACAGCCCGCCGTCGTCGCCGCGACGACCGACGCGGAGCCCAGCTCCGCGGCCTTCTGATTCGGCTCCCCCTTCCGGACGAGCCGGAGGTCCTGCATGTCGCCGCGCACGCCGTGCTCGGTGCCGACGCGGACGACCTCCCCGTCCGCCTCCTCCTCGAAGTCCTGCTCGCGGAGCGCCTCCAGCGCGTTGTCGACGGCGCGGTTCGTGAACGCCGCGAGCAACACGCGGTTCCCCCGCTCGACGAGCGCGCGGATGGTCCGGGCGATGGTGTACGTCTTCCCGGTTCCGGGCGGACCGTGAATCAGCGCGAAGTCGTCGGCGGTGACGGCCATGTTGACCGCCTCGTTCTGCGCGTCGTTGTTGTCGATGTACGTCCGCTCGTCGCCGGAGAACTCGGGCTCGCGGCGCCCGAAGAGGACGTCCTTCCGCCGCTCCTCGCCTTTCAGGACCGCATCGTGCAGCGCCGTCGACATCCGGTCGACGGAGATCTCGGAGGGGTAGACGTCGAGGCGCCGGAGCTCGACCGGCTCGTCGGTCTCGACGACGACGAGGTCCTGGTCGGTGGGGACGTTCCCCTCGATCTCCGCCGGGTCGCCGTCCAGCGTCCGGATCCGCCCGAGTTCAGCGTGCCCGCCGACGGGGTCGCCGTCGGACGCGAGCGCGACGTCACCCTCCCGGAGCTTCGAGATGGCCTCGTGGTCCTTCAGCGCGCGGACCTCCCAGCGCCCGCCGTCGATCTCAGTCTGGGAAACCGGTTCGAGGCCGATGAGCGCCCGGTCGTCGGCCGCGCGCTCCTCGGCGGTCTGCTCCCAGAGCTTGCGGTACTCGGCGTGGGTCTCGCGGCGCTCGGCCTCGATGGCGCGGTAGAGGCGGCCGACGTACTCGCGCTCCTCCTTGGGGAGCGGGCGGCCGATCTGGCCCGCCTTCGACTCCTGGTCGAGCCGGCCGGAGACGACCATGCAGGTGTCCTGCTCGAAGCAGTACTCGCATTTGGCGTCGGCCTCGTAGCCGGTCGGGATGCCGGCCTGCTCGTCCTCGCCGTTGAGCGTGCGCCACTCCATCGCGGCGAGCTCGTTGCGCGTGCGGACGACGAAGTCGAGGAGGCCGTCGCCGACGGTGAACTCCTTGGCGGGCGAGAGGTCGCCGCTCTCCTCGTTGCGGTCGAGCGCCTTGTTCTTCGTGTACAGCAGGGTCCCGATGTCGGCGTCGACGCCCCGCTCCTCTAACATCAGCGCGTAGCAGGCCGCCTGGATCTTGTCGTGGAAGCGCGGCTCGCGCTTCGTGTTCTTCCCGGTCTTCAGCTCGACCGGGGTCCCGCGTCTGAGCGCGTCCGCGCGGCCCTTGATACCGAACGTGGGGGAGATGAGCGTCGACTCCGAGCGCCAGCTGTCCTCCTCGGTGAGCGTGCCCTGCGAGAGCCAGCCCTCGATGGCGGCGGCGTTGCGCCGGACCTCGTCCGCGACTTCCTCGGTTTCGTACCCGAGCAGGCCGAGTTCGAGGCCCGCCTCCGCGACGCGGTTCTCGACCGCGTCCTCGAGGTCGACGCCGCGCAGCAGGTCGCCGAACACCTCGTGGACGACGGTCCCTTTAACCACCGGGTAGTTCAGCGGGATGCCGCTGAGCTTGTTGAGGTAGTACATCCGCGGGCACTGCACCCACGAGCGGATGCTCGTCACGTCGACGAGGAAGTCGGGCTCTAAGACGACGTAGGACTCGCCCGACGTTGCGTACGTCGTCTCGCCCTGATACTCGTCTTCCTCGACGTCCGTGACGAGGAGATCCATCCCGGGTTCCGCGTGATCGGCGGTCTCGGTCCACTTGCCCCACAGCGTGACGGGGACGGGGTCGCCCGCGCCGCCGTCCGGCCGAACCGTTATCTCACACAGGTCGCGCTCGCCGTACTGCGTCGACACCTCGCGTCCGTCGCCGACGTCGACGACCGGGCCCCGGATATTCACGGTGATCCCTGGTCGGTGGCGGCGAAAAACGCTGTCGGTGCGTGCCGGTTCACGAAGGAGTCGGTCGGCTCAGTAGACGTACTCGTCTTCGGTGATCTGCGTGTAGCTGTCGCGCCACTGGCGCTTGTTCCACTTATAAGCGAGGAGCAGCTTCGCGGACTCCCAGCCGGCGGTGTAGCCGCGCCGGAGCAGGTCCGTGCCGGAGTCGGAGGCGAGCATCGCGTCGGCGGCGCCGATGACCCGGTTCCAGTCGGCCGGCGTGTAGTCCGCGACCATGTCGGCCATCGTCACGTTCCGCAGGACCTCGTCGCCGATGGCCTCCTTCCAGCGCCGGTTGTACGCCGCGAGGTCGCCCTCGGCGACGAGCTCGCCGGCGATGGCGCCGGTCCGGACGGCGACGTGGTCGCCGCCCTCGTGGAACGAGGAGGTCGTCCCCATGGCGCCGCCGGCGACGGCGATGCCCGCGTCGGTCGGCGAGTCGATGGGCTGGGTCGAGGAGATGGAGTACGTCTCCGTCCCGCCGCGCTTGCCCGCGTCCTCGACGAGCGGGAAGTCCTCCTCGACGTCGTACTCGTCGCCGTACTGCCACTCGAGCAGGCGCTCGATGTACTCGGCGCCGGACGGGACTGTCTCGTCCTCGGGTCGGAGCAGTTCGTAGTCCTCGCGGTCCTCGACGTCGTCGAGGTCGAGCCCGATGGGCATCGTCAGGCCGACGCGGCAGACGCGGTCCTGGTTCGGGAACACCCACGGGTACGCCGTCTCGCCGGGCATGACGCCCCACCAGAAGACGATGGCGTCCTGCACGTCCTCGTACACCTCCTCGGGGAACTTCCGGTACTCCTGGTAGGCGATGTGGTTGGCGTCCCGCGAGGCGAGCCGCTCGGAGGCCGGAGCGTCGTCCGGAAGGTATCGGTCGAGGACCCGGTTCGTGATGGTGCGCTGCGGGCCGTCGGCCAGCACGAGGAAGTCCGCGCCGACCTCGTCCCCGGTGTCGAGTTCGAGGACGTGTCGCGGCGGGTCCTCACCCGGGGACCGCGACACGTCGGTCTCGACGTCCCGCACCGAGGTCCCGACGCGGTACTCGGCGCCGGCGTCCTCCGCGCGGTCGCGGAGCCAGTCGTCGAAGCGCGCGCGCTGGAAGGTGTACCCGAAGTTGTCGTACGAGGAGTCGATGCCCGTCTCGTACAGGGTGGCCGCCTCCTCGGGGCCGCGGAACTCCGCCCGGTTCAGCTCGTTCTGTACGACGCCGTCGGCGAACTCGTCCGGGTGGATCCCCATGATGTCCACCCAGTAGTCGAGGATGCCCGCGGCGTCGGTCGAGTCCGGCCCGAGATCGTCCCGGTCCGCACGCGGGACGCCCTTCTCGAGGACGAGGGCGTCAGCACCGGCCTCCGCGGCCGCGTGCGCGGCTGACGAGCCAGCCGGGCCGCCACCGACGATCGCGACGTCTACGCGTTCCATACTCGACAGCGACGCCGTTTCGCTATTAAACCAACGGAAATGTAGCCGGGATGGCCCCCGTACCCTCACTCGGCGGCCCCTACGCCGCCGTCCGCGAGCGGTTGAAGACTGCGGCTGCGACGACAGTGACGGCGACGGCGACGGCGACGACCGCCCAGCGGCCGATCATTCCGTCGAGGCCGACCCCGGTCAGCAGCGTGAACGCGAGGAACACCGGGATGACGGTGCCGACGAAGTAGCGCCACGTCGTCGCGAGCCGGGCGGTCGTCGCGCCTGCGCCCTTCCGGAACTCGTCGACTGCGGCGGGACCCAGCTGCCAGCCGACGAACAGGAGGAAGAGGAGCAGGCCGAGGGTTAAGAGCGTGTCGACGACCTGGCCGGCGATGAAGCCGAACAGCGACGACTGGAGCGCGTTGGCGACGCCGCCGAGCGCGATGACGCCGGACACGGCGCCGACCGCCGTCCGCCGCGAGAGGGCGAACTCGTCGACGAGGAACGCGACCGGGATCTCGAGGATGCTGATCGCCGACGACAGCGCCGCGAGGAGGACGACGCCGAAGAACAGCGTCCCGATGAGCGCGCCGGCCGGCAGCGTGGCGAAAGCGCCCGCGAGACCGACGAACAGCGCCCCGGGACCGCCGCTGCCGGGTTCCACGCCGAGCGAGAACAGCAGCGGGAAGACGACGAGGCCCGCGAGCACACCGACGGCCGTATTGAGGACCGCGATGGTCGTCGCGTCTGCCGGGAGCGACTGGTCCTCACCGAGGTAGGAGGCGTACACGAGCATCGTGCCGGCTCCGAGCGAGAGCGTGAACAGCGCCTGACCGGCCGCGGGCGCGAGGAGGTCGAGCCAGTTGGCCCGGACCGTACTGGCGTCGAACGAGAGGAAGAACTCGTAGCCGGCGAGGGCCCCGTCCTGCGTCCCGGCCCAGACCGCGAGGCCGGCGAGGAGGACGACGATGGCCGGCATCATCAGTTTCGTCCCGAGTTCGATGCCGCGGCGCACGCCGCTCACGACGATGGCCGCAGTGAGCCCGAGGAAGACCAGGTGGAAGGCGACCGCCTCCGGGCCGAAGGAGATCGCGGAGAAGTGCGCCCCGGGCTCACCGGCGTACGGTGCGGTGCCGACGAAGCCGTAGAGGCTCTCCAGGAAGTATCGGAGGATCCAGCCGCCGACGACGCTGTAGAAGGAGAGCAGGACCGTCGCCGTCGCGACCCCGAGCGCGCCGACGAGCGCCCAGCCGCGGGACCCGGACAGGTCACGGAGGGCGCCGACCGGGTTCCGTTTCGCTCGCCGGCCGATGACGAATTCGCCGAGCAGCCCCGGCACGCCGACCAGGATCACGATAGCGAGGTAGATCAGTAGGAAGGCGCTACCGCCGTTCTGGGCAGTCATCCACGGGAACCGCCAGACGTTCCCGAGCCCCACGGCGCTCCCGACCGCCGCGAGGATGAACCCGAGTCGGGTTGCCCACGTTTCGCGTGTCATTAGTTGATCAATAGGGCAGATGCTCAAAAGGGCTACTAACTGTAGATCTTTCAATCACCGACACATAACGTCGTTCGGCCATTCAAACTCGGAATTCGCCGTGAGAATCCCCCACTGATTCCGTCCTGGCCGAAAGATCGTCGGTCATTCATGAACGTACACGGAAGTTTTCCGTCGCCCCGGCGTTCGAGGTCAGGCCTCCCCGTACACGGGGACGGCGGCGCCGCTCGTCACCGACGCGGCGTCCGAACAGAGGAACCGGACGACGTCCGCGACGTCGGCCGGGTCGACCCAGTCCTCGCTCGGGGTCATCATCTCGCGGTTCATCGGCGTGTCGAGGACGCTCGGCAGCACCGCGTTCGCGCGGACGACGCCGAGGTTCTCCTCGGCGATGGTTTCGGTCAGGATCCGGACGCCCGCCTTCGACGCGCGGTAGATCCCGTCGCCCTCGCCCCCCTCCAGCGACGAGCGCGAGGAGACGGAGACGATGGTGCCCTCGGTCTCCCGGAGGTGAGGGATCGTCAGCTTGGAGACGAGGAACATCGACTTCAGGTTCACGTCCATGAGGAAGTCGAAGACGTCGGCGTCCGTCTCGTGGAGCGGGTCGCCGCCGCGCCAGGTGCCAGCGACGTTGCAGACGTGGTCGAGTCGCCCGTGGTCGTCGACAATCTGGTCGACGGCAGCCTCGACCGCGGTCTCGTCGGTGCAGTCGGCCTCGTAGAACGTCGTCGACTCGTCGAGCTCCAGCAGCGCGTCCTCGTGGTCCGGCGGCCGGACGTCGACCGCCGCGACGGCCGCGCCCGCATCGCGAAACGCCGCCACGAGCGCGCTCCCGAGCGCGCCCGACGCTCCGGTCACCAGCGCGACCTCACCGCGGAAATCGAACTCGACGCTCATGTGGGTTGGTGACGCGCCACGTACTTAAAAGAGGTCGCCGCGCGTCCGAGGTGAGCGGCCGGCTACTCGCCCTGCCAGTTCTGCTTGTCCGCCGCGTCCGTCTCGGACTCGTCGCTCTCGTCGTCGCTTTCGTCGTCGGCCTGCTCGTCACCCTCTTCGTCACTCTCCTCGTCACCTTTCTCCGAGAGCTCGTCGACCTTCTCCTCGACGGTCTCTTCGACGGTTTCCTCGACCGTCCCCTCGACAGTCTCCTCCATCGTCTCCTCGACGGTGTCCTCGACTGTTTCCGAGACGGTCTCCTCGACGGTATCTTCCACCGTCTCCGAAACGGTCTCCTCGACCGTATCCTCCACCGTCTCCGAAACGGTCTCCTCGACCGTATCCTCCACCGTCTCCGAAACGGTCTCCTCGACCGTATCCTCCACCGTCTCCGAAACGGTCTCCTCGACCGTATCCTCCACCGTCTCCGAAACGGTCTCCTCGACCGTATCCTCCACCGTCTCCGAAACGGTCTCCTCGACCGTATCCTCCACCGTCTCCGAGACCGTCTCCTCCACGGTTTCCTCGACGGTCTCCTCGACGTCTTTCGTCACGCCTTCGACGGTTTCCTCGACCTCGTCCTTCCGCGGTCGACGGTCGACGCGCTCGTTGACGTCCTCCAGACGGTCGATGACCTCGTCGACCTCCTTCGTCAGCGTCTCCTCGACGTTCTCGGTCACTTCCTCGGTCATCCACTCGGGGTCGAAGCGACCCATCTTCCAGCCGACGTGGATGAGGTACGAGATGAGCACGCCTAGCCCGAAGGCGACGCCGACGGTGGTACCGACGAGGACGATGAGCACGACCGCCAGGAAGATCATGAGTCCGTACGCCATGTCGACGAGGAAATCGACGCGGCTCGGGTTCATCGATTCATCACGCTCGTCCATGTGGGTGTGTATATCATAAATACGAGTCTATGCAACAGGTACGCGTTCGATGGGGTAATACCCATTCATCCGAACGTCCAAGCTGCTCGCCGTCTCGGTCGTCGTTCCGGGACCTGGACGTTCGCGAGCTCGTTGGACGACATTTCGGGGCGTCGCCGGCTGCTCGGCGCTCATCGTCGAGGACCGACCTCGTCGTCGCTGCACGGGCGTGGTCGGCAGGCGGTGGGCGCGGCCTTATAAACTTCCCCGCTCGCGCGCATCTCATTACGGATTATTTAACCCCACCACGCTCGTATATCACATATGGTCGAACTTTTACTCGGTATGGGGCTTCTCGTCGCGCTGTTCGTCGGGTACAACATCGGTGGCTCGACGACGGGGCCCGCGTTCGGCCCGGCAGTCGGATCCGGCGTGCTGTCGAAGGTGAGTGCCGCGGCGCTGATGTCGATCTTCTTCTTCGTCGGCGCGTGGACGCTCGGCCGGCGCGTCGTGTCGACGCTCGGGAAGGACCTCATGACGACGCCCGGTATCTTCACGCTCGAGACCAGCATCGTGGTGCTGTTCTTCATCGGTATCGCGCTGTTCGTCGGCAACTTCTTCGGCGTGCCGGCGTCGACGTCGATGACCGCCGTCGGCGCCATCGCGGGGCTCGGCGTCGCGTCGAACTCCCTCGACTGGGCCGTCATGGGCGAGATCGCCGTCTGGTGGATCGTCGCGCCGATCATCGGTTTCTGGGTCTCCGGGATGATCGGGCGGTACCTCTACCCGACGATCAACCGCTGGGTCGCGGTCGAGAGCTCCGACGGGGAGCTGATAACGTTCGATCGCTCCGGCGCCGTGCCGCGCCCCACGCTGGGCCCGAACACGACCCGTCGCGAGGTCGGCGGCGCGGTCGTCGTCGTCGGCATCGGTTGCCTGATGGCGTTCTCCTCGGGCACCTCGAACATCGCCAACGCCATCGCGCCGCTGGTCGGTGCGGGCGTCTCGATGAACCCGCTGATCCTGCTGGGCGGCGGTGCCGTCGCCGTCGGTGCGTTCACGATTGCCCGCCGGACGCTCGACACGCTCGGGAACGACATCACGGACCTGCCGCTGACGGCGGCCATCGTCGTCGCCGTCGTCTCCTCCGTCATCGTCACGGGGCTCTCCTCGATCGGGATCCCCGCGTCGTTCGTCATCATCGCGACGATGTCGATCGTCGGCCTCGGCTGGGGGCGCGCGACGCGCTCGGTGACGGTCTCCCAGAGCCTCCGCGGCGAGGAGCAGCCGAACGTCTCCGTCGGCGCGCTGACCGCGGAGGAACCGGGCGAGGACGTGCCGGAGATCGGCGAGGAGGAACCGGAGGACATCCCGTCCGCGGGCGACCTCTTCGACCCCTCGACGACCGGGCGCGTCATTCTGATGCAGAACGTCGTGCCCATCCTCTCGACGGTCGGCGCGTACGCGGCGTTCCGACTGCTCTTCGCGTTCGTCTGGTAGGCCGACTGCCGGTCGCGTCCCTCTTGTTGCGACCCGTTTTGGTCGTGATCGCCGACCGACTGCTGGCGAGAGAGCTTCCGAGCCCCGGGCTCGTGACCACGCGGGGGTGTGGAGAGTCACCAATCCGAAAGACTGGATTTAAGCGCCCTTCGAATAGCGATATAGACGCAAATGAAGCTTCACGAATACCAGGCGAAGGATATTTTCGCCGATGCCGGGATCCCGGTTCCGGAGTCCCGACTCGCCGAAAGCGTCGACGAGGTCGTCGACGCAGTCGACGAGATCGGCTTCCCGGCTGCCGTCAAGGCGCAAGTACACGTTGGTGGCCGCGGCAAGGCCGGCGGGATCAAGATCGCCGGCGACCGCGCGGAAGCCGAGCAGTACGCCGAGGAGATCCTCGGCATGGACCTCAAGGGATACACTGTCGACAAGGTCCTCGTCGAAGCTGGCGTCGACTTCGTCGACGAGCTCTACGTCGGCGTCACGATGGACCGCGGTGAGGGCCAGCCGGTCCTGATGGTCTCCACCGAGGGCGGCGTCGACATCGAGGAAGTCGCCGAGGAGACTCCCGAGGCCATCGCGCGCGAGCACGTCGACCCCGCGTTCGGCCTGCACCCGTACCAGGCCCGCAAGGTCGTTTACAACGCCGGCGTCGACCGCGACGTCGCTGGCGACGTGGCGAAGATCCTCTCGACGCTGTACGACCTCTACGAGGAGAACGACGCCTCGGAGATCGAGGTCAACCCGGTGATGATCACGAGCGACCGCGACGTGGTCGCGGCCGACGCCGTGATGAACATCGACGAGGACGCCCTGTTCCGCCAGCCGGAGCTCGCGGAACTGGAGGAGGAGTCCTACGAGGACGACCTCGAACGCAAGGCCGGCGAGTACGGCTTCGACTACGTCCGGCTGTCGGGGAACGTCGGCATCATCGGCAACGGCGCCGGCCTCGTGATGGCGACGCTCGACCTCGTGGACCACTACGGCGGCAAGCCCGCCAACTTCCTGGACATCGGCGGCGGCGCGAAGGCGGAACGCGTCACCAACGCGCTCGACATGGTGTTCTCGGACCCCAACGTCGACTCCGTCGTCTTCAACATCTTCGGCGGGATCACCCGCGGCGACGAGGTTGCGAAGGGGATCAACGAGGCCCTGTCCGGCTTCGACGAGATCCCGAAGCCGGTCGTCGTGCGTCTCGCCGGTACCAACGCCGAGGAGGGCATGGAGATCCTGAACACCGACCTGCTTGAGGTCGAGAAGACGCTGGACGCGGCCGTCCAGCGTGCTGTCAAGAACGCGGAGGAGGTGGACCAATGAGCATCTTCGTCGACGACGACACGCGCGTGGTGGTACAGGGCATCACCGGTGGGGAAGGGAAGTTCCACACCGGCCAGATGATCGAATACGGCACGAACGTCGTCGCCGGCGCGGTGCCGGGGAAGGGCGGCGAGGAAGTCGCCGGCGTGCCCGTCTACGACACCGTCGACCAGGCCGTCGAAGCTGAGGACGCCGACGCCTCCGTCATCTTCGTCCCGCCGGCGTTCGCGGGCGACGCCATCTTCGAGGCGCTCGACACGGACCTCGACCTCGCCGTCGCCATCACCGAGGGCATCCCGACCCAGGACATGGCGAAGGTGAACAAGCGCCTCTCGGAGACGGACACGCGCCTCATCGGCCCGAACTGTCCGGGCATCATCACGCCCGGCGAGGCGAAGCTCGGCATCCTCCCCGGCAACATCTTCGCCGAGGGGAACGTCGGGCTCGTCTCCCGCTCCGGCACCCTGACCTACCAGGTCGTCGACAACCTCACCGAGCGGGGCATCGGCCAGACGACCGCCATCGGCATCGGCGGCGACCCGATCATCGGGACGTCGTTCGTCGACGCCCTCGAGGCGTTCGAGGCCGACCCCGACACCGACGCCGTCGTGATGTGCGGCGAGATCGGTGGCGAGGACGAGGAGCAGGCTGCCGCCTACATCGGCGAGCACATGGACACGCCCGTCGCCGGCTTCATCGCCGGCCGCACCGCCCCGCCGGGCAAGCGCATGGGCCACGCGGGCGCCATCGTCTCCGGCTCCGGCACCGGTACGGCGGAGTCGAAGATCAGCGCCCTCAACGACGCCGGCGTCCCCGTCGGCGACACGCCGAACGAAGTCGCCGACCACATCGAGGACTTCCTGTAGCGACGACCGCCGACGGTCTCCGTTCTTTTGCTGTTATCCGAACCGCAACCGACTCGCGGCGCCGACGCCGATCTGTTGTGTCAAACAGATGATTTGAATGTGATTCCCTAAAGTACGCGAGTAAACTGTCTATTGCCCGAGCACGATAGCAGTGTCCTCCGTGTTCAGCCGCTGTACTGCTCACTGTGCCCAACCTACTGGGACATCCGGCCGTCGACACCGGTGCTCGAAGGGAACCGTTCCCTCCAGCCGTTTTAAACGGTGTGCAAGCGAATTTCCGAGGAGGGTTCGCGGACCGGTCCGTGCGTATCGTCAGATCCCGTCGTATATTTATATACTTATATAAAGCAACGTGTCTTACGGAGTCCGCCCGGGTATCGCGTTGCCGTCGCCGTGACCGTCGCCGAGGTCGTCGTCACCGAAGTCGTCGTCGCCGAGGTCGTCGTCGCCGAGACAGTTGCCGTCGCGACCAACGTCGCCGCCGTGATCGCAGTCGCCGTCGCAACCCCGGTCACTCCCGGTCAGTTCACGTCGTTGACGTACTCGTAGGAGTCCGACAGCGCCTCGGCGTCCTCGGGGAGCAGCGCGACGGTGAGGTAGCCGACGTACTCCTCGAAGTAGTCGACGACGCGGGCGATGCGGTCGGAGTCGATCGCCTCCAGCGAGTCGAGGATGATGAACGGCACCTCCTCGTGGACGTCGTGGACGAGGTAGCCGGCGAGCGCGAAGACGAGGCCGGTCACCTCCCGCTCGCTCTCGGAGAGGTGGTCGACCGTGTCGCGGTAGGTCGCGCCATCGTCGCTGGAGCGGATGACGTGCAGGTCGAACTCGGTCCGCTCGACGGTTCGGCGTCCCTCGCGGACTTCGCGCTCGCGGCGCTCGATCCAGATCCGGTCGATGTTCTCGTACTCGAGGATGTCGAGGACGGATTCGATGTGCTCGTTGAACGATTCGACGGCGTCCGCCTCGATGCGGTCCACGCGCGTCCGGAGCTCCTGCAAGCGGTCCGTGAGCTCCTCCCGCTCCTCGCGGAGGGACTCCTGCTGCTCCGCGGCCGACTCCTGTGCCTCGATCTCCTCCTCGACCGAGGCCAGGTCGTCCTCGAGGGATTCGATGCGCAACTCGAGCTCGTTCGCCTCGCGGTGCTTCTCGAGGACCTCGTCGTACTCCCCGCCCAGCTGCTCGGCGTCCGCTTCCAGCGACTCGACCAGCTCGATCTGGTCTTCGCGGTCGGACTCGAGGGTGGCGATCCGCTCCTCGGTCGCCGCGATCTGGTCGTCGACCTCGTCCAGCCGTCGTTCGGCCTGCTCCCGCTCCCGACGCCGCTCCTCGAGCCCGGCTTTCCGGTCGGTGAGTTCCTCGATCTCGTCGCGCAGCTCGTTGCGCTCGCCCAGTTTCTCCGTCCGGAGGTCCCGGAGCTGGTCGACCGTGTCGGCGATGCTCTCGCGGTCGACCTCGGAGCCACAGGTCCAGCAGACGGTGCGGTCGCCGTCGAGCAGCTCGTCGGTGAGCGCGTCGGCGCCCGCGGAGTCGTCGTCGGCCTCGGGGTCGACGGAGAGGCCATCCTCCTCGAGCAGCTCCTCGTTGAAGCTGATCACGCTCTGGAGCTCGCTCAGCGTGTCGTCGAGCGAGCGCTTGCGCCGGCGAAGCTCCTCGATCCGGCCGCCGAGCCGCGCGGGGTCGGCCTCCTCGTCGTCGACCTCTTCGAGGCGCTCCTCGAGCTCGGCTCGCTCGGATTCGAGTTCCTGGAGCGTCGATCGTTCGGTGTCGAGGTCGAACTCGAGGTCGTCCAGCTCCGCGCGCGCCTCGCGAAGCTCCTCGAACGCGTCCTCGATCTCGGCCTTCCGCGACCGGCTCTCCTCGAGGTCGACGTCGAGGTCGTCGATCGCGGCCTGGACCTCGGCGTGTTCCTCGCGGGCGTCCGCCAGCTCGTCCTCGACCTCGTGGCGGCGTGCTTCGAGGTCGGTCAGCTGGTCCTCGCTGCGGTCGAGTTCCTGGATGCGGTCGTCGAGCTCGCGCTTCTCGCGTTCGAGCTCGTCGATCTCGGCGTCGATGCGGTCGGTGTCGATCGGCCGCATGATGATCTCCCGGAGGTCGTCGCCGCGAGCGACGGCCTGCCGGGCCTCGTTGTTCTCGAGTAAGAACGCGAAGAGGTCAGCGAGTTCGGGGTCGTCGAGATAGGGGTCGCCGTCGTAGACGACGTTCGGGCCGCGACGCTGGAGCGTGCGGTGATACTCGTCGCCGCCGATCTCCAGCTGGACTTCCCCCTCGTCGGCGTCGCCTTTCAGGGTGGAGCGCTCGCTGCCGAGCCCGGCCATGATCGCTTGCAGGAACGACGTTCGGTTGGTCGCGTTGCGCCCGCTGAGTACCGTCACGCCGGGGGGAAGCGTCACGTCCGTTTCGTCGATGCCGCCGATGTTACGTGCGGAAATCCGCACCTCGGCCTCGGCGGACTGCTTTTGCGCCATCGTGCTTACCTGTGGCAGTATGCGTATATAAGTTACGTCGATCCGGGTGAATGAATTCGCTCGCGGAAAACCCGTCGTTCTCTATGGTTCGAACACGGCGATTCCGGGTGGCTATTCGCCTATTTTTGGTCGATTGATGGATAAAGCGGCCCCTTTCGACGGCACTTCGTGTCGATTTAAAAGGTGATTCGGTCTCGTTCTTTACTGCATCGCGGGCTCCTCGAAGGTCCTCGGCCGCTCTTTATAAGCAGGTTTGCACAGGTGACACGGGCTTGCTGTTGACAGCACCGCAAACGTCCAGAAAGCCCTCGGCCGCTCTTGCTTATAAACCGGAAGTTCAGGTGCAGACGCTGCTGAGCTTAACAGCACCGCAAACGTCCAGAAAGCCCTCGGCCGCTCGCGGTCGCTGAGCAGGATATCTGGACCTCTCCGCACCGCCCGGTCCAGATAGTGCCTGTCTCAGCGACTCCGTTACACCGCGACCGGCCGTCGCCCTTTCAGTCCACCAGGACCGCAACCGCGACAGCGACGGCAACGCGACCGCACAGCTACCGCGAGCCTCGGCCCTCCCCAGCCTCGGCCGGCGCCGGGACCGCACCGCCTCGGCGCCGGCCTCCCTCGCACGCGTTACTCGCGCGCGCCGACCGCAACTGCGCCCCGACCGCGAGCAACCGCCGCGAACGACGCCCCGACCACCACTCCCGGGCGGGACTGAAAGGGGCAGGCGCTGAGCGGGACGCCCTGCGACGTAAGCACCGCAACCCGGCGAGCGAACGTAGTGAGCGAGCCGGGTGAGGAGCGCAGCGAGCAGCGCGACCGGTCAGCGGCTGGGGCTTTCTACGTGTACCGAGTGGTGTCGCCAGCGATGACGGCCAGCCTTATTTATAAGCGCGACCGCTCACCGGCTGGGGTTTTCTGGGTGTGCCGAGTGGTGTCGCTCGCGACGATAGCCGATCAACCGTCGCAGTGTCTGGAACTCGTAGGCCGTCGGAAGCGGCGTCGCTAGCGACGAGAATTAGTCATTCAAAATGCCCAGAACGATCGAACCACCGTTCCGAGTTCGGAACCACACGTTCACGCAGCGTCGCAGTCACACCCGCCCTGCCGCAGGAGGTCGCCGATCGAGTAGTCCGTCCCGCAGTCCCCGCAGACGACGCGGACGTCGACGAACAGCTCGTACTCCCGGTCGGTGACCTCGTCGGCTTCGGTCAGCGTTTCCAGGGTCGACTCGGCGACGGCGGTCGTCCGCCCCTGGAGGCGCTCGAGGGTCTCGGCCTTCCGGTCGAGCACGTCGGCGGACCGCTCCGGAAGCGACGCCTCCCGGTAGTCGGTGAGGTACGTGTGAATCGCCTGGTGCGTCACGAAGTCGTCGAGGACGGCGTCGACGTCGACGCCCTCGCGTTCCAGGTCACGGCGCTTCCGCATCCGGTCCGCCTGGGGCACGTCGTCGCTCGCGAGCGTCCGGTAGGTGCTCTCGACGTCCGTCGACACCGGCGCACCGCCACTCTGCCGGATCGCGGCGTCGAGAACCCGTCGATTGAACTCGTCCGCGAGGTCCCGGAGGCTCGTCCGGTCCCCGGCCTCGCCGGTCCAGGCGGCCTCCAGCTCCGCGCCGCATCCCTCGAGTTCGTACTCCTCGATGACGCGAGCGACTTTGCTGTTCGGTCGAGACCCGTCCCCACTCATAGTGGATCACGGGACTGGTTCGTTACAAAGATATCGGTGTAACGGATAGCGGTCACGGTTCCGACGGACTCTGCCGATTTCTAACTGTCTGTATACCGACTATTCTCACCCATTTACTGTTAATATCATAGGCATATCATTGTCACCTAATGAATAGTAGTGGGTTTTAATTGGTCGAGTACAGTAAATCACCGGCAAATACGATTCTATAAGCTAGTCTCCGTGGATCATTATGGACCGACTCTATCATCTATTCTTTGCTATTACGAACTCTTATAAATAAAATTACAATTGAATCTCAGTATTGCAATCTGAAAGGTAACTGGTCCTCCGCGGAGGCCAGCCAGTGAGCAACTACTCCTCGCCACGGAGGTAGGCGATGGCCTCCTCGTCGGAGACCTGCCCGAACTCCCGGTAGAACTGGCCGACCGCGCGGAACCCTTCCGGCTCGTCGAGGGCGACCACCTCGTCCGCCTCCGCTTCGAGTGCCGCGAGCGACCGGGGGGATCCGACGGGAACGCCGACGACGAGCCGCCTGGCGTCCTGCGCCCGGAGCTGGCGGAGGCACGCGGTCATGGTCGCCCCGGTCGCGACGCCGTCGTCGACGACGACGATCGTCTTTCCGGCCACGTCCGGTGGGTCCCCTTGTCGGTACGTCTCGACCTTCTCCCGGGCGGTTTCCGCAGCCCGCTCGCGTTCCCGCTCGATGTACTCGCTGTCGACGCCGAGCCGCTCTATCGTCTCGTCGTCGAGGTACACGCTGCCGTCGCTGGCGGCAGCCCCGATGGCGAACTCGGGGTTCTCCGGGGCGCTCATCTTCTTCGCGACGACGATGTCCAGCGGAACGTCCAGCGCGTCGGCGACGGGGCGCGCGACGGGGAGCGCTCCCCGTGGGATCCCCAACACGAGGTCGGCGTCGAGGTCGCGCTCGCGGAGCACGTCGGCCAGCTGCTGCCCGGCGTCAGTTCGGTCCTGGAACACGAGTGATCACTGGGTCGAAAGTGGAACTGGCTCGCTGTTAAAGCTACTCGCCGGGGTTCTGGACGCCTCTCGCTGCTCGGTTCGCCTTCCCCGGCCAGTACGCCTTTGCCGACCCGCGGCGGAGCGTCGAGTATGCCACCGCTGCAGGACCGTCGCTCGTGGTCCGAGCCGTCGAGCGTCGAGGCGGCGATCGACGACGTCGAAGCATCCAGCCGCGTCGTGTCGGGGCCGGGCGAACTCGACGACCTCGTGCGGTATCTCGGCGACTCGACGTTCGTCCTCTTCGGTGAGGCCAGCCACGGCACCTCGGAGTTCTACCGCTGGCGCGCCGAGCTGACCGCCCGGCTCATCGCCGAGTACGACTTCGACTTCGTCGCCGTCGAGGGTGACTGGACGAGCTGTTACGCGGTCAACCGCTATCTCAAGGGGCTCCCCGGCGCGGCCGACAGCGCCCGCGAGGTGCTCGAGTCGTTCGACCGCTGGCCGACGTGGATGTGGGCCAACTGGGAGATCGACGGGTTCCTCGAGTGGCTCGCGTCGTACAATCGGGAGCCGGAGGGGGCCGAGGTCGGCGGACACGAGGTCGGCTTCTACGGGCTCGACGTCTACGGCCTCTTCGAGTCGATGCACGCCGTCGTCGACTACCTCGAGGAGATCGATCCGGACGCCGCCGACATGGCGCGGGAAGCCTATCGCTGCTTCGAGCCGTACGGCGAGGACGCCCGCGAGTACGGCCGCTCGACGCGGATGGTCCCGAAGTCCTGCGAGAGCGAGGTCGTCGACGTGCTCACCGCACTCCGTGAGTCGGCGCCGACGTACGAAACCGAGGCCCGGGACGACTACTTCGCCGCGGAGCAGAACGCGCTCGTGGCGCGGAACGCCGAGGAGTACTATCGCTCGCTCGCCTCGGGGCATCAGGACTCCTGGAACGTCCGCGACACCCACATGGCGGACACGCTCGACCGCCTCGTCGAGCACCACGGCGGCGACGCGAAGGCGATCGTCTGGGCGCACAACACGCACGTCGGCGACGCGCGCGCGACGGACATGGCCGAGCGCGACCGACTGAACATCGGCCAGCTCGTCCGCGAGCGCAACCCCGCCGCCGACGTCGATCTCGTCGGCTTCGGCACCCACCGCGGCTCCGTCATCGCCGGCGACGAGTGGGGCGCGGAGATGAAGGAGCTGCGCGTTCCGGAGGCGAAGGCAGGCAGCTACGAGGACGTGTTCCACCGCGCCGGCGGGGAGAACCGGCTGCTGTACACCGACGACGTCGCCGACGGGGGCGGCCTCGCCGAACCGCGCGGCCACCGGGCGATCGGCGTCGTCTATCGCCCCGCGCTCGAATCCGGGAACTACGTCCCGACCGATCTCCGCGAGCGCTACGACGTGTACCTGCACGTCGACGAGACGCAGGCGCTCCACCCCCTCGATCTCCACCCCGACCGAACCGCCGTCCCCGATCTCTACCCGACCGGACTGTAGCTGGCGAGGCGGTCGAGGCTGCCCGGCAGCACCGGCGCTATCGTTGGTGATGTTGGCATGAAAACACATATATGGGTCTCCAATTAGGTTGGTACCATGACCGAGAGAGTGGAGGAACCAGCGAACTGGGGACACTCGTCTCCCCGTGGTGAACGCGTTCGCCATTTCGCTGGACGGTAACCATGGGCGACCACGACGAGACCCCCCTGGTCGTCGTCGCGGGCGAACCGTCCGCTACCGACGAGGTTCGGGCCCGGCTCAAGGCGGCGTTCGATTCGGGTGCGGTTACTGTCGAGAGCGACTTCTCCCCGGTGCTGGATCACGTCCGCACGGCCGACGTGAACTGCATCGTCGGCGACCCGAAAACCCTCGCCAGCGACCTGAACCCCGTGTCTCGCGATGGGGGTCCCCCCGCCGGCGACACGGAGGGCGCTGACGACGTCGCAAGCAACGTCGACGGCGAGGAAGGCGACGATGGCGACGACGGCGACGCCTCGCCCTCGTCGCTGGAGGCCCGGACGCGGCTGGAGGCCATCCGTGCGATCGATCCGGCGCTCCCGATACTGGTCCGTACGGAGCCGGACGACGCCGCTATCGCGATGGAGCTCGTCGAGGCCGGCGCCACCGACTCCGTGCCGAGCGGGGAGGGGGCGCACCTCGATCTGCTCGTGAACCGGGTCGAGAACGCGGTATCGCGGTACCGTACCGAGCAGCAGTCCTCGGACCTTCCCGCGGACCGCCAGCTCCGGATCACGAACGAGAAGGTGACCGCGATCCACGACTTCGCGGTCGAGATGAGCGATTGCGACGAGATCGACGAGGTGTTCGACCGGACGGTCGACGCCGCGGAGCGCGTCCTCGAGTTCGACCGCTGTACCGCCGACAGGCGCGACGGCGACAAACTGATCCCGGTCGCTCGCTCAAGTAACGTGGCCCCGTCCGAGGTCAGGCCCTTCGAGATCGGCGAAGGGGTCGCCGGCCAGACCCTCAAACAGCAGCGGACGATCGTGGTCGACGAGACGCGGGAGGCCGCCGACGCCGACCCGGTTTCCAGCAGCATTCGCTCGGCGATCAGCGTCCCCATCGGGCCGTACGGCGTGTTCCAGGCGACGTCGAGCCAGCCCCATGACTTCGGCGACACCGACGTCGAGTTCGCGGAACTGGTCGCCTCCCACGCCCGGGAAGCGATCGCGCGCATCGAGAACGAGCAGCGGCTCCGGACGGAGCGGGACCGGCTCGCGGCGCTCTTCGAGAACATCCCGCAGCCGGCCGCGCGCGTCCGGATCGAGGAGCGGGACGAGAACCGCGCGGCCACCGACTCGCTCAAGATCGAGGACCAGGACTACACCGCCGTCGAACTCGACGCCGCCAACGAGGCCTACGAGGAAACCTTCGGCCTCAGCGCCGAGGAGCACGACCCCGACGAGTTCCAGAAGGAGCGGATACCGGACGACGGCAAGGGTGTCAACGTCGAGAAGGCCGCCGATCAGGACGAGTCGATCCGGACCGAGGTTCGGCGACGGACGAACGACGGCGTGGGCGAGTTCCGCTTGACCATCATTCCGGTGGAGGGGGAAGACGCACAGCTCCTCTATGCCGTCTACGCCGACATCGGCGAACAGAAGCGGATCGAGCGGACGCTCCGCAATCTTCACGAGGCGACCCGGGAGATGCTCCGGGCGACGGACCCCGACGAAGTCGCCGAGATCTCCGCGCGGACCGCCATCGACACGCTGGGGTTCCCGACCAGCGGCGTTCGGCTGTACGATGCGGAAGAGAACCTGCTGAAACCGACGTATCTGGCGGAGGAGGCGACGGACCACCTCGACGATCGGCCCGCGCACGGACCGGGCGACGACCCGATCTGGACGGCATTCGAGACGGGGGAGCCCGTCGTCATTCCTGACCTCGCCGCGGCCGACACGACGCTGGAGTTCCCGGGGCTCGGCAGCTTGCTGATCATGCCGGTTGGGGACCACGGCACCATGTCCATCGGCGCGACGGAACCGAACTACTTCGACGATTCGGACGTCGAACTCGCCCGCGTGCTCGCCTCGAACGTGGAGGTCGCCCTCGACCGAGCGGAGCGGAGCCGCCAGCTCCGGGAGCGGGACGAGCGCCTGGAGCGCGAGGTCGAACGGCTGGACAAGTTCGCCAGCGTCGTCTCCCACGACCTGCGGAACCCGCTCTCCGTCGCCGCCGGCCACCTCGATTTCGCCAGGCAGGCCTGTGAGAACCCGGAGGCCGTGTCCCACTTCGACCGCGTCGCGGAGGCCCACGACCGGATGGAACAGCTGGTCGAGGACGTGCTCTCGCTCGCGCGCGAAGGCCGGACCGTCGACGAGATGGAGCCGGTGTCCCTCGAGTCGGTCGCCGAACGTGGCTGGCGAACCGTCGAGACGGAGGACGCGACCCTCGAGGTCGACGGGGCGCCGACGGTCGAGGCCGACCCCGAGCGCCTCTGGACGCTCCTGGAGAACCTGTTCAGGAATGCGGTAGAACACGGGGGCGACGACGTGACGATCACCGTCGGCGCCGTCAACGGGGGGTTCTACGTTGCCGACGACGGGGAGGGGATGGAGATCGACCCCGAGGAAGCGCTCTCCTACGGCGTCAGTACCGACGACGACGGCACCGGGTTCGGGCTCGCGATCGTCCGCGAGATCGCCGAGGCCCACGGCTGGAACCTCACGGTCGAAACCTCCGACGGCGGTGGGACGAGGTTCGTCTTCGAGTGATGATCGGTCGCCCGCTTCCCGCTCCGCGTCGAAGCTCGGGGTCGAATAGCCGGCTTCGTGTAGGTGAACGGTACCATTTCGAGCGTTTTTGGCAAGCCTAAAAAGGGCACAACAGCAACGTCGGGGTATGACCGAGTCCACGAAGTATGGGTTCGACGACGTGAGCGTCGTGATGGGGTCGTACAACGAGGCTGAGGCCATCGGGCCGGTCCTCTCGGACATCGAGGACGCCACGAACGGCGAGGCCGAGGTCGTCGTGGTCGACAGCTCGTCGGACGGCACCGCCGACGTCGCCCGCGAGCACGGCGCGACCGTCATCGAGCAGCCGCCGCGCGGCTACGGCGAGGCCGTCCGCGAGGCGCTCGAGTCCGCAACGCGCCCGGTCCGGATTACGACCGACTGCGACGGTACGTATCCGATGGAGCGCATTCCCGAGTTCCTCGAGTACGTCAACGAGGGGTACGACGTGGTTAGCGGCGACCGCCTCTACCACGGCGCCGAGACGATGCCGACGCTGAACCGCTACGGGAACCACGGCTTCGCCGCGCTCGCGAGCGGGCTGATGGGCGAGCGCGTCCACGACGTGACCACGGGCATGCGCGCGTACCGCGCCGACCTCATCGAGGACATCGAGTGGACGGAGAACACCGGCCTCTCGGCGGAGCTGCTCCTGCGCCCGGTGATGCGCGACTACGACGTCCGCGAGGAGCCCATCGAGTACGACGAGCGCCTCGGCGAGACGACGCTGGACCCGTTCTCGGGCGGCGTCGCCATCGCGAAGTCCATCGTGAAGGTCTGCCTCGAGGAGCGCGAACGACGGAACTGAAAGCCGGCGCCGACCGATCCCGGGCGGCGTTCCCGCTGCACCGAGCTTCCTTTTAAGTAGACTCGTTGGCCGCCGCCAGCTCCGTTTCGATGGAGACGCCGTCGTCGGTCCCGGCCAGCCCGATCGGCTCGCACTCGGTCGGCACGCGGCACCACTCTTCCGTCGGCGAGAGCGCACGGACTTCCCCACCCTCGCTGGCGACGGGGAAGGCGAGCCGGTAGGTGAATCCCGAGCTGGTGCCGGTCTGGACGAACATCTCGATGACCACCTCGTCGCGGGCCTCGAGCGCGACCGACTCCGGCTCGTCGAGCCCGTCGCCGGCGACGGTGACCGCGTCGCCGTCGGCCGTCGCCGTCAGGGCCAGGTTCGACGGTAGCTCGGAGAGGCCGACCGTGGAGCTCCCCGCGTCGGTCGTGATCCGCAGCGACGCCGAGCGCGCGTGGTCCGGAATCCCCAGCGTCGCGTCCAGCGACACCGACGCGCCCGCGGCACGGTCGACCGGCCGGAGTTCGGCCTCGACGCTGCTGTCGTCGACCGGGACCCAGGTCCCGGTGTGGACGTACCGGTAGAGGTCGCGGTCGGGGTACGCGGCGGCGACGTCGAGGTCGGCCGTGTCTCCGAGCGCGTACACGCGCTCGCCGTCGAAATCGGGGTCGTTCCGCAGCTCCTGGAACGGGTGGTTGAGCCAGCGGCCGTACACCGGCGGGAGGAAGACGACGGCATCCGAAGGCGGCTCCTCGGCGACGAACGGCGCGTAGCCCTTCTCGAGTTCGTCGCTCACGCCCGCGTTGCGCTCCAGCGGGTCCGCGGCCGTCGTCGCCGCCGCGCCCCCGACGACCAGCCCGCCGACGAGGACCACCGCGAGCGCGACGCGACGCGCGCGGTCGGGTTTAAAGGCGCGGTGAGATGCGGTGTGGATCCGGCCCGCGAGTAGCACCGCGCCGGCGGCCGCGAACAGCGCCGTCGGCACCAGCAGGTCGTAGTGGTAGTACGGCCCGAGGTAGTGGATCAGTCCGTCGGTCTCGACTTCGAGGTTGCCGAGCACGTTGAAGTTCCCCCAGAAGGCGACGTTGCCGAGCGGGACGGTGAGGAACAGCCCGGCGAGCAGCGTCCGGTGGCTGAGCGTGCTTCGCGGAGCGCCCGGGGTCCCGCCAAACCGCGTCGCCAGCGAGAGCCGGTCGCGGATCAGTGCGCCAACGCCGACGGCCGCGAGCGCGGTGCCCAGCGTGCCGGCGACCACCCAGTCCGTGAACAGCCGCCGGACGACCTGGCGGTTCGAGCGCAGGGCCAGGTCCAGGGTGTAGGTCGCTTCGTGCGCGAGGATCTGCCGATGGCCGAAGCCGATGCCGTCCTCGGGTGCGAACGCCTGATAGGGGAACAGCAAGGGGTCGCCGGTGACGACGGCGTTGTATCCCAGCGTGACGAGCACGCCGAGGGTGCCGAGCCCGGCCGTCAGGACGCGCCGAGC
Source organism: Halosubterraneus shenae (assembly GCF_050510935.1). NCBI lineage: Archaea > Methanobacteriati > Methanobacteriota > Halobacteria > Halobacteriales > Haloferacaceae > Halosubterraneus > Halosubterraneus shenae. The sequence goes on along the minus strand of NZ_JBNLVO010000004.1, from coordinate 367,637 downwards.
GACGAGGTTTCGGGTGGCGGCGTCGGCACCGGTGGAAGCAGCAGCGGACCAGCGGGCAGTAAGCACCCGCCAGGCGCGCGCGGCGACGAGCGTCCAGACGGCGTGGAGGATGAAGGGGATCGCGAACAGCAGCGCGGTGTAGGGGCGCGCGAAGAACGCGAGCGCGACGGCGGCGCCGGCGACAGCGGCCATGCGCGTGCTCCCCAGCCGCTCCGCGCGGAGGTACGCCAGCGCGAACGTCAGGTTCAGCGCCGTCGTGACCGCGTACGGGAGGTAGACGCCGGCCTGGACGAGGAACAGCGGCGAGGCGAGCAGGAAGGCGCCGGCGAGCAGACCGGTCCGGGCGTCGAACAACTCGCGGCCGAGTCCGACCGTCAGCGCGACGAGCGACGCGGCGACGCCCGCGAGCGCGACGACGTACCCGCCCAGGAGCTTGCCGAGCGCGAACGTCGCCGCCGGCAGCGGGGCGTACTTGGAGTAGAGCCCACGCTCGCTCTCGACGAAGAACCACGGCCGGAACGGGCCGTCGACGGGGGGGTTCAAGAATAGCTCCCCCGCCAGCAGCATCGCCGCCTGCTGGAGGTAGACTCCCTCGTCGTGGTTCAGCGAGTGGTGCGGGAAGACGCGCGTCGCGACGAGGACCGCGACGACGGCCGCGAGGGTGGCGAGCGCGAGCGTCGCGACGCGCGGGCGGTCGAAGTAGCCGATGAGGGTGTCCGAAACTGTGTCCGTGTGCTGCGACATCGAGTTATCGCACCGGATACCACATCAGGGTGTGGTCAGCCACGAGCTCGACGTCGACGGAGTCGCCGACGTCGAAGTTCTCGGCGTGGTTGTGGAGACAGCGCACGATGCTCCCGTCGCCCAGCTCGACGTGGTAGACGAAGGAGGGGCCGGTGTACTGCCGCTGGACGACCTCGCCGTCGGCGCTCGCCTCCGTGGTGGGGTTCGCGCGGAGGTCGTCCGGCCGGACCAGCACGTCGACGTCGGTATCGACGTACTCGTCGGTCATCCCCTTCAGCAAGGAGCGGTCGAACGAGCCGATAGCCGTCTGGATGCCGTCGCGCTCGATGCGGGCGGGCAGGAACGCGGCCTGGCCGATGAAGGAGGCGACGAACCGGGACTCGGGATGCTCGAACAGCTCGCCGGGGGCGGCGACCTGCTCGATCTGCCCGTCGTTCATCACGGCGACGCGGTCCGAAATCGAGAGGGCTTCCTCCTGGTCGTGCGTGACGGAGATGGCGGTGACGCCCGCCTCCTTCAGGATGCGGCGGACCTCCTCGCGCATCTCGACACGCAGGCGGACGTCGAGGTTGGAGAACGGCTCGTCCAGCAGCAGCACGTCGGGTTCGGGGGCGAGCGATCGCGCGAGGGCGACGCGCTGGCGCTGGCCGCCCGAGAGGTCGGTCGGCGAGCGGTCGCCGTACTCGGCCAGCCCGACGAGCTCGAGCAGCTCCGCGACGCGCTCCTCGGTCGCCGTCTCGTCGGCGTCGGTGAGCCCGAACGCGACGTTCTCGGCGACGGTGAGGTGCGGGAACAGCGCGAACTCCTGGAACACCATCCCGACGTCGCGGTTCTCGGGGTCGACGAAGACGTCGTCGCCGGCGACGGCCTCGTCGGCGACGCGGATCTCGCCCGCAGTCGGTGCCTCGAGGCCCGCGAGGGTCCGCAGCGTCGTCGTCTTTCCACAGCCGGAGGGGCCCAGCAGCGTCAGCAGCTCCCCCTCGTGGACGGTGAGGTCGACGCCGGAGACGGCCGTCTCGGGGCCGAACTGTTTGACGACGCCCTCGAGTTCCAGCACGGGATCGCCCAGCGACGCCTCGTCGCTGCCGTACACGGCGTTCGGCTGCGCTGGCGGCGTCGCGGTCTCGGCGGTCGGGTCGCGGTCCTGTTCCAAGCGATTAGCCATCGTCCCCCTCCTGTCGGAGCAGCGGTATCATCGAGAGGCCGGACAGCGTCACGAGCACGAGGGCGGGCAGCGCACCGCGCCCGTAGTAGCCGGCCTCCTGAACTCGCCAGATGTAGGTCACTAACGTTGTAAACCCTGTCGGATGGAGGATGATCGTTGCCGGCAGCTCCTTCATCGTCGTGAGGAAGACGAGGGCGATGCCGGCGAGCAGGCCCGGAGCGATGAGCGGCAGCGTCACCTTCCGGAACGCGCGCCCGGGGCTCGCCCCCAGCACCCGCGCGGCGCCGATGAGTTCCCGGTCGACGCCGAGCACCGACGACCGGGTGGAGCCGACCGCCTGCGGCAGGAACCGGACGACGTACGCGAAGACGAGCAGCGGCAGCGACTGGTAGACCACCTGCACCGCGCTCGCGCCCAGCGTCTCCAGCAGCCACTGGCTGGCGAAGAAGACTAAGGCGAGGCCGAGAACGACGCCCGGCATCGCGTAGCCGACGTACGTCGCGCGCTCGACGAGCTGGGCCAGGGGCCCGTCCGACCGGCCCGCGTAGTAGGCGACCGGCAGCGCCAGCACGACGGTCACGGCCGCGGCGAGCGCGGAGACGTACACGGAGTTCCAGGCGAACTCGAGCCGGAACGCCAGCCCGGTCCCGCCGCCGGCGGCAGCCGGGCCCGAGCGCACGAGCCACATCGTGAGGATGCCGACCGGGAGCGCGAGCGTGAACAGCGAGACGACGGCCGGCACGAGGGCGGCGAGCCATCGATACGGGCCGAGCGACACCATCGCCGTCGAGGAGGCGGGCGCGCCGTAGCCCGACGAGTCCGCGCCGCCGACCCGCGACTCCAGCGCCAGGATGACCGCGGTGACGGCCAGCAGCTGCAGCGAGAGCAGCGTCGCGTTCGCCCGGCCCTGGCCGAGGCTGTTGAGTTCGACGAAGATGACGCGGGTGAACACGTCGTATCGCATGATCGCCGGCGTCCCGAAGTCCGAGAGCGCGTACAGCGCGACGAGCAGCGACCCCGCGGTGACGCCCGGCAGGATCTGCGGGAAGATGACCCGGCGGAACGCCGACGCGAAACCGTGGTTCAGCGTGCGGGCGGCCTCCAGCTGCGTCTCGTCGAAGGAAAGCAGCGACGCGCGCGTCGTGAGGAAGACGTACGGGTAGACGAACAGCGTCAGCACGAGCGTGGTGCCGCCGAGGCCGTAGACGGTTGGGACGGTGACCCCCAGCGGCGCCAGCAGGTTCGAGAGCGCGCCGTTCGGCCCGAACGCGGAAACGTACGCGAACGCCCCGATGTAGCTCGGGATGACCAGCGGGAGCGCGATGAGGACGGTCCAGAATCGACGGAAGGGAAGGTCGGTCTGGACGGTCAGGATGGCCAGCGGAACGCCGAGCACGATGGACGCGCCCGTCACCGTGGCCGTGAGGATCAGGCTGTTGAGCAGGACCTCCGTCGCCGTCGGCGACGTGAGGAGCCCGATAGCCTCGTCGACGCCGATCTTCGACGCCCGCCAGACGAGCCAGGCCACGGGCGAGAGCACCGCGGCGGCAACGGCGGCCGCCAGGAGGACGACGGGCGTCGGCGTCTCGTCGTCCGCGGCGGTCGACCGAAGCTTGGCGAGGCGCTCTCGGGCGGCCATCAGCGGCCACCTCCCTGGGCGTACGGTCGGTGTGGCGTGGGTAGGGCGTGCATGGTCGTGGGTGGAACGCTCGGACCCCGATCCCGGACGGTCGGGCGCCGATTACAGGACGCCGACGTCCCGCATCAGGTCGATCGTCGGCTGGATGTCCGACAGCTTGGTGAGGTCGAACTCCGGCGGGTTCAGCTCGTCGATGGTGGGAAGCCCGCCGACCGGCGGGACGCCGGGGATCATCGGGTAGGCGTACAGCCGCGTGGCGAAGTACTCCTGGGCTTCCGCCGACAGCAGGTGGCGGATGAAGTTGTTCGCCAGGTCCTGCTTGCTGCTCGGCCCCATGATGGCGGCGCCCGCGGCGTTGATGAGCGCGCCGGCGTCGCCGTTCGTGAACGCGAGGTCCAGCGAGGCGTCCGGTCGGGCCGCCTTTACGCGCAGGGAGTAGTAATGGTTCGCGAAGCCCGCGTTAATCTCCCCTTTCGCGACCGCGTTGGCGACGAGGAACTCGTTGTTGTACTCCGTGACGCCGGCGTCGAGCATCGCCTGGAGCCACTCCTTCGTCGCCTCCTCGCCGCGGAGGATCCGCATCGCCGTGACGAACGACTGGAAGGCACCGTACTGCGGCGCCCAGCCGAAGCTGCCCTGGAACTGCTCGACGTCCGGGAACTCGGCCACCTTGTCCGGCACGTCGTCGTCGCTGAGCGCGTCCGTGTTGTACGGGACGGCGCGAGCGCGACCGGCGGTGCCGACCCACTGCTTGTCGGGGTGGAACTCCTCGGGCACCGGCTCGACGGTCTCGTCGTTCAGCGTCGCGGTCAGTCCCTCCTTGGCGACGGCGGCCAGCGAGCCGGCGTCGACCGACCAGAACACGTCGGCGGGCGTTGCGTCGCCCTCGCTGACGAGGGTGTTCGCACCCTCGGCGGTGCCGTACTCGCGGTGCGCGACCGAGAAGTCCGGGTAGCGGTTCTCGAGCTTGTCGAGGAGGTCGAGGTAGAGCCCGCCCTCCCCGCCACCGATGTAGACGGTGAGTTCGCCGGAGAGGTCGGGGAGCTCGCTCATCCGGGTGCCGCCGAGCTCGCCGCGGCCCTCGACGAGCGCGCCGGAGCCGCGGAACTCGCCGAAGCCGTCGCCGCCCTGCTCGGTCGGCGTCGCGGTCGTTTCCGTCTCGTCGCTCGTACAGCCCGCGATCGACAGCGTCGTGGCGGTGCCGATCCCGGCGAGGACGCGGCGTCGGTCGAACTGTCGGTCGGTACTCCCGGAAGCGTCGTCGTCGAAGTTGGTGTCAGTCATCGGCGATCACCGTTTCGGGGTCCGCAGTCGTCGCGTCGATCTCGTTCAGGCAGTCGATCCAGTCGCGCATCGCGTCACCGCAGTAGTTGAGGAACTCGCCGTTGTTCCACTCGTCGAACTCGCCCGTCGCCAGTGCGTCGGCCATCTCGGCGAAAGCTTCCTCGAAGGAGTCGGCGTCGGCGGCGACGTCGTCGAGCACCTCCCAGACGTGCTCGTTGAGCTCGAGGCCCGCGACCTCGTTGGCGAGGTCGTCGAACGTCGAGCGCGGCGCCTTGTTGTGCTCACAGAGCGGGCCGCCGTTGTACACCTGCTTGTCGAGCACGTCGGCGGCACGCTTTAAGAAGAGCCCCGACCAGATGTCGTCGAAGCGGCCCACGTCCCACTCGTTGTCGTCCATCGGCAGCTGGTAGAAGGCCGGGATGACCTCGCGGCGGAAGGCGAGGTTCATCGAGCAGACGGTGAGGTAGTCGCCGTCGGCGGCGACGAAGTCGCGCTCGAAGTCCTCGCGCGTCGTGCGGGTCTGGGCCTGGCCCTCGAGGTCGCCGTCCATCAGGATGCGGACGGCGTCGAGGTCGGGGACGTTCGTCCAGAGCCCCTGCGAGGCGACGACGTCGTCGACCTCGGTCGTGTCGGTCTCGACGGTCTCGTCCATCGCCGCGTAGGGGTAGCCGCGCGGGTACAGATCCTTGTCGGTCTGGTAGAGGACGTTGACCCACGACTCGTCCGAGGAGACGCGTTCGATTTCCCCTTCGTACTGGAGGTTGGCCATGTGGGTGCCGAAGAAGTCGTCCTCCTCGTGTGGCAGCGTGTCGTCGTCGATGAAGACGCCGTACTCGAACCCCTCGTTAGCCCACATGTACAGCAGCCCGAACGAGGTCTGTGCGTGGCTGGCTTCGGGGATCAGCGAGTTATACTCCTCGAGGCCGCGCTCGCGGAACCAGTCCTCGCGGGCGCTCCCGTCGAAGACGGCCCCGTCGAGCCCCTCCTCGTCGAGCATCGCCTCCATGTCGTCGGTGTCACAGAAGTCCTCCGTGACGAGGACGACGAAGAGGCGGTCCGTGTCGAACCCGTGCAGGCGCGCGTTCTCGGCGTACGCCCGCACGCACTCGTACTCCCGTATCGTCGGGACCACGACGCAGATGTCCTGTGGTGAACTCATCTACTACCAGGATGTTTTAGGACGGCCTAAAGAGTATCGATGTTTCGGGGGGCCTAAAACACCGAAAAGGCGTTCATCATCCGTCAATCGGCGACTCGCAGGTGTCGCCGGGCGACACTACAGCCGCTCCTCGATGTGCGTCGCCGCCTTGATCGACAGGGCAGCGATAGTGAGCGTCGGGTTCATCGCGCCGCCCGTGACGAACGTCGAGCTGCCGGCGATGGAGAGGTTCTCGAGGTCGTGGGTCCGGAGCTCCGGCGAGACGACGCTCTCGTCGGGGTCCGTGCCCATCCGAGTGGTGCCCATGTGGTGGAACGCCGGCCCGGTGTTGTCGGGACCGACGGTCCAGCCGACGTCGACGCCGAGCTCCTCGAGCACCGAGCGCTGGATCTCGTTGGCGCGCTCGATGGCCCGTCGCGTGCGGTCGTCGAGGCTCCAGACCACGTCCGGGACCGGGTTGCCGTGGTCGTCCGTCCGGGTCGGGTCAAGCCGGATCCGATTCTCCTTCCGGGGGTACTGCTCGACCAGTGCGCCCATGGCGATGTGGGTGCCGTACACGTCCCGGATCTCCTCGAGGAGCGCGTCGCCGAAGCTGTCGGCGCCGAGCGCCACGTCCGCCGGCGCGGGACCGGCGTAGTTGAGGAACTCCAGCTTGATCGCGGTCCGGGATCCGTCCGGGCGGTCGTAGAACTGGTGGCTCTCGGTGGTGTTGAAGCCGACGTGCTTCTGCCGGGTCGGCTCGTCGAGCGTGCCGCCCATCCCGGCGAAGAGGTGGTCCATGAAGTAGCGGCCGACCGCCCCGGAGGTGTTGGCGAGCCCGTCCGGGTACTGCTCGCTCTCGGAGAGCAGCAGCAGCCGCGGGGTCTCCACCCCGCCGGCGGCGACGACGAACTCGCGGGCCTCCTGGCGGTGCTCCGTGCCGTCGGGCGTCGCGTAGACGGCCGCCGTCACGCGGTCGCCCGCGTCGTCGTGCTCGAGCCGCTGGACGGGGACGCGGTCGAGGACGCGCGCGCCCGCCGCCTCCGCGCGGTCGATGTGCCGGGTGGCGTCGTACTTCGCGCCGGAGGGGCAGACCGGCTTGCAGGTGCCGTAGCCGACGCAGGCGCCGGCCTCCGCGGTCGCCTCGGAGTTGCGCGCGTTCGGCACCGAGTGGGTCGTGATCCCGAGCGACTCGCAGGCCTCCGCGAACAGCGAGTCGCTGTAGGAGGGCGGGAACGCCGGCAAGGGATGCGGCTCCTCCCGCGGCGGCGCGAAGGGGTTGTCGGAGGCGCCGGCGACGGAGAGCTCCGCCTCGGCGGCGGCGTAGTACGGGCGGAGGTCGTCGTAGTCGATGGGCCAGTCGTCGGCGACGCCGAGCGCCGAGTCGAGTTCGAAGTCCTGCTCGTGCAGGCGCATCACCATCCCCTGCCAGTGGAGCGTGCTGCCGCCGATCCCCTTCACGCGCGCCGCGTTCAGGGGGTAGTGGCGGTCGCCGCTGGCGCTGTAGGCGTCGCGCTCGCCGCCCATGTCCCAGATCGGCTCGTGGCTCCCCGGGCGAAGGTGGTCCTCCATCTGCTGTGCCCGCTCGCCCGGGTCGAACCGTGGGCCGGCGTCGAGGACGACGACCTCGTAGCCGGCCGCCGCCAGCTGGGCGGCGACGATGCCGCCCGCCGGACCAGCGCCGACGATGCAGACGTCGACGCGCTCGGAGGGACTGCGGTCGACGTCGCGGGCGACAGCACCGTCGTCGCCGACGCTGTCTCCGTTCCCGCTCATGCGTTCGGCCCCCGCTGGTAGGACGTCGTGCCCCCCGGATGTCCCGGCGGGTTCTCCAGCCCGGCCAGCGACGCCCCGGTCGGGGTCGCGTAGAAGGCGTACAGCAGCTCGTTCACGAGGTAGTACCGGATCCGCTCGCGGTCCTCGCCGTCGGGAACCGGGTCCGCGTCGTCGACGGACAGCTGTTCGAGAACGGCCAGCCGTTCGGTGGCCGAGAGGTCGGCGTACGGGTCGCTGTAGAACTCCTCGACGTACGCGTCGAGGCGGGAAACGGCGTCGACGACGCCCGCCTCGTACTCCGGATCTCGCCGGACGCGCTCGGCGGAGTACTCCCGGACGAAGGGTTCGACGCCGTCGACCCCGGAGGGGTAGACGACCTCCCCCAGTGCGACGAGCGTGTCGACGTCGTGGTCGTCGACGGTCGCGTCCGTCGTGTCCACCTCGCTCGCAGCCGCCTCGCTCGCGACCGTCTCGTCCCCGCTCGTTGGCGCCGAGCAGCCCGCAACGGCACCGGCGCTCGCGGCCGACAGCGCGGAGAGGACGTCTCGCCGTGAGAGTTCCATTGGCTACCGCCCGGATTAGGCCAGCCTAAACAAAGGGCTTGCGTCTCCGTTCCGGAGTCCGCTGGGGAACCCGTTTGCAAGCACGTTGTGTCCACCTCGGGGACGGCATTCGACGTAGTGACACCAGCGGATCGCCCCCTCCACCCAGTACCTTAGCCCGGTTTATCCGCTGTCCTGGTCGGCGATGAGCTGACACTGTAGAAACGCCAGTTCGGTTCAGTCGGTCCCACGGAAAGTCGGTGAAAGATACACATATGTGAGTAAATTTTATTCGCCGGTCTTCGTGGTTCAACATACTTATGAAACATTCTACCTGAGCACGTCATAGGATGGAGGGCATTACCGAGCGGCCGACGCCAGCAGCGTATCCGGACCCGGAGACAGCTGAGCACGTCACCTATAATCCGTCGTTGGAGGCGCTCCGCGAGTACTCCGCCGACCTGGAGACGACGACCGAGTTCGGCGCACCGGCCTACACGAGCGAGTACCGCTCGCGCAGCGCCGACCGGACTGCCAACGCCGTCGACGACTCCTTCGACGACGCGGACGTCTCGGTGTTCGAACAGGGGCTCGACTGGGTCAGGAACCCGGAGAACGACGTCATCTGCGTCGATCGCGTCGTCGGTCGCCACCCCGACTCCTCGTACGTCTGTCGGCTCTTCCTCCCGCGGGAGTACGGCCGCATCGCCCTCTCATGGGCGAAACTGCTGGAACCGTCGGCGGGCGTCGACCCCGATTTCGTCACCGTGCAGCTCCCCGACGCGAGGGACACGCCGGAGATCCGGGTGCTCCCCGACGCCGGGCTCACGACGGTGCTAGGGAGCGACTACACGGGCGAAGCGAAGAAGTCGTTCCTGCGCCTGTTCATGCTGCGCGCGAAACAGCAGGGTGGGCTCGGGCTGCACGCCGGTAGCAAGCGCGTCACCCTCGACGAGAACGGCGGTCGGGACGTCGGGCAGTTGTTCCTCGGGCTTTCCGGGACGGGCAAGTCGACGTTGACCAGCCACGGCCTCTGGCTCGACGACCCCGAGAGCGTCGAGATGCTCCAGGACGACGTCTGTGCGTTGCTCCCATCGGGGACGGTTGCCGGGAGCGAGGGCGGCGGCCTCTACATCAAGACGATCGGCCTCGACGCCGACGAGCAGCCCGAACTCCACAGTGCAGCGACCGACGACAGCGCCGTGCTAGAGAACGTGGCCGTCGACGACGACGGGACCGTCCACTTCGACGAGCCGCGCTACGGCCGCAACGCACGCGCCGTCGTTCGCCGCGACCACCTCGAAAGCGCCGCGGACGACGTCGACCTGGAAAGCGTCGACCAGGTCTTCTTCATCACCCGCAACCCGCTGATGCCGCCGGTCGCACGCCTCAGCACCGAGCAGGCCGCCGTCGCGTTCATGCTCGGCGAGTCCGTCGAAACCAGCGCCGGTGACCCGTCCCGCGTGGGCGAGTCCATCCGCGTCGTCGGGACGAACCCCTTCATCGTCGGATCCGAGGGCGAGGAGGGGAACCGGTTCCGGGACCTCATCGACGACCTCGACGTCGAGTGCTACGTCATCAACACGGGCGTCGTCGGCACGGACGATCCCGCCGACGTCGGCGTCGAGGAGACCGTTGCCATCCTCGAAGGCGTCGCCCGCGGGAGCATCGACTGGGAGCACGACGACGCGCTCGGCCTGACGGTGCCAAGCGACGTCCCGGGCATCGACGTCGACCGGTTCAGCGTTCCGGACCGAGTCGAGAACTTCGAGGCGGCACGAGCGGAGCTCCGCGAGGAACGACTCGCGTACCTCGAGGAGTTCGACGACCTCGACGACGGGATCAGCGACGCCGTCTACTGACTCCCGTCGTCTCCGACCGACGGACCACACCCTTCGTCTCCGACCGGCGGACCACACCCTTCGTCTCCGACCGGCGGACCACACCCTTCGTCTCCGAACGACGAACCTCTCCTTGTGTCTGTCGCCCCTCCAGAGCAGTTGTTCGCCTTCTCGTGTGGCCCTTCGGCCGCCAGCAGTCTCTTTACCGCGCCCGGCGAGCGACCAGCTATGAGCCGAACCGCGACCGGGATTATGGACATCGAACTGGCGGAGACGACGCTCGAAGGCGACTTGCGGGTGCCCGAGGGCCCGGAACCCCCCATCGGGCTCGTCGTCTTCGCCCACGGGAGCGGGAGCAGCCGGAAGAGCCCGCGGAACAACGCCGTCGCCGAGGAGCTCCGCGAGGAAGGGCTGGCGACGCTGCTGTTCGACCTCCTGACGGAGGAGGAGGACGTCGTCCGGGAGAACCGCTTCGACATCCCGCTGCTCGAGCGGCGCCTCGTGGCGGTGACCGACTGGGTCGGCGACCACGAGTTCGTCGGCGACCTCGACGTCGGCTACTTCGGCGCGAGCACCGGCGCCGCCGCGGCGCTCCGGGCGGCCGTGGAGCGCCCGGCCGTCGTCGACGCCGTCGTCTCGCGGGGCGGCCGCGTCGACATGGCCGACGAGGTGCTCCCGGAGGTCGCGGCCGGCTCGCTGTTCGTCGTCGGCGGCGAGGACGACGACGTGCTCGAGCTGAACCGGGAGGCCTACGACCGACTCACCTGCGAGAAGGACCTTGTCGTGATCCCCGGCGCCGGACACCTGTTCGAGGGACCCGGGGAGCTGAAGGCCGTCTCCGGGCTCGCCGCGGCCTGGTTCTGCCACTATCTCGACTGAGTGGTTAAAAGGCGGTCGAGCCGCCGCGGTCGACGCCGTTGGCGACGGGTCGGCAGCGAGCGCCGTCAGTACTCCGCGACGGCGTCGGCGTCGTCGTCGACCTGTGGCGGCAGGTCGTCGACGAACTCCTTGACGATGACGCCCTCGGCGCGGTGGAGCGTTTCGCTCGCGGTGGATTTCGCGATGCCGAGCTCGTCGGCGAGTTCGGTGAGCGAGCAGGTCCGGGGGGTGTCGTAGTAGCCCTCGTCCACGGCGGTCAGGATGGCCTCCCGCTGCGTCTCCGTGAGCAGCTGGCTGGACTGGAGGCGCTCCTGGATGTACACGACCTGGAACGCTAAGCCTAGCTCCTGGAACTGGCGCCCGAGCTCGGAGAGGCGGTCGTGGGCGCCCGTGACGTCGATGGTGGCCTCCCCGTCCTCGATCTCGACGGGCATCTCGATGGGGACGCCGGAGCGTTTCGCGGCGGTGAGCAGCAGCGGGACGGAGGTCTCGAACTGGACTGTCGCCTCGTGCTCAGTGCGCTGGAGGATCGACAGCTCGGTCATCGCGTCGTGCTCGTCCATGTCGACGAGCACCGAATCGACGTCCGGTGCGGTGATCCAGACGAGCGCGAAGCCGGGACCGTCCCCGGGCAGCGCCGCGAGCACCTGGAACGTCGCGTCCGGGTGGGCCCGCGAGACGTCGGCTATCCACGGTCCCTCCGGCAAGTCGACGACGAGGCGTGCTTGAGTCATGGGTGTAGGGTCCGCGTGGGGTCTCGGGTCGACGGTGGTCGCCGGCGGTCGGCGGTCGACGGTCGGCGGTCGACGGTCGACGGTCGGCGGTTGACGGTCGACGGTCGACGGTCGACGTCAACCGGGGTGGATGCGGCCTCCCGCGCCGACCGTCCGATCGACGGCCTACTGCACCACGACCGCGCCTTTCATTCCCACACTCTCGTGTGGGTTGCATTTGTACTTGTGGACGCCCGACTCCTCGAAGGTGTACTCGAACGTGTGGCCCTCCTCCTCGACGAGTTCAGACTCGAAGTCGCCGTCCGCGGCGACGACGTTGTGCTGACCGCCCTGGCCGGTCCACTCCCAGGTGACCGTCGTGCCGGCCGAAACGGCGACCGCCGGCGGGTCGAACTTCAGACCGTCGCCCGCGCCGACCGACACCGTGACGCTGTCCTGGCCGGTGCGGTCGAGGGTGGCGTCGTAGTTGCCGACGTTCTCGAACCATCCGTCGTAGTTCGGCTCCTCGTCGAGGGTGTCGCTGCCGTCGCTGCCCCCGCCGCCGTTGTCGCCGCCGTCGCTCCCGTCGCTTCCGCCGCTGCCGCCGCCTCCGCCGCTCCCGCCGCCTCCGCCGCTGCAGCCGGCGAGCGCCGTCGCCAGCGCGGTTCCGGTCGTTGCCACGAACGTCCGTCGATCGAGGTCGGATACGGTCATGCTACAGTTCCAGATTGGGACTCCCCTTTTAAAACCGGTCGAGCGCGTTCCAACCGGCTGAGATCGACACCCGAACACGTTCGGGCTGAGGGGAGGAGTGGGCATCGCTGCCCGTCACCGTTCGTTCCACTGGCAACCATCGGTAACGACGTGCGGGCTGTAGTCGGTGTCGAGCGCGGCCGATTTGGCGGGCCAGGGCACCACATATTTGGGCGGTGCGCCTCGTACGTGTTCGATATGTCACGCTCCGCCCCGTCCGACGATGGGCCAGCTCGGCGCCTCCGCGTCGACCTCGACGTGGTACCGGACTCGGAGTTCGCCTGTCCCATCACGGACGTCGACGCCGACGTTGACGGCGTCCGGATCAACGCGGTCGGGAACGAGTGCAACGTGGACATCCAGCCGAGCGAGGCCGAGGCGCCGATGATCCGCGCCGAGGGGGAGGTCAGCGAGGACTGCCTCTGTTACGTGTTCAAGCAGTTCGACTGCGTTCCCCACGTGCGCAGCGTCGAGGGAGGGACGATGGCCGTCTCGACGTACGTCGACGACCGGGCGGCCGTCCGCGGGCTCGTCGAGAGCCTCCGCGACGTCGTCGCCGACGTGACGCTGGCGCGGCTGACCATCGTCGACGGGCCGAACGCGACGGAGCAGGCCACCTTCGACCTCTCCGCGCTCACGGCGAAGCAGCGCGAGGCACTGGAGCTGGCGGTCGTCCGCGGCTACTTCGACGACGACGTGGACACCTCCCTGGGCGACCTCGCCGACGAGCTGTCGATTAGCAAGTCCGCGCTCTCCCAGCGGATCCGGACCGCCCAGTCGAAGATCGTGACGGAGCTGTTCGACGCGCCGGACGTGTAGCCCTCGACTCACCCGGTCTCGGGGTCAGGCGTCGACCCGTGGCGCGTCCCAGGGCAACTCGCCGTCGTAGTCGTCGGGCACGTGCGGACAGAGCGGATCGGCCGCGAGTGGATCGCCGGTCGTCGCGTACGCCCGCGAACGACTCCCGCCGCAGACCTCTTTATACGAGCAGGCGCCGCACTTCCCCTTCAGGTTCCCGCGGTCGCGGAGTCGGGTGAACAGCTCCGAGTCGCGGTAGATCGCCGGCAGCGGCGTCTCGCGGACGTTGCCGGCGGCCTTCGGGAGGAAGCCGGAGGGGTAGACGTCGCCGGTGTGGCTGACGAACGCGAAGCCGTCGCCGGCGACGATGCCCATCCGCCCGCCCGCGCCGGGCGCGCCGTCGCCCTCCTGCATCGCGACGCGGCGGTAGTGTGGCGCCTCCGTCGTCTTGACGCCGAAGGGCGCGGAGTCGGACACCTCGTTCAGCCAGGCCATCACCTCGTCGGCCGTCTCGGGGTCGATGGGGTCGAGGTGGACGCCGCGGCCGACGGGGACGAGGAAGAAGACGCTCCACATGACGACGCCGAGCTCCGCGATCAGCTCGCGGATCTTCGGCAGCTGGTCGAGCGTCTCCGCGCAGACGGTCGTGTTGACCTGCAGCGGGATCCCGAGCTCGCGCGCGTGATCCGCGGCCGCGACCGTCTCCTCGAAGCTCCCCTCCTCGCCGCGGAACGCGTCGTGTGCCTCGGGCGTCGCGCCGTCGAGGCTCAGCGCCATCCGCCGCAGGCCGGCGTCGCTAAGGTCGGCGATGGTCTCCCGCGTCAGCGAGGTGGTGCCGCTGGGCGTCAGCGTGACGTTGAGCCCCGCCTCCGTCCCGTACTCGACCAGCTCGACGAGGTCCGGGCGCTTGACGGGGTCGCCCCCGGAGAGGACGACGAGCTGGTTCTCCCCGAACTCCCGGGCCTGATCGAGGAGCCGCTTGCCCTCCCGCGTCGTCAACTCGTCGGGGTGCCGCGACGGCTTCGCGTCCGCCCGGCAGTGGTCGCAGGCGAGGTCACAGGCCTGCGTCAGCTCCCAGATGAGCACGAACGGCCGGTCGTCGGTGTCGACGGTGGGCAGCATACTGGAGTCGTCCGGTCGTTCCAGATCCTCGGCCATCGGGGATTTGCCGAACGTGTTCGCCCCCAGTTCCAGGGTTGCTGGAACGCTACGGACTCTTTAGCGGCTACACGAGGAATGCCGAATATGGTCGACCGTCCTACACGCACGGCGAACGGCGGCGAACCGCGCGGCGACGACGTCGCTGAATGGGAGGTGTTCGTCCGCTCGGACCGCGACGACCGGCTCCGGCACGTCGGTAGCGTCAGCGCGCCGACGCCGGAAGCGGCCCACGAGTACGCCGGCCGGCTCTTTTCGTGGTACGCGACCGACGTCTGGGTCTGTCCGGCCGCGGCCGTCCACCGTTTCTCCGACCACGAGCTGGGCGAAACAGCGAACTCGGAGGGTGTAACACCGGACGAGCAAGAGCTCGTCGACCAGCCGGTGACGGACGAGGGAACCGACGTCCCGGTCGACAGCGACGCCGACCGCGACGACGAAAACGTCGAACCGCGCGTGCGGGAGCTGTAATCGCCGACCCACTACCATCCATGATCTCCATCAGCAAACTCCTCTGTGACCTCGACGCCGAGGGCGACGGCCTCCGGTACGACGCCGCCGACGAGTCCGCGAAGCCCCAGATCCGGGAGGAAAAGCAGCGACGCCCGGTCGTCGTCTGGAACGTGACGAAGCGGTGTAACCTCCACTGCGAGCACTGCTATGCCGCAGCGCAGTCCGAACCGGCGCCCGGCGAGCTGTCGACGGCGGAGGCGAAGGGACTCATCCGCGACTTCGCGGACTACGGGATCCCTGTCCTGCTGTTCTCCGGCGGCGAGCCGACGATGCGTGAGGACCTCCCGGAGCTCGTTGCGTACGCGTCCGACCGCGGGATCCGTCCGGTGCTCTCGACGAACGGGACGCTCCTGACCGCCGAGACGGTCGAGGCGCTCCAGGCGGCCGGCCTCCAGTACGTCGGCGTCTCCGTCGACGGGCGCCGCGAGCGCAACGACGCCTTCCGCGGGCGCGAGGGCGCGTTCGACGCCGCCGTCGAGGGGATCGAGACCTGTCTCGACGCCGGGATCAAGACCGGCCTCCGGTACACGATCACGGAGCGCACGGCGCCGGACATGGCGGGCGTCGTCGACCTGCTCACCGACGTCGGCGTCGACCGCTTCTGCTTTTACCACCTCGATTACGGCGGCCGCGGCGCCGACATCGCCGACGCGGACCTCGACCCGGACGAGAAGCGCGCGGCCATCCGCCGGCTCTGTGACCTCACGCGCGAGTACCACGACGCCGGCGAGGAGATCGAGACGCTGCTCGTCGGCAACTACGTCGACGGCGCGTTCCTCGTGGAGTACGCCCGCGAGGAGTTCGGCGAGGCCCACGCCCGCCGCGTCCACGAGTACCTCCAGCGCAACGGCGGCGACCCCGCGGGCGAGCGCGTCGCCGACGTCGACTACCAGGGGAACGTCCACCCGACGCAGTTCTGGCAGGGGTACAGCCTCGGCAACGTCCGCGACCGCCCGTTCAGCGAGATCTGGGAGGACGAGACGAACCCGCTCCTGAACTTCCTCCGCGACCGCGAGGACCGGCTGACGGGCAAATGTGCGGACTGCGCTTATAAGAACATCTGCCGCGGCGGCTCGCGGCTCCGCGCGCTCGCCACCGACGGGATCAGCGCGCCGGACCCGCAGTGCTACCTCACGGCAGAGGAACGCGGCGCCGACCTCCCGCCCGGCCCGGCCGACACGTCGGAGTTCCCCGGATCGGCGGACTGAGTGGACGGCACTGGACTTCGTCGGTTCCTGGTCGGTCACCGACGGGGGTCTACTTATAAATAGCGTGCCGGGCAGCGAGTCAGTGAGTGGTCTAAGGCGACCCGCTACCTGAAGCGATTATCCCGCTCGACCCCCAAGGACCAGTATGCAGTGGCGCGACGAACCGACGACAGTCCCCGGAAGCGAGGATGGGAGGATCCGGGACCGAAGCCAGATGGTGGGGACAGCGTGACCGACGACCCTCTCCCGGTCGAACACCTCCCGCCGCTCGCGACGCGCGTCGACGAGGTGCTCGCGGGCGTCGGCTACGAGCTGGCGGCCGCCACCGACGCCGTCGACGACGCGGTCCCCGGCTACGGCGGGCTGTTCGACCCCGATACGACGCCGGCCGAGCTGCGCCGCGCACTCGATGGCCTCCTGGAGTCGGGGCTCTCCCGCCCCGCCGTCACCGAGACGGCGAGCGACGCGTTCGTCCTCTACGTCGACGGCAGCTCGCGCGGGAACCCCGGGCCCGCCGGTGCGGGCGCCGTCATCATGGACGGCGAGGAGCGGGAGCTCGCCCGACTCGGCCGTCCCGTCGGCGCCCGGACCGGGAACAACGTCGCGGAGTACGTCGCCCTCCAGCTCGGGCTCGCCGAGCTGCTGACCCGCTACGACCCGCAGCAGCTGGAGGTCCGCATCGACTCGATGACGGTCATCCGGGACGTCTGGGGCGGCGAGGATCCGACGGAATCGGGCGTCGAGGCGTACAGCGAGGCGGTCGCAGCGGCGCTGGAGGCCGTTCCGACCCATCACTACACGCACCTGGCCGACAGCGACCCGAACCCCGCCGACGCGCTGGCGACGGTGGGCGCGGACATTGCCGCCCTCGGCCCCTGATAAGTGCGGGACGCCACCTCCTTGCCGCGCTCCAGCGCGAGCGGGCTATGGCCGGCGACGGCCTCGTAGACGCGCGGGCGACGGCTCGCCTCGTCGATCCGGTCCGGGCCGAGGTCGCCGTCGACGCTCGCAAAGCTGTGTCCCGACGACCTCGCTGGCTTCCCGAGTCCGTCATCCGGGACGGATGCTCAGGGTCCGGGAAGGACGGTCCCCGATTCCCCCCGTTCCGCGAGGAGCAGGCCGACGAGTCCGAGGATGATGATGGTGTACGCGACTGCTGCGAACAGCGCGTCGAGCGTCGTTGCGTACTCGCCCGTCCGGAAGATGATCGCCTTCCGGACCATCGCGATGACGCCCGTGTAGATGACGAGTCGGACGATCTTGCGCGTGTCGCTCTGCTGGGTGTACGCGACGACCGTCTCGTACACCTCGACGATGATGAGCAGGAGCAGGCCGGTTTCGATGAACCCGATCACGACGAGCGGGTCGGTGATGCGGCCGCTCGTGACGGCGTCGAGGATCTGGAGCAGCAGGTCGATGACGCCGATAGCGAACAGCAGCGCGAACAGCGCCGCGGCCGCCAGCTCGACGCCGTGCATGAACCGGTCCGTGATCCGGGAAAAACGCTCCGAGGGGCTGAGCGCGTCGGTGGCGCCGTCCCGCTCGGTGGACCCCTGTGTTTGGTCGTCGGACATCCCTCGGGTTCCTCTAACTCCCCGTACTCCCAGGGGCTATTTTAAATCTCTGACCCGATTCGGGTTGATCCGATCCAGGATCCGGACTCGTCCGGGGGCTTTCGAGGAGTTCCCGGTTGTATAAACGTCGAGACCCGTCACCTGTCGACCGTTACATATGGTGGAGCCGGGTCCAGCGGTTCCGACGACACAGCGGCTGACTACGACTCGACTCGTCGCAACCACGCAGCCGGATCATCCAGCTCCTCGCTCGTCGGGAGGTTCTCCGGGCGCTCCCAGACGGCACCGGCGGCCTCGACCCCGCGCTCGGCTTCGATGGCCTCGAAGAAGGCGGCCCCGCGCTCGTACTGGCGGCGCTTGAGCCCGAGCCCGAGCAGGCGACGGACGAGCTGTGCGACCGGTCCGCCACCCTGCCGCCGCTCGTCGAGCTTCCGGCGGAGGTCCGCGTACTCCTCGTCGAAGGCGCGATCCATCAGCAGCTCGGCGTACCCCTCGACGGCGGTCATCGCGGCGTCGAGTTCGCGAAACGCCTCGCGGTCGAGCTGGCCAGCCGTGAGCGCATCGAATCCCTCCTCCATGCGGGCTTCGAGGTAGTCCGGGAGCCACGGCGCCGCGCCGAACTCCGCGGCGTGGGCGACCTCGTGGAACGCGATCCATCGTCGGAAGCGGGGGTAGTCGACGTCCAGCTCGTCGGCGACGCGGACGACGTTCGGGTGGACGAAGTAGAGCTCGTGGTCCGCGTTCGGGTCGTCCGCGAGCAGCAGGGGGTCGTACTGGCCGAGGACGTTCCGCCCGAGGAACCCGAGCATCACCGCCATCGTGCCGGTGTTTGCGAGTCGCGAGAGCGTCGGCGCGGCGGGAGCCACCCGGTCCTCGATGGGCGCCATCACGTTCCGGAACGTCTCGACGTTCGCGTCGATCCAGTGGTGGCGGTTCTGGATCTGGACGGTGTTCGGCACGTCGAACTCGATACCGGCGACGCTGCGGAGGCGGTCTCGCGCGTCGCGGACGTCGGTTGCGTACGCCTCCTGCTCGGCGGTAGAGAGGTCGACAATACCGGGGTCGGTGCCCGCCTTCGCCGACTCCGCGGCTTTCTCCCAGTCGATCACGCCGTCCCCGGAGGCCTCAGTTATCGCCCGGACGCTGCGAAAGAGATTCATGACGGCTCTCGGGGACGGCAGGGGAAATGATTTGTGTCGGATTCGAGGGAACGCTGAACTCCGCCCGGCTGTGCGGCGCCTCGCCGGAAGGGCTCTCCTTAAAAACAGGTGCTGCTCCCTACTCCGCCAGTTCGTCGAGTTCCTCGGCGGCCTCGAGGTCGCCGTCACCGAGGAGCTTCCAGGCCGCCAGCGCGAGGCTTCCGACCACGAGGAGGGCGAGCACGCCCTTCGCCACGCCGCCGACGCGTCCGGATTCGTCGCCGTCATCGGCTGCATCGTCGGTCGACCCGGCGTCGGCGGTCGACCCAGCGTCGGCCGGCCCATCGTCCCCGTCGATCACGTCGACGCCGTTTTCCGCGTCGCTCGAGCTCGAGCGCCCCGTCGATATCGTTCGCGGACCGAGCTGAATGTGGCTGTCGTCGAGGTGAAGCTCCAGTAGCGTCAGTGACTTTTCGCTCATAGTACACCTCTGGAGCCGACTCGGCTTAATGGTGCTGGCACTGTTCCGGGGGGCCGACATTCGGTCACCATCCGAACGAGGCAACGGCCACGGTGGAACGCGAGTTTCATTATCGAGGGCTCGGAGGGTGGAAACATGGACCAGTCCCGCCGCGAGTTCTTAGAGGAGTTACTCACCACGCCGAGCCCGTCCGGCTTCGAGACCAGCGGCCAGCGCGTCTGGGTCGAGTACGTGCGCGAGTTCGCGGACGACGTCGAGACGGACGCGTACGGCAACGCGGTCGCGGTCCACGAGGGCACGGGCGAGGGTCCGGAAATCGCGCTCACGGGTCACGCCGACGAGATCGGGTTCATCGTGCGCGACGTACTCGAGGATGGGTTCCTGCGCATCGCGCCGGTCGGCGGCTCGGACCGGACCGTCTCGAAGGGCCAGCACGTGACGGTCCACGCGGACAAGCCCGTGCAGGGCGTCATCGGCCAGACGGCGATCCACCTGCGGGACAAGACCGAGGACGAGTACGAGGACATCGAGGCGCAGTTCGTCGACGTGGGCGCCGAGAGCGAGGACGAGGCCCGCGAGCTCGTCGAGATCGGCGACGCCGTCACCTTCTCGACGACGATCGAGGAGCTCGCCGGCTCGCGGCTCGCCGCGCGCGGGATGGACAACCGCGTCGGGACGTGGTGCGCCGCGGAGGGGCTCCGCCGCGCGGTCGCGGCCGACGTCGACGCGACCGTCTACGCCGTCTCGACCGTCCAGGAGGAGGTCGGGCTCAAGGGCGCGCAGATGGTCGGCTACGACCTCGACCCGGACGCGTTCGTCGCGGTTGACGTGACCCACGCCACCGACAACCCGGACGTCGATCGCGAGCGTCGCGGCCCCGTCGAGCTCGGCGAGGGCCCGGTCGTCACGCGCGGCAGCGCGAACCACCCACAGCTCGTCGACCTCGCGCGAGACGCCGCGGCCGACGCGGACCTCGACGTCCAGCTCCAGGCGGCGGGCTCGCGCACCGGCACCGACGCGGACGCCTTCTTCACCTCGCGCTCCGGAATTCCGTCGCTGAACGTCTCGATCCCGAACCGCTACATGCACACGCCCGTCGAGGTCGTCGACACCGACGATCTCGTCGAGGTCGCGGACCTGCTCGCGGCTGTCGCCGATGAGGCCGGCGAGTACGAGGACTTCGACGTCGAGATCTGAGTCGGGGTCGAGCGCGTAGTTTCTCCGATTTGGTCCGGTAATCGGTTTGAGGAGGAGCAACGTGCACGCTTGCGGAGTGGTCGTCGCTGACGACCGCGCTTCGACCTTCGCAATAGCTGCGGCTACTGGGCGGTTGCATTTTTAAATAAAACCGGGTTTCGTCGCCCACGACACCACTCAGCACACCCAGAAAGCCCCAGCCGCTGAGGCGGTCGCGCTGCTCGCTGCGCTCCTCACCCGGCTCGCTCACTGCGTTCGCTCGCCGGATTGCGGTGCTTCCGTCGCAGGGCGTCCCGCTCAGCGGCTGCCCCTTTCAGTCCCGCCCGGGAGTGGTGGCCGGGGCGTCGCTCGCGGCGGCTGGCGAGCGGTCGCGGCGCGGGTGCGGTGGCGCGCCGAGCGGTGCGGAGCCGGCGCGCCCCGGCCGAGGCTGGGGAGGACTGAGGAATTGCGGTTGCTGTGCTGTCGTGGTGCCGTTGCCGTCGCGGAGCTGGGCGGTTGCTGTTGCGGTCGCGGCTGCGGTCGCGGTTGCTGTCCTGGCGGACTGAAAGGGCGCGGCCGGTCGCGCCGCAGGGGAGTCGCTGAGACAGGCACTATCTGCGCGGGCAGTGCGGAGAGCGCAGATATCCTGCTCAGCGACCGCGAGCGGCCGAGGGCTTTCTGGACGTTTGCGGTGCTGTCAAGCATAGCAGCGTCTGCACCTGTCCTTCCAGTTTATAAGCAAGAGCGGCCGAGGGCTTTCTGGACGTTTGCGGTGCTGTCGAGAATAAGACCGTATCATCTTCCCGAACTCGCTTAAAAAGAGCCGCTGAGCGGTCTCCCGCCGTTGTGGGCAAGTCTACGACCGTCCGATCCTGCTCAGAGACAGGATACCCTCGATCGCCGATCCTACCCAAGGTGTACACGAGTATGTATATCCAACACCACTTATAAGCCGAATCACGCCACAAACACGAGTCTTTTTAGGATTGACACCCAGACGTACGCGTATGGAATCCCGGGGCGACCAGGTTGCCGAGGGCCCGCGCGAGAAATGCGGCGTCGTCGGCGTCACGCTCGAGGACCGGGCGGCCGCACGGCCGTTGTACTACGCGCTGTACGCGCTCCAGCACCGCGGGCAGGAGTCGGCGGGCATCGTCACCCACGACGGCTTCCAGCAGCACAGCCACGTCGAGCGCGGGCTCGTCGGCGACGCGTTCGAGGAGGGGGACCTCGAGTCGCTCACCGGCTCGACGGGGATCGGCCACGTCCGGTACCCGACCGCGGGGAGCCTCGACGAGAGCTGCGCGCAGCCGTTCTCGGTCTCCTTCAAGTCCGGGTCGCTCGGGCTCTCGCACAACGGGAACCTCGTCAACGCCGCCGAGGTGCGCGAGGAGCTCGCGGAGCTCGGCCACGCGTTCACCTCCGACGGCGACACCGAGGTGATCGCCCACGACCTCGCGCGGAACCTCCTCGAGGAGGACCTCGTCCGCGCGGTCAAGCACACGATGGGGCGCATCCACGGCTCCTACTCGCTGACGATCATGCACGACGACACGGTGCTCGGCGTGCGCGACCCGAAGGGGAACCGCCCGCTCTGCATCGGTAAGCTGGAGGACGGCTACGTCCTCGCCAGCGAGTCGGCCGCGATCGACACCCTCGACGGCGAGCTCGTCCGCGACGTGCGCCCGGGCGAACTCGTCGTCCTGAACCCCGACGGCACCGGCTTCGACTCCTACGACCTCATCGAGGAGGAGAACTCGGCGCACTGCTTCTTCGAGCACGTCTACTTCGCGCGCCCCGACTCCGTCATCGACGAGGAGCTCGTCTACGAGGTCCGGCGGAACCTCGGCCGGAAGCTCTGGGAGGAAGCTGGCGTCGAGACGGACGTCGTCATGCCCGTGCCCGACTCCGGACGCGCGTTCGCCTCCGGCTACGCCGACGCGGCGGGCGAGACGACCGCGGACGGCGAGCCGAGGGGCCAGGACGACGACGGCGTCGAGTTCGCGGAGGGCCTGATGAAGAACCGGTACGTCGGCCGGACGTTCATCATGCCGACGCAGGACGAGCGCGAGCGCGCGGTCCGGCTGAAGCTCAACCCGATCAAGTCGACCGTCGAGGGGAAGTCCGTCACGATCATCGACGACTCGATCGTCCGCGGGACGACCTCGAACCAGCTCGTGAAGCTCGTGAAGGACGCCGGCGCCGAGGAGGTCCACATGCGCATCGGCGCCCCGCAGATCATCGCCCCCTGCTACTTCGGCATCGACATGGCGACCCGCGAGGAGCTCATCGCCGCCGACAAGACGACCGAGGAGATCCGCCAGCACATCGACGCCGACTCGCTGTCGTACCTCTCCATCGACGCAGTCGCCGACGCGCTCGACAGCTCCCGTGCCGACCTCTGTCTCGGCTGCGTCACGGGCGAGTACCCCTTCGACGTCGACGGGGAGGCGACGGACCGCGACGTCCAGCGCCCGGTCGTCGGCTCGGACGCGACCCCCGCGGACGACTGAGCGGTCCGGAAAACGGCCCGGAAAAACGGTCCGGAAAACGGCCCGGAAAACGGCCCGGTGACCGTCAGATACGACGTCCTTCTTAACAACCCGAACGTGTTCGGCTAATTCGCGTTCCGGTCTCAGCTCACTGGAACGGTCGGACCTTATAGGGCCCTCAAGCGATGATATTCGCCTATGAGCCAGTCAACCGACGAGAGCGAGGCGGTCAGCAGGCGGACGTTCGTCCGTGCGGGCGCCGGCGCCGCGGTCGCCGCGGCGGGGTTCCCGCTCGCGACCGGCACGGCAGCGGCCGACTACGGCGGGTGGCTCGACGGCGTCGACGGCTACGAGGGGACCGTCGACTACACCGGGCAGGACGAGGTTACGGTCACCGTCGGCGCGGGCGACGGGCTCTCCTTCGACCCGGTGGCGATCCTCGTCGACCCGGGAACCACCGTCGTCTGGCAGTGGTCCGGCCAGGGCGGCCAGCACAACGTCGTCGACCAGGACGGGGCTTTCGAGTCCGAACTCACGGGCGAGGAGGGCCACACCTTCGAGCACGCCTTCGAGAGCGAGGGGACGTTCAAGTACTTCTGTAACCCGCACAAGGCCGTCGGGATGAAAGGCGTCGTCGCCGTCGGCAGCACCGACGACGAGCTCGTCGACCCCGAGGGCGGGAGCGACTCCGGGAGCGGTGGCGACGGAACCGGGAACGGCAACGCCAGCGACGGCGGAAACAGCAGTGACGGCGGCGGCGACGGAGGCGACCAGGCCGGGAGCGGCGGAGTCGACCTCTCCCGCGACGACCTCATTGGGGCCGCGCTCGGGCTGGCGACGGCGATCCCCCTGCTGTCGGTTGGACTGGGTATCGTCGACCTCGACCCCGAATAGGTCCGCCCGGTCCGCCCGGTCCGCCCGGTCCCCCGGACTTTCCTCGCCGTTTTCCCTTCAGAACAGGTGGTAGAGCATCACGTAGACGCCGATCCCCATCGCGAAGGAGATAATCCAGAGCGGCGCCGCGATCCGCCCGACGCGACGGTGGGCCGTCTCGTAGATCTCCGGGACCGGTCGCGTGCTCGCGAGCAGCAGCGCGTAGAACAGCAGCGGGATGCAGACGATCGCCAGCAGGATGTGGATCGCGAGGAACGCAAAG
The DNA here is from genome assembly GCF_050510935.1 of Halosubterraneus shenae. Taxonomy (NCBI): domain Archaea; kingdom Methanobacteriati; phylum Methanobacteriota; class Halobacteria; order Halobacteriales; family Haloferacaceae; genus Halosubterraneus; species Halosubterraneus shenae. The sequence continues at coordinate 343,468 of NZ_JBNLVO010000004.1, read as the reverse complement.
TAGGCCGTCGTGACGATCCCCCCGGGACCGTCGAACGTGGTCGTTCCCGCGATCACCAGTCGGTACAGGTACAGCCCGAGGAACGTCGCGAACAGCAGGAAGGAGGTACCCATCAGCGCGCGGTGCCGCGTCACGTTGCCCTGCCGGATCGCGCGCCAGCCCAGCGAGATGGTCCCGATGGCGAGGACCGAGATCCCCGCGTTGACGTGGGGGATGGCGGCGAGGACGGCGTCGCCGGGGTGTGGCAGCACGGACGCCGGGATCGCGCCGCCGACCGCGCCAAACACGAGTGCGAGCGAGACGATCGAGAGCAGGGCCGTCAACAACGGGACGTTCTCGCGGGCTCGGAACACCATGTCTGTCGGTTGGCCCGGCGGCAGGAAAATCGTTCGACTGTTTGAGCGCCGCGTGGGTCCACGGCTCAGTGTCGACCCCGTCGCCGTGGGTGAGAACGCCGACCACGCCGTGATCGAATGGAAGGGCTTTTAATCGGCGACGGGATACGTGCAGGTGCAGCAAAACGCAGCACGCGTGGGTAGCCAAGCTAGGCCAACGGCGCAGCGTTGAGGGCGCTGTCCTGTAGAGGTCCGCCGGTTCAAATCCGGTCCCACGCACTTCATCGCTGAACTCACACCTTCTAGCCGGCGCTTTATGCACTGAACCCCGGTCGCGGCGCCCAGTCCCGCTCTCGTCAGCGCGTGGTGCTCGTCGCTGTCGCATGGTGTTCGTCTCTGTTGCGCGCGGGTTCACTGGACGCCGATCGCGGGGATAACCCGCCGATCCGACAAATTTTGCGGGGTTGGACCCGCGAGTTTAAAAAGCTTCGAGCGTGTTCGTTCGGGTATGGCGAAGTATTCGACGGGTTCGTCCGGCGCCGGCAACGACGGCGACGCCTGCGAGCTCTGCGGGACCGAGACGGCGAACCTCTCGCTCGCGAACGTCGCGGGCGCGGAGCTGCTCGTCTGCTCGGACTGTAGCCCGCACGACGACAACGCGAAGCGCCGCTCGGGAACCGGCGGTGGCCACGGCGCCAGCGAAAGTGGCGCGAGCGGGGGCGCCGCGAGCGACGGCGACCGCGGGAACGGCACGAGCCGCTCCAAGCGAGCCGCCCAGAAGCAGGCGCAGATGTACGACGCCGCCACGGGCGACTCCGAACACTGGGAGAAGGAGGGTACCGACTACGAGAAGGACCAGCTCCCGTACCTCGTCTCCGGCTACGGCGACCGCGCGGAGCAGGCGCGCCAGGACGCCGGCTACACCATCGAGGAGCTGGCCGAGACGCTCGACGTCGCCGAGGACGACCTCCTCGCCGTCGAGCAGTCGCGAGCCGCGACCGCCGGCGTCGGCGGCTCCGTCGTCGAGAAGCTCGAGCGCGAACTCGACGTCGACCTCGTCGACGAGTAGCGCCTCTCCACTTTTCGCTCAGTCCAACCTCGATAGCGACGGCGTCGTCGCCGAGTGACCGCCGGGTCCCGGCGCGGTCGACGGGCTCCGAAAGGACCATCCTCCGGGGCCGCGACTCCCCGCCAATGAAGGCGATCAAGGACAGCGTCCACGACTACGTCACCCTCGATCCCGTCGCCGCCGACCTGATCGACACTCCCGCGTTCCAGCGCCTGCGACACGTCAAGCAACTCTCGACCGTGCGACTGGTGTTCCCGTCGGCCAACCACACGCGCTTCGAGCACTCGCTGGGGGTCTACCACCTCGCGAACCGCGCGCTCGAGCACCTCGCGGTCGACGAGGACACTGCGGCCCACGTCCGTGCGGCCGCGATGATCCACGACGCGGGCCACGGGCCGTACGGCCACCAGACGGAGCGGCTCATCCGGCGGAAGACGGGTCGCGACCACGACGAGCTCGGCTGGCTCCTGACGGACTCGGACCGCGAGGTCTGTCAGGTGCTCGAGCGCCACGACCTCGACCCCGAGCGCGTCGCCGCCATCGTCGACGGCGAGGGTGGCGTCGGGAAGCTCGTCTCCGGCGAGCTCGACGTCGACCGGATGGACTACCTCGTGCGCGACGCCCACCACACCGGCGTCCCCTACGGCACCGTCGACCACGGGCGCCTCGTGCGGGAGCTTCGGCTGGACGGCGACGAGGACGGCGGCCAGCTGGTCCTCGGCGAGGGCAACGTCGCGACCGCGGAGAGCCTCCTCGTCGCGCGCTCGCTGATGAACGCCATCGTCTACCGCCACCACGTCTCCCGCGTCGCCGGCGCCATGCTGGAGCGCGCCTCGGAGCGCTACCTGGAGACGACCGACACGACGCCCGAGGAGTTCCGCCGGATGGCCGACCACGACCTGCTCGTCGAGCTCCGCGAGCACGTCCCCGAGCTCGGGGGCCGCATCGAGCGCCGCCGGCTCTACAAGCGCGCGACGTGGGTCGGCCTCGAATCGGTGCCGGCGGGCACCGTCGACGCCGACCACGAGGCCGAGCGCGCCGCGGAGCGGGAGATCGCCGAGACGGCCGGCGTCGACCCGGTCGAGGTCATCGTCGACGTCCCCTCCCGGCCGGGGCTCAAGGAGTCCGCGACGAAAGTCGTGGTCGACGGCGTCGTCCAGCGGTTAGAGGACGCCTCCGAGCTCGTCTCCGGCCTCCGCGCCGCGGAGCGCGGTCGCTGGCGCCTGGGCGTTTACTGCCCGGCGGACCACGTCGACGACGTCGAGCGCGCGGCCCGGGACGTGCTCGGGATCCGGGACCACGGGTAATCGACGGTTCCCGGTGACCGATTCCGACGACTCTTTTTAAGACAGGCCGCCGAACGCCGGGGTATGACCGTGATCAAGGACAGCGTCCACGACCACATCGAGATCGAGGGCGTCGCGGCGGCCCTCCTCGACACCCCCGCGGTCCAGCGGCTACGCCACGTCAAGCAGCTCGGGACCGTCCAGCTCGTCTACCCCTCCGCGAACCACACGCGCTTTGAGCACTCGCTGGGCGTCTACCACCTCGCGTCGAAGGCGCTCGACCACCTCGGCATCGAGGGGCGGCAGGCCGACCGCATCGAGGCCGCGGCGATCCTCCACGACGTCGGCCACGGCCCGTTCAGCCACAACATCGAGCGGCTGACCCACCGCCTCACGGGCAAGTACCACGACGACGTCGACGAGCTGCTTCACGCCGGCGAGGTCGGCGAGGTGCTGCGCGACCACGACCTCGACCCGGACGAGGTGGCTGCGATCGTCGCCGGGGAGGGGAAGTACGGCCAGCTCGTCTCCGGCGAGCTGGACGTCGACCGGATGGACTACCTCGTGCGCGACGCCCACCACACCGGCGTCCCCTACGGCACCATCGACACCGAACGCCTCGTCCGGGAGCTCACCTTCGTCGAGGGCGAGCTCGTGCTCGACGAGGGGAACGTCCAGACCGCCGAGAGCCTCCTGCTCGCCCGCGCGCTGATGAACCCGGCCGTCTACACCCACCACGTCGCCCGGATCTCGAAGGCCATGCTGCGCCGGGCGTCGGAACTCCTCGTCGAGCAGCCGGACATCACCGCCGAGGGGGTCCGCCGGATGGACGACCACGACCTGCTCGGGGCGCTCCGGATGACCGAGGACACCCGGGAACTCGTGCGCCGCTACGACGAGCGCGACCTCTACAAGCGCGCGGTCTGGGCCGAGTACGACGACGTCCCGGACCGCATCCACGACGCGGACCACGACGCCGTCCGGGAGATGGAACGCGAGATCGCCGGCGAGGTCGGCCTCGCGGACGAGGAGGTAATCGTCGACGTGCCGCCCGAGCCCTCGATGGAGGAGTCGACGGCGCGCGTGACCGTCAGCGGCGAGGTGCGGCGCCTCGGCGACCAGTCGCCGCTCGTCTCCGCCCTCCGGACCGCCCAGCGGACCCAGTGGCGGCTCGGCGTCTACTGTCCCGATGCCGCGACGGACCACGTCGGCACCGTCGCCGCGGACGTCATCGGCCTCGACCCGGACGCCCTGCGGAGCGACGTCAGCCGCGGCCTCCCGACGACGCTCGACCAGTTCGGAATGGGTCAGGGATAGCGCTCGGAGAGGGGCCCTCGCCCCCACCTTCGCTTCCGTCGTCGCTTTCAAGCCGGCTGCCGGCGAGGACCGTGTATGCACGTCGAGGGAACCGTCCTCATCGGCCCCGAGTTCGAGCCGGTCGAGGGTCGGGTGGTCGTCGCGGACGGCGAGATCGTCGCGATCGAGGAGCAGCCGACGGACAGCGAGGACGTCATCGTCCCCGCGTTCGTCAACGCACACACGCATATCGGGGACTCGATCGCCAAGGAGGCGGGTGGCGGGCTCTCGCTGGACGAGCTCGTCGCGCCGCCGGACGGCCGTAAACACCAGCTCCTGCGGGCCGCGTCCCGCGAGGAGACGGTGACGGCGATGGCCCGCACCATGCGCTTCATGGAGGACACCGGGACCGGCGCCTTCATCGACTTCCGCGAGGGCGGCGTCGCTGGGGTCGAGGCGCTCCAGGACGCGCTCGCGGGCAAGGACTCGGCGCTGGGCGAGCGCGACATCGAATCGGTGATCCTCGGCCGCGGGGGGTCCGACGTCCTCGACGTCGCCGACGGCTTCGGCGCCTCCGGCGCACGCGACGCCGACTTCGACGCCGAGCGCACGGCGACCCGCGAGGCAGACGGGCTGTTCGGCATCCACGCCGGCGAGCGCGACGACCTGGACATCAACGCCGCGATGGACCTCGACCCCGATTTCCTCGTCCACATGGTCCACGCGACGGGGATCCACTTCGAGCGACTCGCCGACCGCGGCACGCCGGTCGTCGTCTGCCCGCGCTCGAACCTCGTCACGGACGTCGGCGTCCCACCTATCGACGAGCTGGCCGAGGCGACCACCGTCGCGCTCGGCACGGACAACGTGATGCTCAACTCCCCCTCGATGTTCCGCGAGATGGAGTTCGCGGCCAAGCTCTCGGACCGCTCCGCGAAAGAGGTCCTGCGGATGGCGACAGTCAACGGCGCCGAGATCGCCGACCTCGACTGCGGCGTCATCGACGAAGGCAAAGCTGGCCGCTTGATCGTCCTCGACGGTGACTCGGACAACCTGGCCGGCGCGCAGGACCTCGTTCGCGCCGTCGTTCGCCGTGCTGGGCAGGGGGACGTGAAGGACGTGATTCTGGAGTAGTCGGTACGGACGATCGGTTCGCTTCGAAAGCCCCGACCGTTGAGCGGTCGCACTTATAAGCGGTTCCGGAAATCGTCGCCAATGACACCACTTGGCACTTGTAGAAAGCCCCAGCCGCTGAGCGCTCGCAGTTATAAATAGGATCGGCTATCGTTGCTCTCGATACCACTCAGCATGTTTTGAAAGCCCCAGCCGCTGAGCGGTCGCGCTGCTCGCTGCGCTCCTCACCCGGCTCACTCGCTCACTACGTTCGCTCATTCGCCGGGTTCCAGTGCTTACTTCGCAGGGCGTCCCGCTCAGCGGCTGCCCTTTTCAGTCCCGCCCGGAGTGGTTGCCGGGCGTCGCGTGCGGCGGCCCCCGAGCTAGCGACGAATGCCGGGAAGCCGGCGCGCGGCGCAGCTGCGGTTGCGGTGCTGTCGCTGTCGCGGTTGCGGTGCTGTCCTGGCGGACTGAAAGGGCGACGGCCGGTCGCGGTGTAACGGAGTCGCTCCGGCGACCCCTATCCGCGGCGGGCTGTGCTGAGAGCCGCGGATATGTCGCGGAGCGACCGCGAGCGGACGAGGGCTTTCGAGGTGTCTGCGGTGCTTTCCAGTGCACGACTGTATCACCTGTTCAAACCTGCTTATAAAGAGCGACCGGGGGCTTTTGAGGAGTCTGTGGAGCTGCCGAGCGCAGCAGCGGCTGCACCTTTAAATACAGCTTGTAAACAAGAGCGGTCGAAGACTTTCCGGTGTTGTAGCAGGCCCTTCCTCAACTTCGGTAATATCCTGCTTTTAAAGGCGGACCCGGTCGACAATGGTCGAACCGAACGCGAGAGAACCGGTGGACACCCACAAACTGATCGCGGAAGGGAACGATTTAGGCGGTGGCCGGCCACCCACTCGAACATGCACGCCATCACTCGATCCGGGTGGATCGAGGTCATCTCCGGGTCGATGTTCTCCGGCAAGACCGAGGAGCTCCTCCGTCGCCTCCGGCGGTCCGAGATCGCGGATCAGTCCGTCGCGGTGTACAAGCCCGCCATCGACGATCGCTACGGGGAGACGACCATCGGGACCCACACGGGTCGCGAGTGGGACGCCGTCGTCGTCGACAACGAGGGCGACGGGCCGCGCGACATCCTCGACCACCACGACGGCGAGTCCGTCGTCGCCATCGACGAGGCGAACTTCTTCTCGAACACGCTCGTCGAGGTCGCCCAGTCGCTCGCGAACGGCGGCTCGCGCGTCATAGTCTCCGGCACGGACCAGACCTTCCGCGGCGAACCCTTCGAGCCCCTCCCGCAGCTGATGGCCGTCGCGGAGTACGTCGACAAACTCCAGGCAATCTGCTCGCAGTGCGGCGAACCCGCGGCGCGGAACCAGCGACTCATCGAAGGCGAACCGGCCCACGTCGACGACCCGACCATCCTCGTCGGCGCCGAGGAGTCCTACGAGGCGCGCTGCCGGGACTGCCACACGCTGCTGACGGGCGAGCGCCCCGAGTCGCACCGGAACGCGGCTCAGGACTGACGACGGCGACGGCTTCGCGAGGTCGACTATGCCTCGTCGCTCTCACTCGCCCCGCTTCGCGACGCGACGACGTCGGCGTCCTCGGAGTCGTCGGCTTCCGCGACGCCGTCGGCTTCCGCGGCGCGGAACAGCGAGCGGAGCGCGAGCACGGTGAGCACCGCGCCCTCGATGCGGGCCGCGTCGTAGACCCACTCCCGCGGTTCGACGTCGGCCCCACCGCGGTAGGCGAGTCGGGTCAACAGCGCGATGGTCTGCCGAGGTGCGAGCACGTACAGCACCCCGACGGCGCCGGCCAGCAAGCGAAGGTGATTGCGCATGGCTGTCCGTACGCGGGGCTGTGCGATAAACGATGTGGCGAGCTCAGCCGCCGTACACCGAGGGGATCATGCGGACGACGTCGTCCGGTTCGACGGGCGTCTCCAGCCCCTCGTGGTGACGGATGTTCGTCCGGTTGCGAGTGACGGCGACCTCGCCGGCGAGGTCGGCGCCTTCGTCGGCCTCGCTCGCCCCGTTATCACCCTCCTCCTCGATGAGTCGGCCTTCGAGGACCGGGAATTCCCGTTCCAGCTCGCGCAGGAGCTCGCCGTAGGTGGCGGCGTCGGTCTCGAACTCGACCTGCTCCGCCCCGACGTCGTCCCTGAACGGGCCGAAGAATCGACACTCGATCTGCACAGTCGGGGAGTCGTCGGGCACGTATTTGAAACGTCGGGGTGCGTCGCCGCGCCGCCGGAACTGACCGCCGCCAGAACTGACCGCCGCCAGAACTGACCGCCGCCAGAACTGACCGCCGCCAGAACTGACCGCCGCCAGAACTGACCGCCGCCAGAACTGACCGCCGCCAGAACTGACCGCCGCCAGAACTGACCGCCGCCAGAACTGACCGCCAGAACTGACCGCCGCCGGCCGACGACGGCCGGACGAACGAGCGTGCGATCGGACTGTCAACCGCCCGAACTGCCGCAAACAGTCCCCGTCAGTTCTTGCCGGCGTCGTCAAGAGGCTTCAGAACTCACCAGCTGGGACGTGTATATACGCCTGGGCGTCCACATTCGGGTATGGACACGGAGTTCGCCTACTGGGTTCCCAACGTGAGCGGCGGTCTCGTCGTCACGGACTGGGACATGGATACGGACTGGACGTACGAGTACAACCGCGACCTCGCGCAGACCGCCGAGGACGTCGGCTTCGACTACGCGCTCGCACAGGCTCGCTTCTTCGGGAGCTACGGCGCGAACAAGCAGCTGGAAGCGCTCTCGATCGCGACGGCGCTGGCCGCCGAGACGGAGGAGCTCCACCTCATCGGCGCCGTCCATCCCGGTCTCTGGCACCCCGCGCCGCTGGCCAACTACATCGCCACCTCCGACCGCATCAGCAACGGGCGTTTCTCGATCAACGTCGTCTCCGGCTGGTTCAAAGACGAGTTCACCGGCTTCGGCGAGCCGTGGCTCGAACACGACGAGCGCTACGAGCGCTCCGCTGAGTTCATCGAGGTGCTCCGCGGCATGTGGTCCGACGGCCCGCTCAAGTACGACGGCCGTCACTACCAGATCGGCCACGACGTCACCGGCTTCGACGGCGCGCCCTCGAAGCCCGCGCCGAAGCAGAACCCGCCGAAGGTCTTCCAGGGCGGCAACTCCAAGGCGGCCCGCAAAATGGCCGCCAAGCACTCCGACGTGCTGTTCCTCAACGGCGGCGACCTCCAGAAGCTGAACGACATCATCGAGGACGTGAAGGGGTACGCCGAGGAGTTCGGCACCGAGCCGCCGAAGTTCGCGGCGAACGCCTTCGTCATCCAGCGCGACACCGAGGAGGAGGCAAAGGACGTACTCGAGAGCATCATCGAGAACGCCACCGAGGAGGCCGTCGAGGGCTTCAAGGAGCAGGTCGGGGAGGCCGGCCAGGCCACCGACGCCGGCGAGGGCATGTGGGACGACTCCGACTTCGAGGACCTCGTCCAGTACAACGACGGCTTCAAGACGGGCCTCATCGGCACCAAAGAGCAGATCGTCGAGCGCATCCGCCAGCTCGACGCCATCGGCATCGACATCGTGCTCACCGGCTTCCTCCACTACGACACCGAACTGGAGATCTTCGGCGAGGACATTATCCCGGCCGTCGAGGAGGCCGAGCCCCTCGACGAGGACGAGCTGGACCTCGAGCAGGAGGAGGTCGAGGAGGTCGCTGGCGCCGAAGTCGCCACCGGCCCGAGCGACGACTGACCGATGGCGGACACGCTACTCGGCATCGTCGGCAGCGTCTCGAACCCCTCGAAGACACGCTCGGCGGTCGAGGTCGCCCTCGAAGCCGCGGCGGCGACGCACGACGTCGACACGGAGCTGCTGCACCTCGCGGAGTACGACCTCGTCACGGCCGACGGTCGCGGCCTCGAGAACTACGAGGGCGACACCGCCGAGGCCCTCGAGAAGGTCGTCGAGGCCGACGCCTACGTCGTCGGCACGCCCGTCTACCGCGGATCGCTGTCGGGCGCGCTGAAGAACCTCTTCGACATGGTGCCGCGCGGCATGTGGGCCGCCGACGTCGCTCCCTTCGAGGAGGCGGCGGTCGGGCTCGTCGCCACCGGCGCGACGAACCACCACTACCTCGCCATCGACCAGGAGCTGCGCCCCATCTTCAGCTTCTTCGGCGCCAACACGGTCGGCGGCAGCGTCTACGCCAACGACGAGCAGTTCGACGACGACAAGCGAGTGGCCGACGAGGACGTCCGCGAGCGACTCGCGGACCTCGGCCGCGCGACGGTCGAACTCGACCGCGCCGTCGACGAGGCGGACACGCTCGGCAGCCTCGGTCCGCAGTTCTGACGCGCTCGCGCGACGCCCTTTTATAAGTAGATCGACGGCTCGCCGGCGAAGCCCAACGCTTCAAGCGGCTGGGGAGCGACTCGTCAGCTATGAGCGACGAGACGACGGATTCGGACGGCTCGGAACCGGACGGCGCGGAACCGGACGGCGCGGGAACGGCCCCGGAGCTGGTCGACGGCGAGTGGACCGGCGAGAACGCGGTCGAGGAGGCCGTCGGCGACCTGCTCCGGGAGCGCGAGGAGACGGTCGCCGCCGCCGAATCGCTCACGGGGGGGCTCGTCGGGTCACGCATCACGGACGTGCCCGGCTCCAGCGACTACTTCGACCGGAGCCTCGTCACCTACGCCTACGACGCGAAGCGGCAGGAGCTGTCGGTGCCGCGGGAGGACCTCGACGCCCACGGGGCCGTGAGCGCGCCCGTCGCCCGCGCGATGGCCCAGGGCGTCCGCGACCGGGCGGACACGACCTGGGGCGTCTCGGTGACGGGCATCGCCGGGCCGGGCGGCGGTCGCAAGGACAAGCCCGTCGGCCTCGTCTACGTCGGCGTCGCGTTCGCCGCGCCGTGGGGGACGAACGAGTCGTACACGTGCGCCCGCCGGTTCGAGCTCGACGGCGACCGCGCGACGGTCAAGGCGAAGAGCGCGACGTGCGCGCTCGCCGAGCTGGTCGGCGCGATCCGGGAACACGAATAGGCATCGGCCTCGCGAGGTCGGTACACGAGGCCGGAGACGGATCAGTCCGCGGTCGATCCGGCTTGACTCGCAGCGACCCAGTCCTTCACCAGTTCGTTCACGTTGTAGAGCAGGACGGCGACGACCGCGAGTGACGTCGCGAGGTAGACGATGAAGCCGACCGGTCCCGACAGTGCGGCGCTGAGGAAGCCGCCGATCACGGTGACCGCAGTGAGGCCAGCCCAGGTGATCAGGATCCGCGATCCGAGCGAGGGCGGCTGGCTGGCCGGTGGCGACGTCGGCGCAGTGGCCGGCTCCGTCGACTCCGCGACCTCAGACGTCGACTCAGTCTTCTCCGACGGGGACTCGTCGGCTTCCGTCGCCTCGGTGTCCTCCTCGGAGTCCGCTGTGGGTTCCGACTCCCCCATCAGTAGGTCTCCTCCGGTTCGATCGGGCCGGCGAACGTCGAGTAGAGGATCACGAAGTAGCCGAGCACGATCGGGATCATGATCGCGCCCATGATCGTCATCAGGTTGAGCGGGAGCGGGGAGATGATCGCCTCGCTGGCCGTCAGGTCGGCCGCAGGGTCGACGTAGGGGTACAGCAGCCGGGCGACGACGACGACGAACGTGAAGACGAGCCCGGCGCCCGCGGTAAACGCGGCGTGGTACTGGTCCCGACGAGTCGCGACCGCGTATCCGACCGCGAGCGCGACGGTGAGCACGACGAGCCCGATGACGGCGGGCGAAAGGATCTCGGACTGGAGCGCCGGCGTCGTCACGTAGATGGACCCGAGCGCGGCGACCACGAGGACGAGGTACGCCACCAGCGCCTGGAGTCCGATCGGCGCAACCTCCGCGCGCAAGGGGCCGCGGCTTTTCAGGCGGACGAACGCGACGCCGGTAACGACACACAGCGCCACTAGCGCGAATCCGACGACGACGCCCGGGAGCGACACCAGCGACGTCGCACCGACGACCCAGTTGCCGGCGAACAGGCCGACCAGGAAGGGCGTGACCGCGCTCCCGACGACGAACGACCGGCCCCACCAGGTCCGCCAGGCCTCGTCCTCCCGCTGCTCGATCATCTCCGGCGCGAGCCCCCGGAGGAACAGCCCCGCGAGGATGGCGAACATGAGGAGGTAATGCCGGCTGAACAGGTTGGCGTACACCGGCGGGAACGCGGCGAACATCGCGCCGCCGAAGACGACGAGCCACACCTCGTTGCCGTCCCAGAACGGGCCGATCGCCGCCAGCAGCTGCTCCCGCTCGTGTTCGTCGTCGCGGAGGGCGTACAGCACGCCCGTCCCGAAGTCGAACCCGTCGAGGAACAGGAACATCCCGAGGATGAAAAACAGCGTCGCGAACCACAGCTGCGTCAACGGGAGCCCGAGAAGCGGCCCGCCGCCGAGGACGTCGGCGACGAGGGGGAGGCCCCCGACGGCGTCGGGAAGTACCGTGGCAGCCAGCACGGCGGTGTCAGTCATCGACCGTCACCTCCCCGGAGTCCGCGTCCGTGGCGGGTGTCGGCTCGCCCGGTCCCATCCCGTCCGGCGACTCGTCCGTCACCGAGCGGAGCTCGTCGCCGGTCGGCGGCCCGGCGCGGATGATCCGCGCGACGACGTAGGTGTAGAGGCTCAACAGGAGCGTGTACGCGACGACGAAGGCGACGAGGGTGACGGTTGCCTCGGCAGCCGTCAGACCCGGGGAGACGCCCTCGCTCGTCTTCAGGACGCCCTGGACGAGCCAGGGCTGGCGGCCGACCTCGGTGACGACCCAGCCCAGTTCGACCGCGACGATGCCGAGCAGGGACGAGCCCATCAGCGCCTTGTGGAGCAGGTCGTCCTCGAACAGCTCGCCGCGCCACCAGCGGTAGCAGCCCCAGAAGGCCAGCGTGATGAACCAGAAGCCCATCGCGACCATGGCGCGGAACGCCCAGAAGACGATTGCGACCGGCGGGGAGCCCTCGAACTCGTTGAGCCCCGTGATCGTCGCCTGCGGGTCGCCACCGCTGGCGAGCCAGGAGGCGCCGCCCGGGATCCCGATGCCGAAGATGTCCTTCGCCCGCGGGTTCAGCAGGTTCTCGATGCTGGTCGGGAAGGCGATGAGGTACTCCGGCACGTACGAATCGGTCTCCCAGACGGCCTCCATCGCCGCGAACTTCTGCGGCTGCGTCTCGAAGACGTGCCGGGCGTAGAGGTCGCCGTGGAACACCTGCAGGGGCGCGGTGATGGCCAGTGCGACCAGGGAGACCTTCAGCGACTTCTCCCAGAACGCGATCGATTCGACCGGGTAGCCCCAGACGTGGTGCCGGAAGACGTGGTACGCCGCGACGCCGGACATGAACAGGGCCACGGACTCCACCGCGGCGTTCTGCATGTGGACGAACATAAAGGGGAACCGCGGATTGAGGTACGCCGCCACCGGGTCGACGAGGTGGACGACCCGCTGGCCGTTCTCGACGACGACCTCGTAGCCGCGCGGCGTCTGCATCCAGGAGTTGGCGATGAGGATCCAGACCGCCGACAGCCACGTGCCGACGGCGACGGCCAGCGTGGCGACGAAGTACATCGCGTCCGACACGCGCTCGCGGCCGAACAGGAACACGCCGAGGAACGTCGCCTCGAGCATGAACGCCATCAACCCTTCAGTCGCCAGCGGGCCGCCGAACAGCTCGCCCGCGAAGACGGAGAAGGCGGCGAAGTTCGTGCCGAACTCGAACTCCAGCACGAGTCCGGTGACGGTGCCGACGACGAAGCTGATCGCGAAGATCTTCGTCCAGAACCGGCGGAGCTGTTCGTACACCGGGTCACCGTCGCGGATGTCCTTCCACGTGAAGTAGATGAGGAAGGGCGCGAGCCCCATACTCATCACGGGGAAGATGATGTGGACGATGGTGGTGACCGCGAACTGGAAGCGACTGGCGGCGACTGGGTCGATCATTGTGTATCTTGGGAAAGCTCTCGGTCGCGATTGCCGGGTTCGCGAACCGAAGCTAGCACTCAGTGGTCGTATCGATGTCCTCAGCCAACTCTGAAAACCATTTGGGCGGATTCCTAACAGCTAGGAAAAACTGAGTGCGGTTCACGCACATAGCCGCGATAGCAACGCCTCACGCGAGGGTGTCTGGCGGCGACTCCGAGCGTTTCACCGTCGCGAGCGACGGAAGAATCGTAGTACTGTCGCTGGCGATGGAGGAATAGCAGCACTGTCGCTAGCGACGGATAACTACCAGCGCCGTCGCTGGCGAGTCTGACGCCCTTCGAAAAGTGGGATGCTCCGACGGGGATTTGAACCCCGGTCATTGCCTCGAGAAGGCAATATGATTGGCCGGACTACACCATCAGAGCGGGCTTAACGCATCCTACGATAGCCGGTGTTGAATTAAAACAGTTCCGTTTCCACCTCGCCGTGTTGCGCTTTCACGTGCCGCGCGGCGGTCGGTTCGCTGTCGAGGACGCCGTCGAGGGCGCGTCGTCAGTCGTCGTCGTAGGTGTGGAACTCGATGGCCTGCTCGAGCAGCTCGTCCGGGATGCCGGGCACTTCTTCGTCCCGGACGGGGCCGGCCTCCTCGATGGCCTCGGGCGCTCGCGGGAAGTCGCGGGCGTCGAAGTGGATCGAGATCCCGGCCTTCGCGCCGTCCGCGAGCGCGATGGGCACCTGATTGTGGCCCGGCGTCAGGTCGCCGACGGCGTAGACGTTCTCGGCGGTCGTCTCGCCGTGGTCCTCGACCGCGACGGTGCCGTCGTCGTTGACGTCGGCGCCGAGCTCCGTCGCCAGCCCGTTGTTGTACTTGGAGCCGTACATCGCGAAGCCGCCCTTGTACTCGCGTTCCGTCCCGTCCTCGAACTCCAGCGAGTCGAGCCAGCCGTCCTCCCCGTTGTTGACGCCCGTGATGTCCGCGTGGACGACGTCGATGGGGTGGTTCTCGAGCATCGTCTGGGTCTCCTCGCTCCACTCGGGCTCCTCGCCGCGCGTGAGGACGTCGACCTCGTCGGTGAAGTTCAGCAGGATGGCCGCGACGTGGGCCGTGCTCTCGTTGTGGCCCATCACATACGTCGGCTGGTCGACGAACATGTGCGCGTCACAGTGCAGACAGTAGTGGAGCCCGCGGCCGGTGCGCGGGAGCGGCGGGTCCGGCCGGACGTCGTTGAACCCGGTGGCGAGGACGACGTAGTCGGTCCGGTACTCCGTGTCGTTGCCGGCGAGGACGATCGTACCGTCCTCGCGGCGCGTACAGGACGTGACGACGTCGCGGTGGAGGTCACAGCCGTACTCCGTAAGCTGCTCCTTGCCGACGTTGAGGTACTCGGGGCCGCTCGTCTCCTCGGTGACGCCGAGGACGTTGTGCACGTCCTGCATCATCGCCGCGCGGCCGCCGCCGCGGTCGACGAGCGCGGTCTTCTGCCCCAGTCGCGTGCTGTAAAGCGCAGCCGTCTGGCCGGCCGGGCCGCCGCCGATGACGACGACCTCGTACTCCTGGACGGTCTGGTTATCGGTCATATTCTAGCAGTGGTGCCGACGTTCAAAAGGGTAATCGCCGGCTGGCGGCGCTTGCGCCAGACCGCGAAAGGGGAGTGGGATCGTGTGGCAAAGGAAGGTCATGGGCCACGCGCTCCGGGGGTCCATCTCGAGGACGACATTCCGGCTGCTCCGCCGGTTCGACTCGGCGGCGTGCTGTAGCCGAACTGCGGATTTTTGGGCCGGAAGGTCGAAGTCAGGGGATGGAGTTCAGCGTCATCCAGGGCGACGTCGCCGCCCAGCGTGCGGACGCGCTGGTCAACGCGGCCGGCACGACCCTCCGGATGGGCAGCGGCGTGGCCGGTGCGCTCCGGCGGGACGCGAACGGTCCGATCAACGAGGCGGCGGTCTCGAAGGGCCCGGTCGACCTCGGCGAGGTCGCCGTCACGGACGCGTACGACCTCGACGCGGAGTACGTGATCCACGCAGCGGTAATGCCCCACTACGGCGACGGACGGGCGACGGCCGAGAGTATCCGGACGGCGACGCGGAACGCGCTCGCCGCCGCGGACGAGCGCGGCTGTGCGTCGGTCGTGGTCCCCGTGCTGGGGACGGGTGCCGCGGGGTTCGCGTTCGAGGAGGGTGCCCGGGTTGTCTGCGAGGCGGTCGACGCGTACGACCCGAGCGGCCTGCGTGACGTTCGAGTCATCGCGTACACCGACGGCCAGTACGAAACGGTCGAGCGCGTCGCCGAGGCAGTTCGTGCGGACGGATAGATGTCCTCGACGGCGACACCGGGACTGAAAGCCAGACGGGCTTCCGCACTGTGCGCGGGTCCCCCGGCACCGCGGCCGCCACTCCGCCCTCGCACCGAACCATACCTTCTTCAACTATTAGTTAGTTGGCAGGTGTATGCCGAGGAAGCTACCGCTGAACGGACGGCGCGGGGTCGCGTTCACGGCTCTATCGAGCAGGGCGAACGTAACTGACACCGGCAGTTCCTGATCCACACATGCCAGCCAAATCCGGGGGTTCCCACGCGTTCACGTCCTTCGCGACGCTGCTCATCGGCGCAGTGTTGTCCAAATACGTCTGGACGTTCGCCCCGCCGCTCGGTGAAGCATCGCTGTTCGCCATCGAAACGATCCGGTCGCTCACGGGGGTGACGATCCCGGTGAACGAACAATTCGCCGGCATCGCCGTCATCATGGTCACGCTGTCGTTCCTGTGGGGGGTCGTCTATCACGTCGGCCGACACTGGTAGCCAGGGGCTGTGACGTATCGGCGTCCGGTGAGCTGGGTAAAACTACGTGGTCAATGATCCGGCCTCGCTCACACCGAGCGGAACGGGACAGACGCCGTCAGAACGTTCGAACGAGCGACCGGACGTTTACGTGTACACGCGGCTCGTTTCCCGATGCAGTTACCATTAAGAGCATCCCACGTTGTGCATTATCTAATGAAAACAAATCGAGGTCTTTCGACCGTCGCGTGGGGGATCGCGGGCCTGCCCCTCGTCGTAACGTTCGTGCAGACGATCCTCGCGCTGCTGGACTGGACGTCGAAAACAGTGGGCGTCCACGGGGTACTCGGCCCCCTGTTCGAGGTCGGCGTCGTTTTCGAAGCTGCAGTGGTTTTTAAACAGCAACCAGCTCTCGTCACTCTCCTGTTTCTGTTTATCGCTGTCGCATGGGGGGTACAGGGGCTGGCAATGCGAACGCTCGATAATCGTGACGTCGCCGTCGCCGCGGCCGGCTTCGCGGCGGTTACATATCTCGTGTTGTTTTTTGGCGTCTACTCCGAGCTGCTCAGTCAGGGGATCGGGACCGGTCAGCTCGTCATATTCTTCTCGATCCCGATCGCTGCCTCGATGTTAGTCGTCGGGGGCGCCTTGACACACGACTGGGAACAGGACGTCATCAACCAGGCATCCGGGCGGATCGGTAATATCGAGGCGGAGATCGAAGCGGCTCGCCAGGAGTTCGACTCGACGTTCCATGAGCAAATCGGCGACCTCGAGAAGTTCGAACACGTTGCTCCGAGCGGCGTCGCGGAAGCGCGATCGGAGCAAGAGGCGTTCCACGACCGCTGTGACGATCTTTCTTCGGAGCTACAGGAGCTGGAGCGGGAAGTGGACGCAACCCGTCTGCAGGGGGAGGTGTCCCGGATCGAGTCCCGGCTGGCCGAACTCGACCCGGAGACGAGCGTCGACCGGATCGCTCGCGATCTCCGACAGCGCGTCCGGTCCGGCGTCAGAACGGAGCTGGGCGGGATCAGCGTCGCCTCCCGGTTCGGCGGGGAGTACACGCTGTCGAACCTGCCGACCGAGTATCGGGAGGTCGCCTTGCTGCCCGAGGAGAGTGCGGTCCACGTTGACGACGTGGGCGACGTGCTGGAGCGGCAACTCGACCAGGGAACCGAGCTGGCCGCCATCGGCGACGCGGTGACGACGGCGGTCGAGCATCGCGACGAGGTCGAGACGTTCCTCGGGGAGCGCGAGGACGAGGCTGCGGACCGGATCAGCACCGTCGAGTCCCGGATCGATACCGTGGAGGAGCAGCTCGACCGGTTTCCGGACCCCGTGGCTCGACGGATTCGGGAGGTCCTGATCGACAACCGGGACGAGGACGTCCACGGAGCCGCGGCGATCGAGCGACAGGTTCGCGACGCGAAGACGTCGCTCCAGGAGTGCAAGTTCGACGACTGCGACAGGCTGCTCGAGACGGTCGAGGAGCGCAGCCAACGGCTCCTCACTGCCGTCGAATTCCTCCGATCGCTGGACGGCCGGCTCAGCCACGGTGGATCGAGCGTCGACATCCCGCAGGACGTCGACGAAGCTCTCGTCGCCGCGGTGGTGCCGTCGTTCGCGGCCCACTACGACGTCGACGTCGCTATCGATTCCGGCCGCGTCGAGATCGGTTCCGGGGAGGACTCAGGGACGAGACACCCCCCACACGACACCGGGTCGGCGGACGACACGTCCTCCCCGTCCGATACCGGTTCCGACGACCTGACTGACGACCTCGGGGACGACGAAACGAGCAAGCGGCCCGCTGAAGTGCTGGATTCGGCGCTGTACTTGCTGCGTGAGATCGAGGAACAGGCCCGGGAGGCGGACGACGACCGGATCCAGTATCAGACGAGCGAACTGCCGCCGGGGATCGGGACGCCGTCCACGCTGTCGAACGTCGAGCGATTCCTCTCTCACCAGTCGGACCTGTTCGACGAGGTGACTCTCCAGTCCACGGATCCTCCGGCGTTCCTCGAGGTCGTCGTCTCCGACGGATCGAGACCCCCTGCTGCGGTTCGCACGGCCCGCGAACGATTCATCGAACGATACGATTAGTCGACGCGACCGACCATTTCCCAAGCAGGCGACAGGTAGACTTAAGGAATCTTCAAACAGATTCAGTTTAAGAACCGCCCACATGCGCTGTAAAATCTGTTCGCTTAGCCAGGACCAATGGGAGGAGGGATCGCTCGACGACCACATCTTGCAAAGCCACGCGGACGAGACACCAGCGATCAGGGCGGTGTACGCGGATCGGTACGACCGCCTTTTCGACGGCGACGAACCGGTCGACGCGGGAGCGGCGGGCGACGACCCGACTGACGACGGCGGAAACGACGGGGGTCCGGACCCTGGGGCGAGCCCGGTGGGGACTGGCACCTATGGAAAGAAGTGGTTCCTGATCGGCGTGGGCGGGGCCGGGAACAACATCCTCGACGCAGTGTTGATGCGACGGGACACACTGCGCCAGAAGAACGACGGTCGGGCGCTGATCTGGGAAGGTGGGCTCGCGGGATACGGCATTCTCAACACGAACATCGCCGAGCTCGAGCAGACCTACTACGCGCAGGAGGAGCAGGGATACTCCCGCGAGGAGCTGATGATGAACTCCATCATTGGGCAAGGTGCTCACGACTACCAGGGAATGGGCCGGCGCTGGGACGCTGGGAAGGAGGTGATGGAAAGAGACTTCGAGGACGGCGGCAACCCGTTCCGTGAACGGTGGGACATGGATTCACAGCAGATCCGTGACGCCCAGGCGCTGATGTTCGTTCACAGCGTGACGAAGGGGACGGGTTGCGGGTCCACTCCCGTCCTCGCGGACGGAATCCGGGAGGAAGTCCTGAACGACGACTTCGTCATCTCGAAGGCGCTGCTCTCCTCGGTCGTCATTCCGTCCGGCGGGAACGGCGGCTCGAGCGTGGGCGGGAAGGCCCGAGTTAACGGCGTCGTGGGGCTCGCGCGAATGTCGCGTGCCGTCGACGCGATCATCCCCTTCGACAACGGGCGGCTCGAAGCCGTCGGCGCGGACATCGCGCCCCAGATAGACGGACTCGAGAAGTACAATCCGCCGCAGTATGCCGACCTGAACAGACCGCTCGTCGCGTTTCTCGAAGCGTTCACCATGTCGTCGACCCCACAGTTCGTGGAGCAGGACGCGGAAATGTCGATCCACGGCGACGTGTTCGACGTCGCGGATAGTTTCCGGCCGGTCGAAGACAAGTATCCGCTCGATCTCGATGGCGACGGCCGACCCGCGGTGATCCTCGCGCCCGTGCTCGGGCGGGCACGCGGTGACGAGATGTCGCTGTCCCAGCTCGAGACGCTCGCGTCGAACGCACTGTATCAGAACCGGCTCGCGAAGTTCGACCCCGAATCGGCATGGGGCGGGACGTTCCTGCTGTACGGGCCGAAATCGAAGATGGAGCGCGTTAATGAACACGTTTCCAGCGGTGCCTTCCGCGAAATGCTCGCCAGCGAGGACTTCCTCGATGCGTCCTATCAGCCGGGAACCGAATCCGTCGACATCCACGTCGAACAGCTCGTCACTCCCGCACTCGACGACGTCTACCTGTGGGGGACGCTGTGGAACCCGCGGATGCCGTCGATCGAACGGATGTACGAACACGCCGCCGAGATCAAGGAAGGCAACAGTCAGCAGGCGGAGAACCTCCGGGATGTGTGGGAGCACGTTGACCTGCTGTTCTCCTGTCTCGGCCGTGAGAACATGGCCTGACCATGACCGCCACCGCAGTCCCGCTGCTGTTCATGATCTTCGGCGGCTCCGACGACGACCTCGAGTCGATCGCGACGATCCTTGGCACCGATCCGCGGACTGCCGCCGTCGAGCGCGAGCTGGAGTCGCTCGCGACGTCGATCGACGAGACGTACGCGCAAGTCCGCGACGAGTTGAGCGGTTCGGGCGAGGTGCCGGCGGACGCCGCGCCGCGTCGGAAGGCCGAGGCCATCGAGCGGGCGGTCGATCGCGGCCAGCCGAGGCGTGACGCACGAACCGACATGGCGGCTGAGACGCCCGTTCGGGCGGCGACGAACGTTCGTGAGGAGGTGCGGCCGAGCTCACCGCTGGCAAAGCGACTGCTCGACCAGCTTTCCGAATCCCGGCCGGCAACGACCGAGCAGCTGGAAGAGACCTTGACGTCGACGGCCGAGCAGCTGGACGAACGGGAGCGGAGTCAGCAGGCGATGACTGAGCTGGGCCCGAACGCCGACGTCGATTCCGTCCCGGAACTGGTCGACGGCTATCGCTCGCTCGAGCGGCAACGCCACACGGACGAGGCGGAACACGACGGGCTGGTGGACGCCGTGGAGACGCTGCTGGACGAGCTCGACGTCGACGCCGAGGGCTCCGTCGAGCAACGCGTTCGGAAAGCAACACGAACTGTCGGGGAGTCGTCACAGGAGTGCGACACGAGCGACGGCAGTGCGGTCGAGGATGCAGTGGCTCGGGTCCGGCACTCCGCGATGCCGCGGAGTCGTCGGGCCCGCAAGCTCCTGGACGCCCTCGAGACCGGCGACGCGGGGGAAGCTGCGGAGGAGCTGGAAGCTGTGGTGGAACGGCTCGACCGCGCGGCGACCACAGACGCGCTGCTTGCCGACTTCGACGCCGCGGAGGTCGATTCGCTGGCGGACGCGGTTCGGGGGGAGCTCGAGGACGCCACGGCCCCCCCGGCGGTAGCGGTTCGGGAGCGTGCCGCGGACCTCTCCGCCCGCGTGGAGCGGGTCGACGATACGAACCGAGTCGTTCCCTTCGCCGCTCGGGAGGAGCTGAAGTTCTACCGCCGGGAGCTGGTCGACCAGCTTGGCGACGGGTCAGCGCCGGAAGCCGACGACGAGGCGGCGGACCTGGACGCCGAACTCGAACGTGTCAGGCAGCGCCGAGCGGCGATCGAGCGCGAGTACGTCGACCAGCGGGCCGACCACAACCACTCCATTCCGCTGTATTTCCTCTCGCTCGTCGACGCTGAGCTGGAGGACGCAGCCGACGACGCCGACGACGGTCACACCCGTCGGGCCGCTGGAACGATCGAGTCGCTCGACGCGGTCCTCGACCACGTGGAAGGGCTGTATGAACAGAACCAGTACAGCGTGATGCTACGGAGCCTTCGCGGATGATGGGGACGACGACCGCTGGCGGTTCCGGGGCTGCGGTACCCGTCCCTCGTCACGTTTATTACACGAATCACGTGGCGAACACACACGTCAATTATTTAGAATGCACATGTCGATTATAAATCACACAGACTAATGGTCTACTTATTTATCGGTGCCGGGCAGGCGGGGAGCGCGATCGTGGACGACATCTTCGCCCACGACGGGATGCGGATCGAGGCCGCACCGCTCGCGCTCAACTCGACTGTTCGGGATCTCGAGAACCTCTCGAACATCGGTGACGACCGATGGATCGGCGTCTCCGATTCTGAGGGACTCGTCCCGGGGACCGAGCCGGGGTTCGAGGAGCTGGTCACAGGTGGGTTCGGACGCCAGCCCCGGCGAGCCGACGAAACGATGGAGAACCATTCGGGGACGCTCGTCTCGATGCTATCCGAACGGTTCGGCGAGGCGGGAACCGTTCCGTTCGCCTTCGTCTTTCTCGGCTTGGGCGGTGGAACCGGCTGTGGGATCGCGCCCCACGTCATCGAAGCCATCAGGGAGTACGCGAGCGGCGACGTGAAGGTTATCGCAGTCGGCGTGCTCCCGAACACGCAGGACCCCGTCCACGACGTTTCCGACGACGAGGTCAGCGCCGGCCGGCAGGCGGCGAACACGGTGTACGGACTCGACAGGCTGGAGAACACGGCCGACGGACTCATCCTCGTCGACAACCAGCGTCTCGGATACGAGAACGCGGCCGAGGGTCGGTTCTCCGAGTACAACGAGTACATTGCGGGGGCGTTCGTCGACCTCGTCGCCGGCCCCGTCATCGAACAGATCGACCCCGGGGAGTACGAGGACGTCGACGCACCGATTATCGATATACAGGACATCGTGACGTCGCTGTCCCGCAACGGGACGAACGGCGGCGAAATCGGGTATGGAACGATCGGGCGTGCCGTCCAGATGACGAAGTCGCTGCCGGGATATTTCCTCCCGAAGATCGGCGACAAGGAGGTCGATGCGGTAGAGCTCACCTACTCGGCGCAGGCGAAGCAAACGGTGGAGAACGTCCCGTTCGCCGATGCGGAGAAGGCCCTCGGCAACATCCGTGCGCCACGGGAGTACATCAGCGGCAGTCAGCGGATCGACGTTTCGGAGATCCGTCGTCGGCTTCGAGAACACACCTCGGAGGTGAACCTCGGGATGGTCCCGACCAACCGAAACCTGGTCTCGTGTACGACGCTGTACACGTTCGGGCGGGAGGATCTCGACAGACTGTCCGAGATCGAAGAGATCGCGGAGGCACATGTCCCGGCCTGATCCCCCTCTCTATCGCGTGGGCGCCGCCGTCGTCGTGGTCGGCGCGCTCGTCGTCGCGGTACTGCTGAATGTCCCTCTGGCGGCCGACGACCCCGTTAGCCGCTACGAGACGGCACGGGCGGCGATCCAACTGGGCGACGCACTCGGCTTCGTAGCCGCGGGCGGACTCGTCTTCGGGATCGGCGTGGGGCTCGCGCTCGGCGGACTGCGGGCGTATCACGAGGAGGTGGCGGACCGATGAACCGAAACACGACCCTCCTGCTGGCGCTCCTGTTGGCGACCTCGCTAGCGGTCGTCCCGGGAAGCGTCGCCGGCGGGACGGGGAGTGTCGCCGCCGACCCAGGTAGTCACTCCATCGGGTCTGCCGACGCTGCAGCCGACTACGACACCCCCGAGAACGTCTGTACGGGGGACCCCCAGCGGCTCGTCGTGCTGCTGGAGAACGGTGACGTCAAAACCGACGAGGTCGCGCTCTTTGAGGGCACCTCGTTCCGCGTCGTGCTGTGTACGGCGGACGGGGGCGAGAGCACGCCCGAACCCACCGACGCGTGGGGACTCACGGGCCTCGACGCCTTCGAGCAGGTAACCGTCGATAGCCACTGGATCCAGCTGCGGGCGACGGCGAGAACGAACTCGACGGACCTCTCGATGCACCTCGACGGTCGCGCGGGAGAGAACACCGGCTCTCCGACGGTCGCAGTGCGGTCGACCGGCGGCACGTCGACCGGGTACCTCGGCCAGCCCGAGACGGTGTACTTCTTCGACGAAGCGGCCAGACGCCAGTTCGAGACAGGTCGCGACGAGTACGAGGGAAGCGTCACGAACGCCCGCGACCTCGCGAAAACGCTCGAAGCGGGGGCTGATTCGGAGAACCCGATCGCGGCTGTCGACAGATCGGTCCTGGTAGCGTACGACGAACGACTCGCCAGTCTGGAGTCGGCGAGCGATACCGTCGAGGACGCGCTCCTCACGGCGGCCGTCAGGGGCAACGGCGATGCGACGGCGGCCTATCTCGAACACCGGAAGTATCATACCGAAGAGCGGAGCAGACTGGAGGAGTCGCTCGCGGCCTATCTCGGCGCCGTCGAGGAACAGGCAGGAGCCGCTCGCCTGACCGTAACGGGCGTGCTCCTCGGCACCTTCGTCGTCGGGATCGGTGTCGGCGGGGTCATCGGACGAGCAGTGTCGCTGCGTGACCTCAAACGGATCCGCCGGAAGCGACGCCGGGATTCGACGGTCGATTACCGGCTGGGGAACCTCTGGAAGGTTTTCCTCGGCGCGGTGCTCGCACTCGTTGGTAGTCTCGGCGTCCTCGTCGCTGGCCCCGGAATCGAGCTGCTGTTCGAGGTGGTAGTATGAGAGATGATTTGAGCTTCACCATCAGAATCGGTGGCATCGTCCTCCTGACGGCGCTCGTCGGTCTCGGAGTCTTCCTGTATCTGGGATCGACCGCCGGAGTGTACGCGCTCGGGATCGGCATCCCCTCCGTGATCGTCGCCGCGGCGGTCGTGTACGCACGCCAGTCGAGTCCCGACGCGGCCCAGGAGACGTCCCACTACTTCGAGCGGGAAGCACAGAACGTCGGTGAGCGGATGCGGACGCTACTGCAACAGTACGACCGGTTGAGCGACCGACTCGACGGCTGGGATGCCGCCGAAACCAACGACGAGATAACGTACGTGCTCGATCAGCTTGCGGAGGCGGGTGTCGAGTTCGACCGCGCCACGAACCGGTTCACGGTTAGCGGCCCGGGTGACCTCCGCAAAATCGAGCGACTCGACGAACGGATCGACGAGACCCGAAGCGAACTCACCGACGCCGCCGTCCGGCACGTCGAGCAGGAGGCCGACGCCTGCCGGACAGCCCAGGAGGAGCTCCGGAACGCCGGGCTCGTGTCGGAGATCCGCGACCCACCGCAGCCGGAGGCGGCGAACCCGGCGGACCTGATCGACGTGATCGATGGATACGACGAGCGGCTCGACGAGGCCGTGACGGAAGCGGTCGACGAGCTCGAAAGGCTCGCCGCGGAGAACGACTACAGCGGTGACGCGGTCGATCGTGGCGCAGGAGCAGCCAGGGCGGCACTGGACCGCGGTGAGTACGCCGAAGCCGCGGACGTGCTGGTCGATACGCGGGCGGAGATCGAACGCGACCTCTCGGCTGGCTTCGAGGCCCAGCGGGAGGAGCTCGACTCCCTGCTGGACACCGTGACGTCGTCGGTCGTCACGGAGTACGTCTCCCCCGCGCTGGTCGACGACGTCGAGGCGATCCAGCGGGAACTCGCGGAGATCGATAGCGCGCTCGAACTGTCCGATCTCGAGGAGATCTCCGAGCGCGCCCGGGACCGCTGTACGACCATGGTCGAGGAGATGAGCGAGACGCTTGCCGACTGCCTGAACACCCTCTCGACGGCGTCCGTCCCGGACGACTTCTACGAGTATCAGTCGGCTAACGACGAGGCGTACGTCGGCGAGCTCGACGCCGCCAGCGACCTCGAATCGTTCCGTCGGACGTGGCTCACCGCGGTCGGCGAGCTTTCCTCGGCACTCGACGCCGTCGAGGAGAAGGCAGCTATCGCCGAGGCGTACGGTCCCGTAAGCGACGACGTCGAGGAGGCGCTTCGCAAGGAGGGTCGCGTCGAGCCAGGCGACCTCAAGGTGAAACAGCCCGGACAGTTCATGGAGCTCTACGCAGCGGAGACCGATGGTGTCGTCCACGAGCCAACCACGCCGGCGCTCGTCGCCGACGACTTCGGGGAGACCTATGGCGTGACCGTCCAGGCGGGGTTCGAGGAGGGCGGCCCTGAACGACCCGTTTCGGTGTCGCTGGACGGCCCGGCGTTCTCCGAGTCGGAGACGTTTCGGACACATCTGCTCGACGTCGTGACGTTCGAAGACGTTCCGTACGGGGAGTACTCCCTGGAAGTGTCCACGGACGAGGATGGCTATGCCCCGATCGCTCGGGAGGTCGTGGTCGAAGACGACGTCGAGGCGGAGGCGCTGTTGACCGAACAGCCGCTTCGCGAGTCGGTCTGTGACGGGATCGAGGCCGATGCACGGGACGCGCTCGAGGACGCCGAATCGCTCTTCGCGGACCGGTTCGAGGAGGAAGAGTACCTCTCGGCGGCGATGGACCTGCCGATGAGTGAGGAGTACGTTCCCTGCATGCTCGCGCTGTGGGCGGAGGAGGAAGGACTCACGGCCCGGCGCGTCGACGGTGACGTACTCGTGTACGACGGCGAGCAGTTCGCGAATCGGCTGGCGAACATCATCGAGCATAACGTTTCAGCTGGCGATTCGATGAGCTACGAGGAGATCCGGAACCGGTACCTCTCGGTACCGGCGACGAAGGAACTCATCACCGAGACCATCCGGAGTTCGGATGCGTCGACGGACGTCGAGTGTGGACCGCAGGAACTTACGAAACAGTAACATGGACAATCAGACCTACAACGATCGGTTTACGCGATGGGCGGTGATCGCCTCGGGGGAGGGTGGAGGC
Source organism: Halosubterraneus shenae (assembly GCF_050510935.1). Taxonomy (NCBI): domain Archaea; kingdom Methanobacteriati; phylum Methanobacteriota; class Halobacteria; order Halobacteriales; family Haloferacaceae; genus Halosubterraneus; species Halosubterraneus shenae. Next base: position 317,660 of record NZ_JBNLVO010000004.1, on the reverse strand, counting down.
CGGATCGCCTCGCAGTTCTTCACCCGTCGCTCGAACCCGGGTATCGAGGACCGGATCGTCGTGATGAACACGAACAGGGCGGACATTCGAAACACGATCCAGCGGCTGGAAGGCACCTTCGGCGACGAGGGGTTCGAGGACCGCGTACTGATTTTCGGCGACGACGAGGGTGCCGGCAACGTCTTCGCGGACGGTGAGCGGCTGGCTCGCGATAGCTTCAACCGGATCCTCCGGAGCATCGATTCCAACGTCGAGACCGCCGACGCGTTCATGCACATCGCGACGCTCGGCGGCGGGACCGGCAACGGCTCTATTCCCTACACTATTCGACGACTGAAGGAGGGCGTCGACACGGCCGAGTACCCGAGCTGGATGAACGACGTGATCCACACGGCGTTCGGGGTCTGGCCCTACGAGGACGAGCCGCCCCAACAGCAGTTCAACGCAGTCTGTGGACTCTCCCGGCTGCTTCGGAGCCCGGACGGCTCACAGAACGCCGACATGGTCATCCTGGGAGCGAACAGTCACATCGCGAACCTGGAGGCGGGCGATTCCGACCACCACCCCAACGACGTAGTGAACGAACGGCTTATCGAGGCGTTCGACCTGATGATCAGCGCCGGCCGGGAAACACAGGGCGTGATCGACGTCCAGGACTACATCAGCGTCCCGTCCCAGATCGGCGCGTATCACTTCACCCCCGCCGTGGCGACGGAGATGGACGCGAACGTCTACGACCTCGAGTACATGTTCGACGTGGCGGCCGATAACCCGTACGTGCCGCTCGACGTCTCCACGACCAAGGCAGCGTACGCCATCGTTCGCGCGCCGCGAAAGCTTGCCGGCTCCGAGATCTCCGAGAGCGACGTCAAGACGGAGTTCGAGTCGTGGAAAAGCGACCGCGGGATCGACGCGCCCGGGATGTCGACGGTCTCGATCAAGGAGGGCGGTCGATCCAAGGTCGACGTGTTGCTGCTGTTCGGCGGGTTCGACCTCGAGCCGCTGTTGAGCACGTCGTGGGACGAGTACGAAACCCACAGGGACCGCCTCGAGCGGGGTCGGCGCCTCGGGAACGGCTCCATCTCCGCGGAGCAGATGGAGCGTATCGAGGAGAATCTCAACGAGTACCGGAGGTTCCTCGAAACGTGATGTCGGAGACTGCCCCCTCACGGACGGCAGCCACGCTCGTCGTTCTCGCCGCCGCGCTGCTCGCGATGACGGCACTCGCCGGCGTCGTCGCCGCCGACGCCGTCCAGGAGAACGAGTCCGATCTCGACGTCCAGGCGGAACACGACGCTGGCACCCTCGAGATCCAGGTGCAGGAATCCGCCTTCCCCGAGGGCAACGACACTGACGACTCGATAGCGGTCGCCGTCGACGGGCAACCGATCGCCGATTCGGTCGATCCGGAGACGACCGAGGACGGCTGGAACGTCTACAGAGTCGATCTGGTGGACAACGACAGGGTGCCGGGCGGATCCCTCGACTCAGTTAACGTGACGGTGACGACTCAGCAGAACAGGAGCGGGACCGTTACCAACCGAAACCTCCAGTACATCGCACTCGACGACGCCGGGATCAGCTTCGACGGAACCGATCGGCTCGTCTTCGACGTGCGGAGCGCCGTCGGTGTTACCGACGGAACGAAGATTCGCCTCGACGCGACAGCCGGCGACGAGAGTGCGGTTCTCAACGGAACGTTCCGTAGGTCCGATGGCGGGAAAGTCGTCGTCGACCACGACGCCGCGTTCCGCAGGCTGGCCCTCCAGAACGGGACGGTGACCGTTACCGGCAGTCCCGACAGGCTCACGATCCGGGGTGCCACCGTCGACCTCGCGACGCCCATCGAGGACACCGAGGTCACCGAAACGAACGTCGTCTTGCATCACCCGCTGCTGTTCACCGGCGAGAGCTACGTCGTTACCATCACCACGGAGCACGACGGCGGGACGACGCTGACGACGAAACGCGTCACCGCCGAGTCCGGCTCCGTCTCGTTCGAGCACGGGGGAACAGTCGACAGCACGACCCGGATCGAGGTCGAACGCGGTGATCTGGTGCTGAAGGCGCGGGAACTGACGTTCGGATCCACACTCACGGGGTCCTACGAGAACGGAAAGCTGGTTCTCGAAGACGCAACGGATCGGCTCGAGGGCGACGGGGTCATCAATGCGACAGTCGCGCTAGCCGACGGCGAAACCCACCACTTCTCCGACGTGCGCTACGAGAACGGCACCGTCCGCTTCGGGGACCTCAACCAGCAGTTCGGGGACGACGTCGACCGAGTCGTCCTCGATCCGGCGGACAAGCAAGCGTTCGCCGTCGAGGTAACCGTCGAGAACGGGTCGAGCTCCGCTCCGGGGTCGATGGTTGGCGAAGCCGTCTCGTGGGTGAAAAAGACGCTGACGGACCCCGTTCAGTCGCCGTTCGTTCCCCTCTTGCTAGTCGGCGGTGCCGCTCTGCTGTTAGTCCTCGGGGTGATAGTTATACGAAGCGGGTCCGGAACCGGCAAATCGGCCGCGTCAGCCACACCCAAAATGTCGCCGGAAGTTCGGATCGTCGACGCGATAACCGGCGAACTCGTCGACGGGACGAGGGCCGTCTCCTTCGACCCACAGCGGGCGAAGGGCGACCGATACGATCCCGAGCATCAAAGCGCACACATCGACGGGAGGGACAGTGTAACGCTGAAGAAGGGGCACTACGTCGCGAGGTTGCCGGGCGGCGAGGAGGAGCACGTGCGACCCGGCGATTCGACCGTCGAGCTGCGAGTCCAGCCCCAGTCGGGAACGCTGACCGTCACGAGCGACGCGACCGACGGACCGGTCGCCGGCGCGACCGCGACGCTGACGCTCCCCGACGGGAGCAGCCAGCAAAAGGGGACGGACGAGAACGGGCAGGTGGACTTCGAAGTTCCGGGGACCGTCGACGCCGCCGACTGCGAACTGGAGGTGGACCACGAACGGTACGACGTCGAAACAGGGCCACTTACGGACACAGTTCGGCTCGAACCGCTGACCGGCGACCTCTCGATCCAGGCCGCGATCGACGGCGAACCGGTTCCCGGGATCGACGTCGTCCTCGAACCGGCCGACGAGCACGTCCGGCGAACCGCCGGCACTCGAACGGCGTCCACCGACGGCGGCATCGCCTCCTTCGGCTCGCTTCCGGTCGGTGACTACGAGGCTCGCGTCGACTTCGATGAGGACGGTCCTGTCACTGGGACTTTGGCCGCCATCTCGGTCCGGAGGGGCGACGACGTGACCGAAACGATCGATGCTTCGTTCACGTTCGAGCTCAGCCCGACACAACGGGAGCGGATCGACGAACTTCACCGGGACATCTCGGAACTAACGCCGTCGAACCGTGACGGCGCCATCCCCTATTATTACGCGAGCGTCCTCTCGGAAGTGCTGTCCGCGATCGGTCGGTTCGAGGACAGCGGCGTCGTGTTCCTCCGGTACAACGTCGACCCGAACACGGTGGTCGACGCTGTGCTGGATGCGGTCGACCACGCCATCGGCTACACGCGTCGCGCGATGACGAACAAGCAGAACGTCGACTTATTCACTGCCTGTCAGGGGCTCCGCGAGACCCGGACGAAGTGGACCGGCGACGTTCGCGTCGACGAGCTCGTCGCGTTCACTGCCGACGAGAAGGCGAATCATCGGCGGGAAATGATCGACCGCCTCGAGGAGATAAACGACCTGCTCGGCGAGAAGCGCGACCAGGTATCGACGGTTACCCCGGCCCGGGCCCAGTACGAGCAAGTCCGGGAACACGCGACGGGGCGTCGTGATACGTCGCCGATCGAACAGCGCGCTCACTTCTTCGTCGGCCTCAAACAGCTCGACGCGGTCGAGGAGCTGTTCGAGCACCCCGAACTGGTCGACCGACTCGAGGAGACGGTATTCTAACATGTCCCGGAAAACACTGCTATCGGCGTGTCTCGTCGGCGTCCTGCTGATGGCCGCGGTCGCCGGCGGCGCAGCGGCACAGAGCTCCCCGGAGTCGCCCGAGGAGTTCATCCGGGCGTTGAACGACCTCCGTGACTCGGAGGCGCTTTCCGAATACGCGGAGCTCGATCTCGCACGCAGTCGAGCGGTCGTCGAGACCCAGACGAGCGACGCGTTCACCCAGCAGGATAGAACGCAGATGACGAACCTGCTGAACGCCCTGCTCGCGTTCGAGCGGGCTTACACCACGGCCCAGCAGGATCCCGTCGAGAGCCTCGACCACGCCGACGAGGCGTACGTGGCACTGCAGCAGCTGGAAGCTGCCGGTGGCGAGCGCTACGCTGCGTTCGGGTTCGTCGCCCTCGACCGATTCTACGCCGTCCAGGGCGAACGCATCTACGAATCGGCCCAGACGGCCAACTCGACCCCGGCGGAACTCGAGCTGTTGTCCGCCGCCGTCCACGCCTACAACCGGTCCGGCGACACCGATCGCTACTCGGAGGTCAAGCTGGAGCGGGACCAGCTTCGCTCGCAGTACGAAAGCGACATGCGCCGACACGACGAGCTCGTCGGTGATGCCGCGGCGTTCGTCGACAGGTGCAGAGTCGCTTGCGAGGGGGTGAACACGGCGCTGCTCGCTCCCGTCCGGAGCGTCACCGAGTACACGCTGGCGCTACGGGCCCGTGAGTCGGCCTCGGAGGCGGCGTCGATCGCCGAGAAGCACGGCGTCGCCACGGCCGATGGTCGGGCAACGGAGATAAGCGACACTGCCGGCAACGCGCTTATCGCAGCAGGTATCGCGACGGTAGCACTGGTGGTCGCGTACGCGGCCGCGATGGTCGGCGTCGCCGGGGTCCTTATCTGGCGGCTGTCGATCTGGGCCGCGGACGCCCAGGCAGCGGCACGGGATCGGATCGTCACGCCCCAGGAGGTGGAGAATGCCTGAGTTGCGCGGTCCGGACGGACTGAGCTGGAAACACGGGGCGGTCGCGGTGATTACCGTCCTGGTGTTGCTCTCCGCGTGGACGGTGCCCGCAGTAGCGGCCTCCGGCGTGGTCGAGGTCGAGGCCGCACTGGACGACGACAGCGATGCGACGACCATGCAGTTCAGCTTCGTGGCGAGCCAGAACGGGACTGTCACCCTCGGCAGCGACGACTACGTCGAGAAGGACGGCGGTAACGTCCAGTTCGAGTTCTCCCAGTGGTCCGGCGGCGGCACCAGCGGGACTGATTCGACGTGGGACGTCGTTGCTGGCGAAGAGTACGTCGTTGAATACGTGGCTCGTGCCCAATCGGGTGTGACTGAGGGGACGTACAGCACCAACGTCGACGTCTACTATCAGGACGGGACCTACGAAACCGAGGAATGGCTGGACCTCGACGCCGACGTACTCGAACCCGCCTTCGGTACGATCGACTCGCCGACCGGCACGGTCGTCTTCGAGGGCGACCAGACCGCGGAGACGACCGTCACGACCAGCGTTCCGAACGTCGGTGACGGAGTGATGGTCGTCGAGGGCGTTTCCTTCTCCGGCGTCCCGTCCGGAATCACCCCCGAGGCGAACTCGGTTCCCGACCGGATCGACGCAGGTAGCAGCGAACCGCTCGAGATCGACGTCACGGTCGACGACTCGGTAGCAGCGGGTACCCACTACTTCGACGCCACAGTGACGGACTCGCTGGGGAACACTCGGACGGTCACCGTCGCCGTCGAGGTGTCGAAACCCCCTGTCGCCTCGGTCGACGAACCGGTCGACCTGGGCGACGTCCTCGTCGGGGAGCGAGTGTCGACCTCGTTCATCGTCGACGAGATCGGCGGGTACCAGGGGCTAGACGGGCTCGATACGACCGTCGAATCCGGGGACACTGATGGACAGATCAGTTTCGACGTCCCATACGGGTTCAGCACGGAGCCGGGCGGATCGGGCGAGGTGGGCGTGACAGTGACCGCCAGCGAGAACGCCGGACAGCACAGCGAGCTCACGTTCGACGTGCTGATCAGCGGCGACCACCAGGATAGTCCGACACAGCGCGTCGAGTTCGTCGCACGAGTCATCTATCCGGCCGACCTGGGTCGGCTCAGTAGCTCGCCGAAGGACTTCGTCTTCGACGAGCCACGCGATCAGGTTTCGGAACACACCATGCAGACGACGGTGTCGATCCCCAACGAGGGTGACCTCGAGATGAACGTCGTGTCGGTGGACGCGACCGCAAACAACCCGTCGCTTTCCGCTTCCGTCGTGGACGCGCCGGCGACGGTCGCCGGCACCGACAGCGAGGACGCCACCATCGAGATCGCGGCTGACTCCAACCTCCCGGAGGGCACCTACGATCTCATGATCACCGTCGAAACCGAAGACGCCGGCACGGAGACCATCACCCGCGAGGTCACGGTCGTCCACGACACGGAGATGACCGTCAGCGAAACGGAGGCGCAGTTCGGTGAGGTGACGATAACCGACCGGTTGACCCGGAGTATCGACGTCGGCGAGCGGCTGGGGTACAACGACCTCCGGAACCTCGAGGTCAGCATCGTCGAAGGACCGGACCGCTGGCTCTCGGTCACGTCGACACCGTCGTCGACGATACCGGCGGGGGAATCCGACTCGCTCGTGTTCGATCTCCAGTTCGGTACCGATGCCGAGGCCTACCAGACGTACGAGTGGAAGATCCGCGTCGACGCGGACGGCGTCGAGCCCGTGACGATAACGGTGTCCGCCACGGCCCGGCTGCTCTCCGTCGAGGACATCACGCAGGACCTCGACTCGCAGTCCGACGGGAGTGGCTGGCAAGGCGAAGCCGAATCGAGCGCCACCAGCGGGCTCCGTTCGCTGGAGGAACGACTCAGGGAGGGTGACGACGTCAGCGGGGCCGACCTCCGGAGAAGTCTCACGATCGCCCAGAGCACGGTCATACTGCTCGAATCGGTCGACACCGTCGAACAACAGCAGGCCAACGGGAGCTACGAGGCGGCGCAGCCACGGGTCGTTAGCGCACTCGTCGCGCGAAACCTGATCGTGGAGTACGTCGACGAGATCGAGGACGACCAGTTATCCAGCGACTTCGAACGGATCTTGGAGGTAACTGCCGACCCGGTAAACACGATCGTCACGGAGCAGGAGCAGCACTACGAGTCGGTCCTCGCCGACGAGGACGCGACCGCACTCGACCGATACCGCGCATCGAGCGGGCTCGCAACGCTCAGCGCGCATCGAGGCAAGGACGAGCAAGCCGCTGCTCACGAGGAGAGCGCCGAGAAGCACTTCGCGGAGTACCAGCGGCTCGTCGACGAAGGGATCGAACGCCGTCAGCAGGCCCGTAACGCCCGGTCGGAGCTACGAGCGAACGCGACGTTGACGTTCCTCGGACAGCCGATCGTTGCGAACCCCACCAGGATCGACGAGATGCAGCGCCTCCGCGCGTCCATCGAGAGCGACTACGCGACCGCCGAGGAGCGGTTCAGGGAAGCCGGTGCCACGAGCGAGGCGGACGCGACGGAGAACGAGGCCGCCGCCGCGAGTCGTGAGCTGCTGATCACGATGGTGACGCTGTACGGGATCAGCGCCATCCTCGCCGTCGGCTTCGCGCTCCTGGTCACCCGCGAGGTGCTGAACGCCAGAACGTACGTACTGGAGGTCCGCGAGGCCAGCACGGGCGACTTCCTCCGGTAACCGTCCGACACTTTTTGCGGTCAGGGGGGCGTTCACCGACCGCAGCCGCCCGAACCCTTACGCGTCTTCTTCCCGCTCGACGGAGAACTTCGTCGACGTCCGCGGTGGGAGCGACACGTCCTCGGGCTTCGGCAGCTGGGGACGAGCGACTTCGACTGCGGACGCTTCGGGGTCGCTCGCGCGGATCTGGACCGTTTCCGCCCGTCCGGCATCCGTCGCCAGCGAGAGCGAAACGTCGAGCTCGTCGGCCGTGTCACCGACGTCGACGTAGTGAGTCACCGTGTCGCCGGCGGCCAGTGATTCCAGGGTCAACGCGTCGTAGAGGATCTCTCGGACCTGGGTCCCGTCCGCCTCGATAGACAGGTTCTCGACCGGCTCCGTGCCGGTGTTCCGGCACCTGACGACTACCGTCCCGCCCTCCGCGTCGAGGACCGTTTCGTCGTCGATCTCGAAGTCGAGTTCCTGAAAGCCGCGATCGGGGGACGGGAGCGCGACGAGCGTCCGATACTCGTCCTGCTGACCGACGTCGGGACCGGCGGAGAACGAGAGCAACTCGGGCTCCGACAGCTCCTGAGCCGGCGGTCCCGAGAGGGGGATGGTCTCGACCACCGTCGATCGTGGGCTCACCTGGAAACTCCCGACCGATTCGGTAAACGAGAAGGACGGCAGCGAAAGGTCGGCGACCTGTACCCGCATTTGGCTCCGATTGGCGATCTCGAGGCGAAGCAGCGGCCCGTCCGCCGACGGAACGACGGCGGCGAGACAGTACCACTCCGGCGTCTCTATTGCGGGCTCGACCGCGTCAGCATCGCGTCGGCCGGCCGGCGTTTCGACGGCGACGCCCGGGACCCGGCCGCCCTCCTCGGTGAACGTGTGCTTCCGGACGAACGTCGCCGACTCGCCCGGTCCGACCACTTCGGTCGTGTCAGCGTCCTCGCTGGAGAGGACGACCTGCGTCCCTTCCGACCCGACGTTCGCGACGTCGACGTACTCGAAGAGCACGTCGCCGATGGTGACGGCGTTCGCGCGTTCGTTCGACGCGGTGTTCGAGAGCTCGGAATCCCAGCGACGGTCGAGTTCCAGCGGGAACGCCGCATCAGCACCGCTGGCCCGACTCTCTCCCTGGGCGTCGGCACGGGAACCACCGCCCCCGCTATCGGCCTCGTCGTCCCCTCGACCGGTCCGCCGAGAGGCGGCGTCGGCGCCCCGCGCTTGGCCCTCCGCTGTCGGTGGCGAGGCGGAATCCACCGCCCGGGACTGCCCGCCGGCGTTCGCATCGGTGGCCCCTCCGGAACCGAGAGCCGGAACCGAGTTGGGCGGGATCTCGACCGTCTCACGTGCCGACACGAATCGTCCCGAGACGGTAACCGTCGCCGTGCCCGTCTCGACCGGCGGCGTTGCGACGACGAGCCTGGAGTCAGGGCCGCCGTCGAACTCGTGTTCGAACTCTCGGGCCACCGCCGACGACGCTATCCGGACAGTGTCGACCACGCGAGCCGTGGTCCGGTTCGACACGGATGCGACGACGAGTCCCTCCTCGAACTCGACCTCGGCAACGAGCGGGTGCTCCGGAATCGACGGTTCGACGCGACGTTTCGAGTCGGCCACGGAGAGGACGATCTCCCCCTCGTCGGGGTGGGGAACCGTTACGACCCACGTCTCGCCGCTCTCGAGGCTCTCGCGGACGTTGTCGCCCGGGTCGAGAGCGAGTTGCCGAACCGGCACGGACGCGGTGTTCTCGACCGTTACCTCGACTGTCCAGCCGTCGGCGTCGGCGGCGACCGGCGCTGTCGACACCGAAAGTGCATCCACACCGCCGGCGACGGGAACGTTTGCCGACGTCACGAGTTCGTCTTCGAGATACACGTCGACGTCGACGTCCTCGGCCCGGATCGATCCGATGCCGACGCGGATCCGCTCCCGCTCACCCGGCGTGAGCGCAAGCTGTTCGGCTCCGGTCGAGATAGTCGCCCCGTCGGCCTCGACCGACGCAGTAGTGACGCTCGGCGTGTCGCTGACGTTCTCGACGACGACCGGGAGCGAACTGGCCGTGGGCTCGATCGCGTCGGTGGGAACGGCGGCGTCGAAGTCCGCTTCGCCGGTCGTCCGCGCGTACACGTTCACGAGCGAATCGACGACGACGCAGACCGGCTCGCCGGAAGCGGCGGCGATCGGTAACCCATCGTCGAGGGAAGGGTTGTGCCACTCCCCGTCGGGGTCGACCATCCGGATCCCCTCCGCGGTTCGAACGAGCAGCTCCTGGTGAGCGAACGGGTCGATGCGGTCGACCACCCACTCGTGACACCACTTCTCGTCACCCGTCTCGACGTCGATCCCGAGAAGGCGATCGTCCTTCATCACGCAGACGACGGTGTCGCCGACGACACCGATGCCGTGGATCGCGCCGTCGAGCGTCGTGCGGAGCTGTGTGGCGCCGGTCGGTTCGAGGATCGTGAGGAACGACCAGGCCGCGACGACGAGCGACGTGTCCGTGCAGACGATCTCGGGGACCGCCGCGACGTCGGAGTCGGGTCGCTCGACGGCGAACCGTTCGTATCCGGCCGTCGCGTCGAGGCCGAGCAGTCGGTCATCGGTGAGAACGACGACGAAGTCGCTGGCAACCGGTGCGGCCACCCCTACTGCGTTTTCGACCTCCGCGGTCCACAGCCGGGTCCCGGAGGTGCTGTAGGCCGCGACCTTCTCCGAAAAGAGCACGAAGAGCTTGTCGTTCAGCCCCACCTGACGAGCCGGACCGTCGAGTTCGACAGTATCGACGCTGTCGCTGACGAGGTGGATCGTCGACCCGGCGAGTAGCGCGACCGTCGATTCCGTCACTGACCAGTCGTCGACGTCCCCGATCTCGAAGGAGGTCCGTCGGACGTATCGCCGGCCCTCGGAGGTCATCGGTCTCCCGGCGACCGGGTGTCGTCGTGCTCGCCCGGCGCAGCCGCCCCGTCTCCGGTCGGTCCGTTCCCGGCGTCTCCGGTCGGTCCGTCCCTGGCGTCTCCGGTCGGTGCCGCGTCGTCGTCGTCGTCCGTAGCCGCCGCCTCACTCGACCCGGCGAACAGGTCGCCCAGGGTGTTGTTGTTCGCGCCGTCGAGCGGGATCCCGAGCTGGTCGGCCTGTTCGTGGACGTACGACCGGAGTTGTGGATATCCTTCGAGTTCGTCCACCTGGTTCCGGACGCTCGTAATGAACTGACGGATCGTCTTCGGCTCCGTCTCAGCCACCTGTTCGAGCAGGTACTCCGTCGTTACCTCCTGCGGGTCGCCCTCGACGACGCTGGTGATAAGCTCCCGCTGGAGGTCGCTACCGAGGATACGGTCCGCGACTTCCGCGGGCGTGTAGCCGACGCTCTCCGCTCCCAGCCGTTCGAAGTCTATCCGCTCCGCGTTCGGCAGTGAAGAGAGCTGCTTCCGCCACACTTCGGCCATCACGTCCTCGTCCGGCTGCGGAATGAACTGCTGGATCGGGAACCGACGACTCGCAGCCGGATCGATGTTGAACGGCATGTTGGTCGCGCCGATGACGAACAGGTTGTCCTCGACGTCGTTCATCTCCTGGAGCACCGCGTTCGTGACGGCTCGTTCGTGCCGCTGGAGATTGTCATCGCTACGGTCGGGGATCAGCGTCTCGATCTCGTCGAAGAACAGCACCGCGAACCCGTCCTGGGCGATCGAGTGTGCCCGCTCGAACACCGCCCTGACGTTCTTTTCCGATTCCCCCGCGTACTTCGACTGGATGTCGCTACCACGAACTTCGAGGAACGTCACCTCACCGTACTGCTCCTCGATACCCGCGTTGTACTTCGCCTCGTAGGCGATCGCCTCGGAGACGTGGGTCTTTCCACAGCCGGGCGGCCCGTAGAGGAGCATGCTCCCGCCGCGGTCAGCGAATTCCTCGCCGTACATCTCCACGACCTGCTCGTGGACGTCCTGGTCGAACAGGGCGAGGAGCATGCGGGCCGTCTGCTTCACTTCGTCGAGCCCCGCGACGTCGTCCTCGAAGTTTACCTGTGGGACTGTCGGGTCGACGGAGACCGTCGCGCCGTCGTCGTCGCCGTCGGCCGGGCCGCGCCCAGCGCCGCCGGCGCCGCCGGCCCCGTCGTGGCCGCCTCGACCACCAGCTCGCGACGCCGGCTCCGGGGTCGCTGGCTCGTCCTCGAAGGTCAGGTCCGTCTCCTCCGTTACGCGCAGCGTGCCGTAGGCGTCCGGCGCCATGTCGTTAACGGTAAAGCGCACGAGCGAGCCGCGGATCTCCGCGACCTCCTCGATCCGGTGGACGAAGAACTCCGTCTCGCGGAGGAACTCCGCGAGGGCGTCCGTCGCCACCTCGTTCGGATAGATGGTCACCTCGTTGGCCGCCGGCACCGACGCCTTCGACGCGTCCGCATCGACGTAGAACGGTTCGTCGTAACTCACGCCACCGTAGATGTCGGCGACGTTTTCGTGGATATACGCCCTGCTGCCGACGTTGTCCATTACCCTGTCGTCCTCCGTCTCCGCGCGGAAGTACGCCTCTCGGCCGCGGTGGCGGACACAGACGACGTCCGTCTCCCCACCGATCTTACTTTGGCCCACGCGGACGTGGGAGGTCGGTCTGTCGTCCTTCTGAATCGGTCTGAGGTTGACACCTGTCATCTGAGATTCCTCGTTTCGTTGGTGAGTCGGTCGGCGACGTCGCGAGCCTGATCCGCGGCGACCACGCTATCCCGGTCGGGGACGTGGATCCAGCGAGCGAGTGCTGATTGATAGTCGACGAACGATGCAACTGCCGACAGCAGGTCCGCGACCGCCGTCCATTCCTTCCCCACGGCGGGCGACCCACAGAGGCGCTGGCGATCCGCGAGGGTTCGGCAGTCGGCCGCGACGGCCGAGGCGTACGACGGCAGCACGTCGCCGAGCACGTACCAGTTCGCGGCCGTCGGACCTGTCCGACGCAGTGGAACGACCGGCTCTCCGTCGACCGTGTCGATCCGGCGATACACGTCGTACTGCGTTCCTGGCGGGTCGTCGGTCGGCTCGGAGGTATCCTCATCGGGATCCCATTCTCCGCCGCCGTCGGTGCACACCTCGCGGTCGGACAGCTCGCGATACCGGTCCTCCAGGATGGCCGCGACGGCGTCGTCCGCTTCGCTCGGCGGACTGTGGTCGAGGGGGGGAAGCGGGAGCCCGGCCGTGCAAAGGTCGACGAGATCGCGGACCGAGTCGTGGACGTCCGCGACCGGGTCCCAGGCTGCGTCCCCGTCGACGGCGCGTACCTCGCGGCGGTCGCTGACGACGACCCGCGCGCGACCGAGCGTTCCGAGGAACGAACAGGCTTGCATGCGTTACCGTTCCGTGATGGTGGTCGACTCCTCGGCCGCGAGCTCCGTCTCCTCGGTGCGTTCCGAAACCTCCGAGATCTGGTCCATGAACTCCTCGTCGGAGATCTCCTCCATCTTGTCCTTCGGGTCGGTGGCACCCCCGATCTCGGCGGCGACTTCCGTGAAGTTCCGGACCATCTCCCGGGCGTCGCTGTCCTGGAGGTTCTTGCTAACCGCCAGCGTCCGGAACTTCGTGCTGTGGTCCTGGAGTGCGAACTTCACGCTCTCTAATTCCTCGACGAGTTCCGCAAGCATCTGCGGTCCCTCCATTTCCGGCCCCTTCGGCCCGCCGGAGACGCTCTCCTCGAGGGATTCGTAGCGGTGGTACCGCTCGCGCATTCGCTTGAACCGCTCTCGTTCATCCCCCTCGAGCTCCGAGGGGCTACGGCCACCCAGCATCGCCTTGATCTCCTGTTCGATTTCCTCCTTCTTCTGCGCGTAATCCTGCTCGATGGACGTCGTGTCCTCGAGGTTCTCGACGTGCTTCTCGAGGGTTTCCTGGTTGCGCTCGACGCGATCGACTGCGGCATCGATGCGCTCGACGCAGGCGTCGAGGGTCGCCGCCCAGTTGTTCAGCATGGCGTAGGCGTTCTCGTCCTGGAGGTTCTCCGAGGACATCAGCAACACGACCTGGTCGTCCTCCAGCCGGAGGATGTCCTCGGACGCAAGGTACTCGATCACTGCGTGTGCCGCGTGTTGGTTCTTCACGCGCTCGGCGTCGGACTCCACGAGCGCCTGCACGGCCTCCTCGCGATCCATCACGCCGCGGCCGTCGTCGATGGTGAGCTGGCCGCCGAGGTGCTGCTGTGCCAGCGAGGCGATGATCCCCTCCCAGTTGGCCTCCAGCTCCTCGCTGGACCCGCTCTCGGCGATGCTCCCGTCGAACCGGACGGGCTCGTCGACGCCGTTTGCCGGCTGTGCGGTTACTACCTTGTCGCCGTTGCGCTCCGTCGTCGTGAACTCGGTGAATTTGTTGCGCATCTCAGAACGCCTCCTCGATCTTTTCCTCGGCACGCCCCCGGACCTGCTTCCGGAGGTAGTCGTTGGCCTCTTCGGTCTCCGCCAGTCGCATCTCCTCGATCTCCTCGGCGGCTTCCTCCTTGAGAACCGATGGAGTCGCCGCGGTCAGGTCAGACAGCAGGGGGTCGACGACCTTCTCGGCCTGCGCCTCGATCTCCTCGTCCAGCGGCTCGCGGTGGGCGGCGATCCGGCCGTCGACCTCGATGCCCACCACTGTCTCGAGGGCGTCCTGCACCGCGTCGACGACGTCGTCACGCCGCCGTCGACTGATGCTGTCGAGAATGTCGGTGCGCTGCTCGATCGCTGTGGTGACCACCTCGCGGTACTCCGGGACGGACATCGCGTGGCCGGCCGCCCCGAACTCGTCGAGCACGTCGTCGCTTATCTCCTCGGCCAGCCAGCGGCCGTACTCGTCGAGCGCGCCCCAGACGAGGTACTCTCCGTCGAGGTCCGCCAGAAACTCCAGCTGCTGCTCGAGATAGCGAATGACGTCGGACGTCGCGTTCACGGAGATGATCTGTTCGAGCTCGTCGTGTGCGAGCACGCCGATCGGTGCCGAGCTTTTCGCCTGCTCGCGAAGTTCGTCTTCGAGCCTGTTCTGTCCGGTCTGTTCCTTCAGCAACGACCCGACGGAGTAGTACTCCTGGGAGCCGGTAGCGATCCGAAACAGCATATCGTTCTCGACCAGCTTGTCGACGAAGAAGTCGACGTCGTCGACGGCGAGGTTGAACTCGTTGCGGATCTGCTCGGCCGTGACGACCTGCTGTGTCGAGACGAACAGGTCCTTCAGCTGGTTCGGGATCCGCCTGTCGTGACCCGCGCTGAACACGTCGTAGTAGTACACTCCGGAGCGGATCTGCCTGAGGTTCTCGTACTCGGCGCCGGCGATCTCCTGCATGGACTCCTTTATTGCCCCGCGGGTGAGCGTGCCGGTCTTCGTCAGACCGGTTTCCGAGGCTTCGTACTCCTCTTTGATACGGTTCGCCACTCGATCGAGGTAGAGGAACCCGAAGTTCTCCTGGGCAATCGAAATACAGATATCACCCAGTTTATCGGTATCGACTGGTCTCAGTGGCATTGGTTGATCAACAAATATGTATCATAGTAAATGTACTGCACACCGCCGGCGGATGAAGCAGAATTCATCCGCCAGCAACTCGCACGACTCACGAGCGGTGCCGGAGTCTCGGACCCTCCGGTAGCTTCGAGAGGAGAAAGCGACGAAGGAAGTGATGCTCCGACGGGGATTTGAACCCCGGTCATTGCCTCGAGAAGGCAATATGATTGGCCGGACTACACCATCAGAGCACGCGTCGTCGTCGCATTCACCCGTAACCACCGATCACTGATAAGGCTTCCACTTGGGAACGCTCGGTTCGCCCGACCGGGGAGCGTTCGAGCCCCCGGCCCTCTCAGGCGTCCTCGTCGTCGAACGGCGACTTCGCGGCTTCCGGCTCGTGGCCGTCGAGGCTCACGACGTTCTCCCGGCCGACGCGGAGCTTCGAGACGACGCCCTCGTCCTCCATCTCCGAGAGGAGGACGCTCACCTTGGACTTCGACCAGCCGGTCTCCTCGACGATGCGGACCTGCTTCATGCGCCCGCCGTTCTCCCGGAGCAGCTTCCGGACGCGGTCCTCGTCGGAGAGGAACGCCTCGTCGGGAACTGCAGGTTCCTTTGCCGTCCCTTCGGCGGCCTCCCCGGACCCTGACTCGTCGTCCGAGGCCCCCCCAGCGGCGGCCGAGCCAGCCGCAGCAGTGCCGGCGGCGTCGGTATCGGCGTCAGTGACGGCCCCGGCGCCCGTTCCGTCCCCGGCGCCCGTTCCGGCCCCGGCCGTCCCTTCGGTGCCGGGGTCGTCCCTGCGAGCGGCAGTCCCGCCTGACTCGTCGTCGCCAGCACCGACGGCGCTGCCCCCGTCCGTACTCCGGGGGTCGATGGCGGCGAGCGGGGAGCCGGCGGTTCCGGATCGCTCCCGATACCAGCCTGCGCCGACTAGCGTGACGAGTGCCACTGCGAGCAACGGCAGCCAGTTCGCCCCGCCGTCACCGTCTCCGGCGCCCGTCGCGGTCGACGTTTCCGACGGCGTGGTCGCGGGCGTCGACGCCGCTCCCGATTCCGTCGCGGTCGCCGCCGATTCCGGAACGAGCACGATGCGTGGCCGCTGGTCCGTGAACTGCTGCTCGCCGGTCCAGGTCACAGTGTCGCTCTCGCGGAGCGATTCGGGATTCGACTGCGTGCCGTTGGGAGCCACCGACTCGAAGACGAGCCCGTCGCCGGCGTCGACGACCAGCTCCTGGTCGGGGCCGACGTAGAGGCCGCCCTCGAACACGTCGCCGACGACGACGGTGTCGCCGTCGACCTCGGCGAACGACTCCCAGGTGAAGGACAGCTCGACGACACCGACGTCGTTGCCGAGCGAGGACTCGATCGCCGCGTTGCGAGCGAAGCTCGTCGCCGTCATGTTGCGGCCGGTCTGGTTGCTACCCTCCGCGACGAGCGCCGTCGCATCGGACCTGAAGGAGTCGTACAGCGCCGTCTCGTTCTCGTTGAACTCCTCGGCGTAGGCGGCGAAGTCCTCGCGCTCCTGGTCCGTCTCCAGCGTTCGCTTGTAGCGGAACGTCCAGCGTGCGCTCCCGTCGGCGTCGACGCGGATCCGCACGACGGAGCGGTCGAAGCTCTGCTGGAGCGCGGCTGGCGGTCCGTCCGCCGAGAGCGACCCTGACGGCGTCGCATCGCTCCCCATCGACCCGGATCCTGCTGTGGCCGCCCCCGTTCCAGCGACCCCGGCGCCGACCGCGGCGACGAGGACGAGGGTGGTCACGAGGAGCGCTGCGCGTGACATCTACTTGTATCAGCGTCCCGGGCCGTAAAAAGCGCTTACGACCGGGGGCAACATCCGGGCGAACCGTGCATCGGCGGCTCCGGTGAGCCGAGTATCGGCGGTTCCGGGCGAACCGCGCACCGCCGATTCCGGACAAGCGAGGCGGTCCTCGGCGTCGATTACGCGACCCGGTCGCCCGCGGTGAACACCGCGTCCGGCTCCTGCCAGGCGGTCGCGTCCGCGTTGGGGTCGTCGTCGAGGACGACGAGGTCGGCCTGGTAGCCCTCGGCGACCTTGCCGACGTCCTCGAGCCCGAGCAGGGCGGCGCCGTTGACCGTCGCCGCTTCGAGCGCGTCCTCCGGGGAGAGGCCGTACTCGACCATGCGCTCCAGCTCCTCGGGGATGTTCCCGAAGAAGTTGAACGGCGTGCCCGCGTCCGTGCCCATCGCGATAGTGACGCCGGCGTCGAGCGCGTGCTCCCACGCCTCGACGAAGCGGTCGGCGGCGTCCTCCGCCTTCGCGACGGCGCTTTCCGGGATACCGGCCTCGACGCCGTGGTCGACGATGCCCGCAAGCGCGCTCGCGGTCGGGACCCAGTAGGTTCCCTTCTCGGCCATCAGCTCGGCCGCCTCCGCGTCCATGAACGTGCCGTGCTCGATGCTGGTGATCCCCGCTCGCGTCGCGTTCTTGATCCCGACCTCGCCGTGGGCGTGCGCGGCCGTTGGCGTGTTCGTCGGCGCAGCGGCGTCGACGAGCGCCGCGAGCTCCGTTTCCGTGAGCTCGGGTGCGCCGGTGACTGCGCCCTCGGTGAGCACGCCGCCGGTGGCCATGCACTTCACCACGTCCGCGCCGCGCTTGAGCTGCTCGCGGGCCGCCTTCCGGACCTCGTGCGGGCCGTCGGCCTCGCGCCCGGTCCAGTGCCCGTGGCCGCCGGTCATGATGACCGCCTGCCCGGCAGCGAGGATCCGCGGGCCACGGAGGGTGCCGTCGGCGACGCTCTCGGCGGCGTCGAGCGCGAGCGTGTCGCGCGCACCGAGATCGCGGACGGTCGTCACGCCGGCCTCGACGGCAGCTTCGAGGTTGGCCGCGGTGCGATAGCCCGCCGTGTAGTCGGACTCCGCCACGGCGGTCGACACGTCGGGGCGCCCGTCCATCGAGACGTGGACGTGCGCGTCGATCAGCCCCGGCGCGACGACCTGGCCGGAGACGTCGGTCTCGCTGTCCCCGTCGCCGAGGTCGCCGACCGCGACGATCTCGCCGTCCTCGATCCCCACGTCCGCTTCTCGCGTTCCGTCAACGTCGGCCACGCGGCCGCCTCGTAGAATGTGCATGTGGATCGGTGCAGGGCTGGCCGCCTTAATGGTCGGGTCCCGGCAGCGGCCACCGGTTGCGCCGCGACACGGCCGGCTACCCATCTTCCTGCAGGGAGTACACTCACGGTGCTGGCCGACGCAGGGACGCTCATGACGGCACTCAACTCCGCCACGGCACTGGTCTCAGGTGCGAGCTCCGGCATCGGCGAGGCGACCGCCCACGCGCTGGCCCGCGAGGGCGCCGACGTCGCGCTCCTCGCGCGCCGCGAGGAGCAGCTGGAATCGATCGCGGTCGACCTCCGGACCGAGTACGGCGTCGAGGCGACGAGCGTCCCGGCCAACGTCCGCGAGAGCGTCGAGGTCGAGGCTGCCGTGGAGGCCACGGTCGACCGCCTCGGCGGGCTGGACGTCGTCGTCGCGAACGCCGGCGTGGGCCGCGGCAGCGACGTGGCGACGATGAGCGACGAGGAGTACGAGGCGATGCAGGAGACGAACGTCGACGGCACCTTCTACCTCACGCGCGCCGCGCTACCGCACCTCACCGACAGCGGCGGCAACCTCGTCGTCGTCGGGAGCTTCGCGGGGAAGTTCCCGCGCTCCTTCAACCCGGTGTACGCCGCGACCAAGTGGTGGGCGCGCGGGTTCGCCCACAGCGTCGCCGCGCAGGTCGGCGACGAGGGCGTCGGCGTCTCCGTGATCAACCCCTCCGAGGTCCGAACGGAGTTCATGAGCGAGGAGGGGCAGCCGTTCGAGGAGCGCTTCGAGCCGGGCGAGGTAACTGAGCCCGCGGAGGTCGCCGACGCGATCGCCTACGCGGCCGGCAAGGAGGGCTCGTCGATCCACGAAATGGACCTCTTCCGTCGGGACAAGTACAGCGACAGCGGGCTCTGACGGTCGCGACCGCCGCCGCGGCCCGGGGACTACGCCTCGACAGCGACGGTTTCGAGGATCTCGACCTCGTCGCCGACGGCGACCTCGGTCCCCCACGCGGACTCGGGGACGGCCGTCGTCGTCATCAGCTGGAAGTTGTGGTCGAACCGCTCCCCGCCGGACCACTCGGGCATCGTCTCGCGGCGCCTTTTTAAGAAGGTCTCGCGGAAGTTCGGCAGCTCCGCGCCCGTCTCCGGGTCCCGCGAGGGGACGACGCAGCGGGCACACGGGCCGACGCCGGTCAGCTCGCCGTCGCCGACCCGAACGCGGACGCGCTCGTCGTGCCCGGCGAACAGCCGGTCCTCCCAGAACGCCGGGCAATCCGCGAGGACGACGTTCGGCCGGAAGCGACGGCGCATCTCCCGGGCGTCGACGGCGGGGTCCTCGAACCACGACGCGACCTCCTCGAGCGTCGCCTCGGAGATAACGGAAGGGCCGAACCGACCTGACCGGTCCTGGTGCGGCCCATCCTCGCGGGCAAGGTCGACGTCGTACCCGAGGAACGCGGAGAGCCAGTCGCCGGCGGCGTCCGCCTGCTCAGGCAGTTCGAACGTTCGGGTGTCCATCCCCGGTGCATCGAGGGTGACCGCCGTCGGCGTCGCGTCAGCGGGGCTCGCCGTCTCGTAGCTCGCGTCGATCCGATGAATTTGCCGCTCGCTTTTGCCGTTCACGTAGCCGCCGTTGGCGCCGACCGACGCGTCCGCGGGGTCGACGGCGCCCTCGACGGGGGCGTAGACGCGGTCGCCGACGAGCGGGCCGTCGCCGGTGAGGCGGATGCGCTCACGCTCGCAGCCGTCGAGCGACTTGACCGGGTAAGCGACGAGTTCCGCGACGTGTACCATGGCTGGTGGTTGTCGGGAGTTAATAAAAAGATAGAGTTCGACGGCCGTCGGCGGCGTTATTCCTCGTCGCCGTCGGCTTCGTCGGCGTCCGCGTCAGCGTCGTCGTCCTCGTCTTCCTCGGGGAGCTCCGGCGCGTGATCCTCGATCTCCTCGGTGGTGAGCGTCCGGTAGCCCTCAGCCTCGGTGACCGTCGAGACGCTCAGCTCGGCCGGTTCGAGGTCCTCCTCGTGCTCGCGGAGGCCCTCGACGGCCAGCTCGATGCCCTCCTCGAGCGAGAGGTCCTTGCTCCACTCCTCCTCGAACAGCGTCTGGATCTCCTGGCGGCCGCCGCCGATGACGGTCGCTTTCCACTCGTGGGGCGTCCCCGAGGGGTCGGCGCCGAAGAGGCGCGGCTCGCCGTTCTCGATGCCGCCGATGAGGAGCGCGGCGCCGTACGGGCGCGTCCCGCCCAGCTGCGTGTTCTCCTGAATGTGGTCGGTGACGTACTTCGTCAGCGTCTCGATACCGACCGGCTCGCCGTAGCGCAGGCGGTTCGACTGCGCCATCTGGCGGGCGTAGTCGATGAGCTGGCGCGCGTCGGCGACGTGGCCCGCGGAGGCCGTGCCGACGTGGTCGTCCAGCTTGTGGAGCTTCTCGATGCTCTCCGACTCCATCAGCGGCGACGACGCACGGCTCATCGCGGCGAAGACGATGCCGTCGCTCGTGGTCACGCCGACGCTGGGAGCCCCTCGCGACACCGCCTCGCGGGCGTACTCGACCTGGTAGATACGCCCGTCGGGCGAGAACAGGGACGTTCCGCGGTCGTAGGCCTGCTGATCGTTACCCATCATCGGCGCCCACCTCGTCGCGTAGCTCCTTCGATTATCATTACGATACTGTAGCGGGCGAGCAGGGAAAAAGCCTCCCGAAACGGACAGCGATGCAAACAGCCAGCAGGGCGGCCGGCCCACCGGGGTGAGAGCCGCGAGCTGTGACACAAGAACACCGATACCGAGAGCGACTCTGCTTTCGGCCGGTTCAGGCGCGTTCGTAGGTCACGAACGACAGTTCCTCGCGGTCGTCGCGGGCGGTTTCGGTCCACTCGTCCTCGGCGAACGCCGGGAATCGCGTGTCGCCGGCGACCGTCTCGTGGATCTCGGTCAGCACCAGCCGGTCGGCGACCGGGAGGAACGCCTCGTACACCGTTCCGCCGCCCGCGACGTAGACGGTGTCGACGCCCATGTCGTCCGCGGCCGCGGCCGCCGTCTCGACGGCCTCCTGCAGGTCGGTCGCCTGCACGGCGTTCTCGGGGAGGTCCAGGGCCGACCGAGAGAGCACGACGGTGGTCCGCTCCGGCAGCGGCTCGCCGAGCGCGTCGACGATGCTTTCGTACGTTCGCCGGCCCATGATGACGGGGTGGCCCGTCGTCGTCTCCTTGAAGTGCTGGAGGTCGGCCGGATAGTGCCAGGGCATCTCGCCCTCCCGACCGATGACGCGGTTCTCCGCGACCGCGGCGATGAGGGCGAGCGTCAGGTCCTCGGGCACGTCGAGATTGGGGGGCGTTTCACGGCCATCGCCCGCGTCGGTCTCCTCGCCGCCGCTTGCTTCGCTCACCTCACCGTCGCCGCTCATTCCGCGACCGCGAAGCTGAGCCCCTCGGCCGACTCGTAGTCGCGGAGCTGGACGTCCTCGGCCGTCAGCTCGTCGAGCGGCTTGTCGGCGATGTCGATCGTCGGGCGCTCGCGGGGTTCACGCGCGAGCTGCTCGAGCAGGTTCGGGACGTGGTCGTACCCCTCCTCGCCCTCGGCCTCCGCCGGGGCGGTCTCCTCCAGCCACGCCTTCACGTCACGGTACTCCTCCTTGCTGTCGACGTCGGCCATCCGGGCCTGCAGCTCGTCGAGCCCGTCCGCGTACCAGTCGCCGCGCTCGCCCGTGCCGCAGTAGACGTGTGAGTCGACGATGGTGTGGCCGAACTCGCCGACCTCGAAACCGGTCTGCTGGGCGATGGCCTTCGCCAGCAGCGCGTAGGCGGCGATGTTGAAGGGGACGCCGAGCGCGACGTCGCCGGACCGCTGCGTCAGATGGAGGTTCAGCTCGTCGTCGATGACGTCGATGACGAACGTGTAGTGACACGGCGGCAGCGTCGACACCGCGGCGTTGGCGGGGTGCCACGCGTTGACGACCATCCGGCGCGAGTGGGGGTTCTCCGCCAGCGTGTCGAGGACGTACTGGATCTGGTCGAACGTGCGATGGCGGTCCCCCTCGGCGTCCTCCTCGACGGTGACCCAGCGATTGGCGTCCTCTGGCCAGGCCTCGCCCTCGAGGCCGCCCTCGGGAACCGGGAAGCGCCGCCAGAAGCGGCCGTAGGCGGTGTCGAGCCGCCCCTCAGCGTCGGCCCACGCGTCCCAGATCTTCGTCTCCTCGCGGAGGCTCCGGATGTGCTCCTCGCCGGAGAGGTACCACAGCACCTCGTGGATCAGCGAGTTCCAGCGGTAGCCGTCGAGCTGTTTGGTGGTCAGGAGCGGGAACCCCTCCGAGAGGTCGACGGTGTACTGCTGACTGAACGAAGCGACCGTGTCCACGCCGGTCCGGTTCGGTTTGTACGCGCCCGACCCGATTGTGTCGCGCACGACGTCGAGGTACTGTTGCATGTGTCGAGGTCTTACCAGTGAACGGGCGTGCCGGAGTAAAAATCCCGCCGATCGCCCGAAAGGGGGTGTCGTCCGAACACCGGTCGGTCGTCGCGATCGCCGGACGCGACGGTGGCAAGGAACGCGACAGCGGCGGAGAAGGCGACAGTGACCGGGAGATCGACGGCGCCGGCGACCGCCCGCTACTCGACGGTGAACTCGAACCGCGCACCGCCGGCGCGCCCGTCCTCGATGGAGACGTCCCAGTCGTGGCCGTCGACGATCTCGCCGACGATGGCGAGGCCGATACCGGTGCCCCCGTCGCGCGTCGAGTAGCCGAACTCGAAGACGTCGTCACGTTCCGCTTCCGGGATACCCGGGCCAGTGTCCTCGACGTAGAAGCCCGGCCCGTCCGCGAGCATGCCGACGTAAATTGTCTCGTCGCCGTCCGCGTGCTCCGCACTGTTGCGGAAGAGGTTCTCGAGGAGCTGTCGGAGCCGGTCCGGATCCGCGTCGAGCTCCCAGTCGTCCTCGATAGTCAGCTCCAGGCCGTCCGCGTCGGCCGATTTCCAGGCGTCGCGGGCGACCGCCTCGAACGAGGTGGGCTGCCGGTCGTCGATGGCGACGCCGCTCCGGGCGAGCGTCAGCAGGTCCTCGATGAGGTCGTCCATCCGACTGTGAGCGTCGCGGACGCGGTCGATGGCCTTCTCCTCGCCCTCCAGCGCCATGTCCAGATACCCCCTGGCGATCGAGAGCGGGTTCCGTAGGTCGTGGGAGACGACGCGGGCGAACGTCTCCAGTCGGTCGTTCTGCCGGGAGAGCTCGGCCTCGCGCTCCCGGAGCGCGGCCTCCCGGTCCGCACGCTCGAGCGCGCTTTCGACGTTTGCGGCCAGGATCCGGACCAGCGAGCGCTCCGACTCGGCGAAGTCGTCGGGGGCGCGGGAGCCGGCGATGAGGACGCCGTGGTCGCCGAGTGGCACGATCAGTTCGCTGCTTGCAGGGGTGTCGTTGCTGTACGAGCGCGGATCGTCGCCGACGTCGTCGACGTATTCGGCCTCGCCGTTGCGGAAGGCCTCCCCCGCGATGCTCCCGTCGATCGGGAGGTTCGCTATCCCGCCGAACATCTCTTCCGCCTCGTCCGTCGTCCCGATCGGCACGAGTTCGTCGTCCGCGTGCTGGAAGATGCCGACGATCTCGAGCGAGAGAATGTCGGCCGCGGCAGTCACGCCGCGCTCGGCGACTTCCGTCGACGTCTCGGCTTCCATCAGCGCTCGCGTGGCGTCGTGGAGCAGCTCCGTCCGTTCACGATAGCGCTTCTGCTCGGTGACGTCGGTGTACACCGCGTAGCCGTCGGAGGCGATCTCGGAGTCGTTCAGGGGGATCGCGCGGAGGTGGAACGTCCGCTCCCCGCGGATCGTCTCGCGAACGACCTCGGTTTCGAACCGCTCCCCGTTGATCGCCCGGTCGACGATCTCGCGGGAGCCCTCCCGGCGATCCGGTGGGACGACGTACCTGTCGAGCGGTTCGCCGACGACCGCCGATTCGCGTATTCCGAAGGTCTCCTCGAAGGCCGAGTTCACCGCCCGGACGACGGGCTGTCTGTCGACGAACTCGACTTCGGCGATGCAGTCGGTGCTGTTCTCGAACAGGCTCGAGATGCGGTCGCGCTCGGCCTCCAGCTGCCCGCGCTGGGACTGCTGGCGGCCGTAGTAGGTCCCGAACACGCCCCCGATGACCGCGCCGAGGGTCGTCATGTGCGTCACCAGAACCATCGGTCGGGACGACGACTGGAAGCGCTGGAAGGCGAACACCCAGCCGACGAGGAGAAGGACGGTGAGGCTTCCGGCGATGACGGCAGCCGCGACCGTCGTCGGCGATTCGAATCGTCGATACCCGGTGACGATCGCGGCCCCGACGCCGATCAGCCCGAGGTCGAGCAGGAGCGGGATGCTGTTCTCGGCGACCGTCGTCCACACCGGCTCCCCGAGCCTGACGTCTTGATACATGTCGCCGACCGTCAGCGACGTTAGCAGAAGCCCGAGCGCACAGACGAGCGCGCCGCCGATCCACCGCCGGGTCCCCTCTCGCATCGGTTACTGTGTAATCCGGTCCGATACGGAAATAGGTTGAGATCCGGGAAACCTCACGGCCCGTCGAGGAGCGCGTCGTACGCAGCCGCGTAGGCGTCAGCAATGCGCTCCGGTCGTTCCCGTTCCTCGCTCGTGAGCGCGGGCAACCCAATCGTCGCGAGCGGCTCGATCATCTCGGTTACGGCGTCGGTGTGTTCCTCCAGTTGCCCCTCGCGGGCGCTCCCGGCGGCGACTTCCCGGGCTGTCTCGTATCGGTCGCCCTCGTACACCCGGACTCGGCCAGGGTCGACCACCGCCACGGCGTCGACGGCGACCTCCAGCGGGTACGCGACGTCGCCGTACGATTCGACGACGACCGGCCCCTGCGCGGCCTCGACGCGGTTGGCCAGCCGCGTCAGCCCCGGAACGTGGTAGTCGCGCATCAGCTCGTTGAACTCGTCGACGCTCCGAACGCGCGGTGCCGCCTCGAGCGGCAGGTGTTCGAAGACCGGTTCCGGCACGATCCCGGCGTCCGCCGCGGCGCCGTTGACGACGAACAGGGGGTCGCCGCTGGTTGCCACGCGGTCGACGAGGAAGGTGCGATCCGATTCGCCGAGGAGGCCGGTGTGGCCGGGCGTCGGCCGCCAGAGGCGATGGATCGGGTTGATGCGTTCCGGCGCGAACTCCTCGGCATCGCTCTCGGTGCTCTCGGTGCCGTCGACGCCGTCGACGCCGCCGACATCGTTGGCGCCCTCGACGCCGTTGGCGCCCTCGACGCCGTCACCCTGGCCGAGCGGCCCGGCACTGGCGGCCGCGAGCCGACGTGCGTCCTTGCCGTACAGGCGACCGTCGGTGATCGCCGTCCGAACGTCGTCGTGGTCGAACCAGAAGTCGTTGCCTGCGCGGGGTTTCACGCCCGTCGGGTCCGCGCCGTCGCTCCGGAGCCTGGACAGCAGCCCCGTCGAGAAGGTCGTCTTGCCGGCATCGACTCGCGTGCCACCCGCGACGAGCAGCGTCGCGTCCGTCGGTATTTCGGTCACGCGAACTACTCGGCGGGGTCGTCCGCGTTGGCCCCCTCGTCGGCCGCTCCCTCGGTAGATTCCGTCGCGTCCGTGGCCAGGCCGTAGTAGCCCGGGCCCTCCTCCTCCAGCGGCTCACCGATAACGAGGTCGTCCGCGTTCGTCATGACCCACGGAATGGCCCAGTCGACGAGGACGGCCTCGGTCCCCTCGTCGACCTCGGCGTCGGGGTCGAGCCCCTGCAGCAGGCGGGCTATCTCCGGCACGGTGTACATCTTGTCCGGCTCCAGCAGCTCCTCGGCCGTGTAGAAGTCACAGGGGTAGATCTCGTCGAACGCGTCCTTTGGTTCCGGCATAACTCGTCGTTCGGCAGCGGTTGAGTAAATGCTGGCGGTCCGGACGGTTCGCGCCGACGCTCGTTCCCACATGCGAAACACGTATTGGGGGTGCCTACCACGGGCACACATCGATGGCCGATCCGACGAGTCAGGTAGTCGACGCGTGTCGATACTTCGGCGGCGAACGCCTGCGCGACATCTGGATCTTCGACGGGGAGCGGCACGCGTCGCTGTTCTTGCGTGACGACGTCGCGGCGACCATCGACGACGTCGACGTGAGCCAGTACGTCGACGTCGAGCGCTACGGCTACGTCACGCGTGAGAGCTACGAGGACCTGCACTACGCCGAGTACTGGTACACCGTTCGCGGGTTCGACGAGTACGACCAGTATCGGACGTTCTTCGGCGAAGGGACCGACCGCGTCGGGCTCTTCGCGAGCTTCGACAGTCACGTCGAGCCGTGCGACTTCCGCGCGCTGACCGAGTCACTCGAGGGTGTCGTCGACCCCGCCGGGCTCGCCGCGGCACTGGACGCCGAGTCGGACGACTAGCGGGACGAGGGGCCAAAAGAAATCGGGATTGCAACCGCACACGATCCGGCGACCGCCGGGTCGACTTACTCGTGGTTGCTGACGGTGTTCTGGTAGTTCTCCGCCACGTCGTCCCAGTCGATGACCTCGAAGAACGCCTGGATGAAGTCACCGCGGGCCGGGCCGTAGTCGTGGTAGTAGGAGTGCTCCCAGACGTCGAGCGCCAGGATCGGGTGCGCACCCCACAGCGCGCCCTGGTCGTGCTTGTCGACCTTCAGGTTCCGGAGCTGCTTGGAGACCGGGTCGTAGACGAGGAGGGCCCAGCCGCCGGCGGCGCCGGCAGCGGCCTCGAACTCGCCCTTCCAGGCTTCGTAGGACCCGAAGTCCTCCTCGATGCGGTCGCGGAGCTCGCCTTCCGGCTCGCCACCGCCGTTCGGGGACATGTTGTTCCAGAACAGCGTGTGGAGGTAGTGACCCGAGCCGTTGTGGCTCACGTTGCCGAGCGCGGACGGCGTGCTGCCGAACTCGTGGTCCTCGCGGTTCTCCGCGAGGGTCTCCTCGGCGTTGTTGAGACCGTTGACGTAGCCCTGGTGGTGGGTGTCGTGATGCCACGTGAGGACCTGTTCGGAGATGTGCGGTTCGAGTGCGTCGTAGTCGTACGGAAGCGGATCGAGTTCGTGACTCATTGTATCACCTACTCCGTTATTAGCTGCCAGACTTCTTAAAGATTGATGAGGTGAATGGTAACGCGTGGCAGCCGACGGGACGCATGCTGGGACCGCAAACGTCGATTTCGACGCCGACGCTCACGCTGTCAGGATACTGGAACGAAAAGGCGGTGGGACTGGGATTTGAACCCAGGAGGCCGTGAGGCCACCTGCTTTCAAGGCAGGCGCAATAGGCCACTCTGCCATCCCACCAGCACCCGGACGTTGCCTGCGGCCCGACTAATGAATGTCGGTCCGGCACGGCGGTCCCGGAGAACGGCTACTTGCTCACTCGCGAACCAGCGTCGGCTCGCCGTCCTCCTCGACGACGTCGAGCCCGAGGTCGTGAACGACCTCCGCCGTGTGGACGGGAACGTTGCGCTCGGCGGCGACGCGGGCACGAATCTCGGGGACCACGTCGAGCAGGTCCGCGCCGGTCGCGATCGTCGGCTGCGTTTCCAGGAACTCGACGTCGCCGTCGACGTCGCGGGTCCGCGCCGTCAGCGTCTCCAGCGGGGGGCTCGCGAACGCACCGTCGAAGTCGATCGGCTCCGTAAAGCCGGCATAGTAGGTGCGGCCCGCCGTCGAGGGCCCGAGAACGGCCTCGTTCGACCGGAGCTGCATCGAGGCGCCGTCGAGCAGCGTCCGGGTGAGGAACGGCGCGTTCGGGCGGACGACGGCGACGGAGCGCTCCCCTTCCTCGCGCAGCAGGTGCGTGACGGTGTTGCCGACGCGGGCGTCGAAGGAGGAGCCGACCTGCTTCTCGAAGCGCACGTCGTCCAGCGAGTCGAGGGTGTCACCGACGATGGCCCGGAGCTCGGCCGCAGCGGGCGTGTCGGTGACGGCCGCGTCGGGCAGCTGGTCGTCGGTCGGGTAGTTCACGAGCAGGTCGCTCCCCGAGCGGGCGACGGCGAGCACGGTATCCCGGAGGGCGGCCTCCGAGAGTTCGGCTGCCTCGGCCGCCGAGAGCGGGCTCGTTTCGGCGAGTGCGGACAGGGCGTGCCCCTCGCGGGGTGGGTCGGCCAGCACGGCCACGACGGTCATACGCGCCCTCGGCGCCTCGGCGCCTTGAAGCCGCCGTTTTTAGTGCGTCTCCGTCGTGGAGGGAGGTATGCAACTCCGTCGACTCCTCGCGTTCCTCGCCGCGCTCGTCGTGCTGCTGGTGACCGCAAGCGGTGTGGCCGGCCTCCCCGCCGCGCTCGCGACGCCCGGAACCGTCGCCGTTGCCGGCGTCTGTGGCGTGGTCGTGCTGATCGGCGTCGTCGCCGGCCGGGTCGGCGTCGGCCCGCGGACGACGTACTGGTAGGAGGGACCCGCGTCAGTTCAGCGTTCCTGCCGGCCCTTCGTCTGCCGATAGTCCCGGCTCAGGACGTTCTCGCGCATGTGCTCCCGGAAGGCGTCGGCGTCCGCGTCGTCCATCGCCGCTGGCTCCTTCATCGGGACGAGCTCGAAGCCGCGACCGCGGATCGTCGTCGCGTGCTCGGTCTCGACGTCGAAGCTGTCGGGTTTTCGCGTCGTGTAGTCGATCGCGAGCGCGTCCAGCGCCCGGTCGCCGACCGGCACGATGATCTGTGGGTTGATCATCCGGATCTCGGCGTTGAGGAACGGTTCGCAGGTGGCGACTTCCTCGTCGGTCGGGGTTCGCTCCGGATGGCGACAGCGCGTCAGGTAGGTGAAAAAGAGGTTCTGGACGTCCGGCTCCGTCGCGTCCGGCTCGGAGCGCACGAAGCCGAGGTCGCCAAAGATCGACTGGACCCGCTCGCCGGCGGCGTCGCCGGTGAAGGGGATGCCCGTCCGGTCCGCGCCTTCGGTCGGCGCCTCGCCGACGACGAGGAACTCGCCGCCGACGTCGCCGTAGCCGTGGACGAGCGATTCGCGCGAGCCGCAGAGGGCGTCGCAGTTCTCGCAGTCCTCGTCCATCCCGAACGGGTTCTCGAACTCCATCTGGTGCGCGTCCACAGTGGAGCGCAGGGGATCGAGGGTGAAAAACCCAGGCTTCGCGGTTAGACGCCCTCGCTATGGGCGACTTCGTAGTGCTCGGCGTACTCGTCGTAGTCGGTGAGCAGCTCCTGGGCCTTCGGCGGGACGAACGCCTGCTCCCAGTCGTCGCCGCCGAACTCCTCGACGGCCTCCCACGACTCGAACCGGGTGATGGTGGCGTACTCGATCCGGTCGCCCTCGTCGCGCCTGGCCATCTCGTAGCCGACGTAGCCATCCCCGGACTTGTCCTCGATCTTGTCGTAGTTCTCCTCGGTGACCAGCTCCTCGTACTCCGCGGCGTTCTCGGGCGTCGTCGTGCCGTGCCAGATTCGGACGATCATGAGTACGTCTCCGGATTTCCACTCCAGGTGATTAGTATCCTCGGCATCGGCAGTGTACGAACATTAACCGCGATAGCTCATTCGTTCATGACGAACAGAATATATATCCCAGCGATCAGCAGCAGTATCATGAGGAGGATGATGAGGACTTCGGGACCAAGCGGGATTCGAAGGGGAACCGTTTGAACCATACCGCCTTCTTACACGCCTGGCTGATAATATTTCCGAGGGTTTACTACGATTTTAACCACCCGCGTTCGAAAGGTCAGCCATCGCTATCTTCGTGGTGTCGCTCAGTTCGCCTCCAGGACGCAAGCTCCCAACTGCTCGCGTTCGCTCCTCGTCGGTTGGTCGGTTGTCGTCGCCTCTGAAACCACTCGGCACATCCAGAAAGCCCCAGCCGCTGAGCGGTCGCGCTGCTCGCTGCGCTCCTCACGGCTCACTCGCTTCGCTCGTTCGCCGTTGCGGTGCTTACTTCCCAGGGCGTCCCGCTCAGCGACTGCCCCTTTCAGTCCCGCCCGGGAGTGGTGGCCGGGGCGTCGCGCACGGCGGCTCTTCGGCGATCGTCGCTCGCCGGCTGTCGAGCGTGCGGTCCTTGGGCGGTCGGCGCGCACGAGCGACACGTGCGAGGGAGGCCGGGGCTTGCGGTAGCTGGGCGGTGCTGTCGCGGTTGCTGGGCGGTTGCGGTCGTTGTGCTGAGCGGTTGCGGTCGTTGTGCTGAGCGGTTGCGGTCGCGGTGCTGAGCGGTTGCGGTCGCTGTCTTGGCGGACTGAAAGGGCGACGGCCGGTCGCGGTGTAACGGAGTCGCTGAGTCGACCCCTATCTGAACCGGGCGGTGCGGAGAGGTTCAGATATGTCGCTCAGCGACCGTGAGCGGCCGAGGGCCTTCTGGGCGTTTGCGGTGCTGTCGAGCGCAAGACCGGATCGCCTGCTTAAATTTGCTTGAAACAGTAGTCAGAAATACGGTTTCTTTATTCAGAAACATCGTGAAACGGCCATCACTCTTTGACTGCGTACTGACCACAGTCCAGTCGGAATATATCAAACCATGGTCGTTCAAAAGAACCAATTACCTACCATTCCACGCAGGACGTATGAGCAAGGAGAGGATCACCGTGAATGGAACAGAGTACAAGATGTCCGTAAGTAAAACTCAGAATGAGATACAAATATCAGAATGTGACGGGAATAGTGTCGCGATCCTCGATATAGATGGGGCAGATTACGGACAAGAGCAGGAAGCGGAGGATAAATTCGAGAGACACGTAAGGAAACAAGATGAGATCCCAATAGAAGACCTGTATGCTATATTTATATCTCATGCTATTTAAAATTCCTGAGAGACTACTATTTTTAAACCGCATTTTTCTAAGGTTTTGTCTGAGAAAACCGGTCGCTGAATAGTATGTACTGACCGATTTGGAGGGCCAGTTTCGTCATCCACACTGAATAAAGAAATTGTATTTCCAGCTACTGATAAAGAGCGGCTGAGGGCTTTCACCTGTTCGCAATGCTATCGAGGGCGTCAGGATATACATCTAAGCAACCGACCGCAAAATCGGATTACGCGGGGACGAATCGGTCGTCGTCGCGGTCGACGAGGTCCTGCTTTCGGAGGGTCTTCAAAACGCCGTACAGCGCGATCTTCTTCATCCCGAGCGAATCGGCCATCTCGGACACCGTGCCGCCCTCGTTCGTCGAGAGATACAGGTACACGAGCTTCGCGCGAGGGGACTGCAGTTCCGGCGGCATCGCGGCCTGCCCTGCCGGACCCACAGTATCGGTCTCAATCATCGTGTGCGGAGTGAGTAGTTCGACGATAATAAACCCCCATTTCAACAGCTGTCGAAAACCGAAAGACGGCACGTTGGCCGCCGCTGGCCGCCGGTTTTCGAGTCTGCGATACTGACCGAGGACGACACTGGACGCACGAAGAACGAAAAGACGGCAAAACGTTCGACCGCTGTCGCACTGGGAAGCGTTGGCAGGGACCGTGACTCCGGCTCAGTACGAGCGGACCTTCGGCTCGTACGTCTTCGACTCCCCTTCGAGGAGCACGGGCTTGAACCAGAGTTCCGGTTCGCCGTCGTTCCACGACAGCATCGTGTGCTTGATCCAGTCCTCGTCGCGCCGCTCCTGGAACTCCTTGCGCCAGTGGGCGCCGCGGAACTCGTTGCGCGCGAGCGCGCCGACCGTGATCGCCTCCGCGATGTCGAGGAGGTTCCGCGTCTCTAGCGTCTTGGTCAGGTCCGTGTTGAACGTGCGCGAGGGGTCCGAGACGGCGACGTCCTCGTAGCGGTCGCGCGCCGCACGGATGTCGCGCAGGGCCTGCTTGAGGCCGTCCTCCTCGCGGAACACGTTGACGTTGTCCGTCATCGTCTCCTGGACCGTCGAGCGCACCTCCGCGTGGTTGATCCCGTCGGATTCGAGGAGGTCCTCGATCATCTCGCGCTGCTCCTCGACGGTTTCCTCGAGCACGGCGTCGCCGTCGGCAGCGCCGCCGTCAGCGGCGGTGGACCCCTCGGACTCCGTTGCGGCTTCGGTGGATTCGCTGGCCTCGGGTTCGCCGAGCGGGACGGGGGAGTCGACCTCGCCCATCTCGTACTCGCCTTCCTTGCCGGTCGTGATCTGGGGCTCGCCGAGGTCCTCGCCGGCGGCGTGGCGGCCTGCGCGCTTGCCGAAGACGATGAGCTCGGGCAGGGCGTTGCCGCCGAGGCGGTTGCTGCCGTGGACGGAGACGCAGGCGCACTCGCCGGCCGCGTACAGCCCGTCGATACAGGTCTGGCCGTTCTCGTTCGTCTCGATGCCGCCCATCGCGTAGTGCTGGCCGGGCTTGACGGGCATCGGTTCATCGAGCCCGTTCACGCCCTCGAAGTCCTCCGCGAGGTGGAGGATGTTCTCCAGCCGGTCGAGGACGCGGTCCTCCCCGAGGTGGCGCATGTCGAGGTGGACGTACTCGTCGTCGATGCCGCGGCCCTCGCCGACTTCCGTCAGTTCGGCGCGAGCGACGACGTCGCGGGAGGCGAGCTCGCCGTCGTTGTTCGCGTAGCCGTGTTCGAACATGAACCGCTCGCCTTCGCTGTTGTAGAGGATGCCACCCTCGCCGCGGACGCCCTCGGAGATGAGGACCCCGGTCGAGGGGAGCGTCGTGGGGTGGAACTGGATGAACTCCATGTCCTCCATCGGCGCGCCGGCGCGGTACGCCATGGCGACGCCGTCGCCGGTGTTGGCGATGGCGTTGGTCGTGTGGGCGAACGCCTGGCCGAGGCCGCCCGTCGCGAGGATGACGCTGTCGCGAGCGCGGAAGCCCTCGACCTTCCCGGTCTGGACGTCGTAGGCGGCGACCCCGTGACAGGAGCGGTCCTTAGGGTCGTCCTCGTCGGTGACCGCGAGGTCCGTCACGTGCCACTCGTCGTACACCTCGATGCCGCGTTTGACCACCTGCTCGTACATCGTGTGGAGCATCTGGTGGCCGGTCTCGGCGCCGGCGTAGGTGGTGCGCGGGAACGAGAGCCCGCCGAACGGGCGCTGGGAGACGGTGCCGTCCTCCTCGCGGGAGAACGCCATCCCCCAGTTCTCGAGCTGGATCGTCTCTTCGGGACTGTCCTGACAGAGGGTCTCGATCGCCGGGGCGTCGCCCAGGTAGTCGGACCCTTTCATCGTGTCGTACGCGTGGTCTTCCCACGAGTCGCCCTCGCGGATCGCGGCGTTGATGCCGCCCTCCGCGGCGCCCGTGTGCGAGCGGACCGGGTGGAGCTTCGAGACGATCGCCGTGTCCGCACCGGCTTCGTTGGCTGCGATCGCGGCTCGAAGGCCGGCACCGCCCGCGCCGACCACGATTACGTCGTGTTCGTGCATAGTGTGTTTGTCTCGTTGTGTTCGGTGGTCGGGGAGTTACCAGAACTTCAGGTTGTTCTTCACGGCTTCGCGCTTGAGCTCCTGGATGTGGTCCGTCAGCGGAATGTCCTTCGGACACACCTCGGTACAGGAGAACTGGGTCTGACAGCGCCAGACGCCGTGTTCCTGTTCGAGGATCTCCAGGCGCTTCTCCGTCATCTCCTCGCCCTCGCGCTCGTCCATCGCGAAGCGGTAGGCCTTGTTGATGGCGGCGGGGCCGAGGTACTCGTTGTCGCCGGCGGCAACGTTACAGGAGGACATACAGGCGCCACACCAGATACACCGCGTCGACATCTTGATCTTCTCGCGGTTCTCGCGGCTCTGGCGCTGTTCCTCGAGCTCCTCGTCGGGCAGCTCGTCCGTCTGGAAGTACGGCTCGACTGCCTCCATCTGGTCGTAGAAGTGCTCCATGTCGACGACGAGGTCCTTCTGGACCTCGGCGTGCGGGAGCGGCTCGACGCGTACCGGCGCCGAAAGCTCGGAGATCTGTGTCTTGCAGCCGAGTCGCTGGGAGCCGTTGATGAAGAGCGCGTCGGAGCCACAGACGGCCTGCCGGCAGGAGTGCCGGAAGGTGAGCGAGGAGTCGTAGTGGTCCCGCGCGTAGATGAGCGCGTCGAGGACGGTCATCCCTTTCTCGAAGGGGACGTGGAACTCGTCGAACCGCGGTTCCTGTTTGCCCTCGACTTCCGGGTCGTAGCGGAACACCTGCAGTTCGACCGTGTTCTCGCCTGCCTTCCCGGACTCGGCGGCCTCGGCCTCCTCCGCGGCCGCTTCAGCTTCCGCCTCGGCGGCGCGAGCGCGCTTCTCCTCGCGGCGGACCTCGCCGGGGGATTTGGCGTCCGCCGCGTCGGTCTCGGTCTCTTCGTCGGTCTGGTCGGGAACTTGCGTGCTCATGGTTAGTAGAGGGGAATCCCGGCCCAGGCGTTCGCCGTGCGAATCCCCTGGACGATCAGGATGACGCTGGCCGTCACGAGGGTGTACTTCACGACGGTCTTCTTGCGGCCCGAGAGGCCCTGGTTGATCAGCGCGTTGTACACGCCGTTGACGCCGTGGAACGTCGCCGTCAGCAGGAACAGGACCATCAGCGAGTAGTACGTCCAGTGTTCCATCCGTCCTGCGCTCATCAGGAACGAGACCTCGTCCGCGTGGTGGACGAAGTGCAGCAGGAAGAAGTGGAAGGCCAACACGACGATCAGGAACGCCGCCGTGATACGCTGGAGCAGCCACGACGTGCCGCCCGGCGTGAAGGAGCTGTATCGTTCAGCCATGTTAGAACGCCCCCGCGAGGAACGTCGGCACTGAGGCGACCGTGATCGCGCCGGTCAGGATCAGTGACGCGTAGAAGCTCTTGTCCTGCGATTCCAATCCGATACCAAGGTCGACGAACAGCAGCCGCGTGCCGTTGAGAATATGGAACACGGCGACTGCAAGGAGGCCGACCTCGAGGATGCGGACGAGGAGCAACTCTTCGAGGGTTACGATCGTCTGCGTGAAGACGTCGTTGCCCGCCGCCAGAGTTGCCTCTCCCGCACCCGCTGCCGGTATCGCGGTACTCAGCACGGCAATGTGGGTAAACAGATACCCCACAAGCACCCAGCCGGTGAACTTGTGGAAGATCCAGGCCCACATCCCCGCGGAGAACTCCCGCCAGCGGCCGAAGTCCTCGATGAGGCCACGATTGTACGACTGACTCATGCCGTTTGCGGGTCAGTCCCGCGGTGGTATAGTAGTTTCTAACATCGCGAGCGGCGAGGCGACTTCCGTCCCGCGACGCTCCTGAATCGTCCGCCTCTCAAAACCGGCCGAACACCTGTTCGGCCACATCTTTCACGGCGCACCCGCGCGAGCACTCGAGCATGAACCTGCTCGAAGGCGACACCGTGGTCGTCACCGGCGGCGCCTCCGGCATCGGCCGCGAGATCTGCCTGACCGCCGCGCACAACGGCGCCGACGTCGTCGTCGCGGACGTGCGGCGCGACCCGCGAATCGCCGAGGAGCCGACGGACGTCGTCGTCACCGAGCTCACGGGCCAGGACGCGGTCCACGTCGAGTGCGACGTCCGGAACCCGGACGACCTCCGGCGCGCGGCCGAGACCGCCGACCGCTTCGGCGGCGTCGACGTCTTCGTCAACAACGCCGGCATCTTCCGCGCGGAGCAGTACGTCGAGGTCGACGAGGCGGACTACGACGAGATGATGGACACGCACGCGAAGGGCGCCTTCTTCGGCGGGCAGGCCGCCGCCGAGCACATGGACGAAGGCGTCGTCGTCAACGTCTCCAGCATCGCCGCCCTCCACGGCAACGAGAACCACCCCGTCTACGACGGCGCGAAGGCCGCCGTCTCCAACTTCACGAAGTCGATGGCCGACGCGCTCGGCCCCGACATCCGCGTCAACGCCGTCCTCCCGGGCGTCATCGAGACGGCGATGACGACGGAGGACGTCCCGACCATCGGCGCCGAGCGCGAGGAGCGCTACGAGGGCGAGATCCCCGCCGAGCGCTTCGGCAGCCCCGAGGACGTGGCGGAGGCCGTCGTCTTCCTCGCCAGCGACAAGGCCGACTACATCACCGGCGCGGAGCTCGTCGTCGACGGTGGGCTTAGTGCGGTCTGATCGAGTCCGTTTCTGTGGTTGATCGGTCGTCGTCGCGGGCGACGCCACTCCGCATGCCTCGAAAGCCTCAGCTGTTGCTCGGTTGCGTTTATAAACAAGTTCGGGTGATTTGGCGGGAGACACCACTCAGCATGCCCAGAAAGCCCCAGCCGCTGAGCGGTCGCGCTGCTCGCTGCGCTCCTCACCCGGCTCGCTCCCTCACTTCGTTCGGTCGCTCGCCGGGATTGCGGTGCTAGCGTCGCAGGGCGTCCCGCACAGCGGCTGCCCCTTTCAGTCCCGCCCGTGAGTGGTGGCAGGGCCGTCGCTCGCGGCGGCCCTCGGGCTAGCTCCGTACGCCGGACAACCGGCATGCGGTGCGTCTGCGGTTGCGGTGCTGTCGCTGTCGCGGTGGCTGGGCGGTGCTGTCCTGGCGGACTGAAAGGGCGACGGCCGGTCGCGCCGGAGGGGAGTCGCTGAGACAGGCACTATCTGAACCGACCGGTGCGGAGAGGTTCAGATATCCTGCTTCGCGAGATATCGAAGATTTCTCGGAGCCCGAAAATCTCCGATTTTCGGGACAGCGACCGCGAGCGGCCGAGGGCTTTCTGGGTGTTTGCGGTGCTGTCAAGAGCAGTTAGGGTCCAAATCTGTACATCCGATCTCGAAGTAGGACCATCAGGGTGCTTCTCGGTGAGCGACGAGAACGGCTCTCTATCGCGTCGAACGCGACCACTCAACTGCTCGCCGATCCGTACCTGGGTAGCTTGACTTAAAAGGAAACGAGAATCACGGGCACGATGGTGCCCGACGCGTCGCATTCCCTCCTTCCACTGCGAGCGCCATCCAGACGGATGCCGCGTCGCGAAACGCCAGGATCCCCCAAGATCCGGCTACGCCATCATTTGTGGTAATGGTATAAATGTCTATTCACCGGGGTGTGGGTGGCTGTATTACCCCTTGCTGGAGCGAATCTCCCGCTAAACCGGCGAATCCGTTGCCCGCTCTCGTCGGCTTGGACCGACAGAATGAGGTACCCGTTGGTGGAAGAGACCCGCAAGAATGTTCGACAAGGTTCTGGTTGCCAACCGCGGCGAGATCGCGGTGCGGGTGATGCGCGCCTGCGAGGAACTCGGCATCGACACGGTCGCCGTCTACAGTGAGGCCGACAAACACGGCGGCCACGTCCGGTACGCGGACGAGGCGTACAACGTCGGCCCCGCCCGCGCGGCCGACTCCTACCTCGACCAGGAGGCGATCATCGAGGCCGCGAACAAGGCCGACGCCGACGCGATCCACCCCGGCTACGGCTTCCTCGCGGAGAACGCCGACTTCGCGGCGCGCGTCCACGAGGAGGACGGCCTCACCTGGGTCGGCCCCTCCAGCGAGTCGATGGAGCGCCTCGGCGAGAAGACCCACGCCCGCCGCGTGATGGAGGAGGCCGACGTGCCCATCGTCCCCGGCACGACCGAACCCGTCGAGGACGTCGAGGAGGTCACCGACTTCGGCGACGAGCACGGCTACCCCATCGCGATCAAGGCCGAAGGTGGCGGTGGCGGCCGCGGGATGAAAGTCGTCGAGTCCGCCGACGAGGCCGCGGACCAGCTCGAGTCCGCGAAGCGCGAGGGCGAGGCGTACTTCTCGAACGACTCGGTCTACCTTGAGCGTTACCTCGAGAACCCGCGCCACATCGAGGTCCAGATCATCGCCGACGAGGACGGCAACGTCGTCCACCTCGGCGAGCGCGACTGCTCGCTCCAGCGCCGTCACCAGAAGGTGATCGAGGAGGGGCCCTCCCCCGCGCTCTCGGACGAGCTCCGCGAGGAGATCGGCGACGCCGCCCGCCGCGGCGTTCGCGCGGCCGACTACTTCAACGCGGGCACCGTCGAGTTCCTCGTCGAGGAGGAGGACCGCGAGCCGGGCGAACTGCTCGGGCCGGACGCGAACTTCTACTTCCTCGAGGTGAACACCCGTATCCAGGTCGAACACACCGTCACGGAGGAGCTCACCGGCTTCGACATCGTGAAGGAGCAGCTCCGGGTCGCCGCCGGCAACGAGCTCTCCATCGCGCAGGACGAAGTCGACCTCGACGGCCACGCGATCGAGTTCCGGATCAACGCCGAGAACGCTGCCGACGACTTCCAGCCCGCCAGCGAGGGCTCGCTGGACGTCTACGACGCGCCGGGCGGCATCGGCGTCCGCGTCGACGACGCCCTCCGGCAGGGCGACGAACTGGTCACCGACTACGACTCGATGATCGCGAAGCTCATCGTCTGGGGCGAGGACCGCGAGGAGTGTCTCGAACGCTCGCGGCGTGCCCTCGCCGAGTACGACCTCGAGGGCGTCGTCACCATCATCCCGTTCCATCGGCTCATGCTGGACGACGACGAGTTCCGCGCGGGCACGCACACGACGAAGTACCTCGACGAGGAGCTCGACCGGGACCGCCTCGTCGACGCCCAGGAGAAGTGGGGGACCGAGGGCGTCCTCGAGGCCGAGGGCGAAGCGGAAGCGGAAGTTACCGAGCGCGAGTTCACCGTCGAGGTCAACGGCAAGCGCTTCGACGTCTCCCTCGAGGAGGAGGGCGCACCGTCGATCCCGACGCCCGAAACCGGCGGCGGAGCCGATGGTGGCGGCGGTGGCGGCCGTCCGCAGGGAGCTGGCGGCAGTGAGGAGGAAAGCGGTGGCGAAGCGGTCGAAGTCGCCGAGGGCGGCGAGGCCATCGAGGCCGAGATGCAGGGGACGATCCTCTCGGTCAACGTCGAGGAGGGCGACGAGGTCGGCGCCGGCGACGTCGTCTGCGTCCTCGAGGCGATGAAGATGGAGAACGACGTCGTCGCCGAGCGCGGCGGCACCGTCACGAACGTCGCCGTCGGCGAGGGCGACAGCGTCGACATGGGCGACGTGCTGATCGTGCTGGAGTAGCGCCGAACCGACGGGTCCGTTTCAGTCGCCGCCAGTCAGTCGGTCGAGTGCCGCGAAGTAGTCTTCCCGCGGAATCTGGTAGTGTGCTCGGGGATCGACGTCACCGTCGGCGAACCGTCCAGCGACGTCGACCGCGCCCTCGAGCGCGGCGTCGCGAGTGTCGAACGTTTCGGTCAGGACCTCAATCTCCGGCTCCAGGAAGAGCTCGACGTGCCACTCCTCAGTCTGATACTGCCCGGCCCCTGGCCGTCGCTTCCGCGACCCGTTCGTAACGTAGATCGTCGGGAGACACTCCGCGGGGTACTCGTCCTCGGTGAACACGTCCGGGCGAAACGTGAGAATGACGCGGCCGTCGGGCTCCTCGTTCCACACCTGCCAGCCGGTCGGGAGGTCCGGGAGACTCATGGCGGCCGTTCGCGGTCGACGCTTGAAAACGTCGCGTTCCGGCTGGATCAGCGTCCTGCCGGCAGCTATCTCAGCGCGGAACGACGGCGGCATCGCTCTCCGGTACGTGACTGCTGAAGGATGCTCGATCAGGGATTTGAACCCTGGTCGTCGGCTCGAAAGGCCAACATGATTGGCCGGACTACACCAATCGAGCGTATCAACTGGTTCTGGCTGGTTCGGTTTAACCCTTTTCAACTCACTCGGCCGTGCAATGGGCTCTCAGTCCACTCCCGGGTTGCGATCCGCGGCGGGAATTCCGGTGCTTTGCCGGGAAGGCATCACGGGAACGCGCGAGCGACGATCCGACCCTACTTGCCTTCGAATTCCGGTTCCTCGTCGCTCATAAACGCCGTGACACCCTCCATGAGGTCGTCGGTGTTCATCAGGTGCCCGAACGCCTGCGACTCGACTTCGAGGCCGGCCTCGCTGTCCGTCCGCCCCGCACGGATCGCACGCTTGGTGAACTTCTGGGCGATCGGCGGGCCGGCAGCCATGTCCTCGGCGAACTCGAACGCGCGGTCCATGAGTCGCTCGGTAGCGACGACCTCGTTGAGGAAGTCGTACTCCTCCAGCGTCTCGGGGTCGTAGCGGTCGGCGGTGAAGATGATCTCCTTCGCGCGGCCCTCGCCGACGATGCGTGTGAGTCGCTGGGTGCCGCCCCAGCCGGGGAGGATACCGAGGTTATGTTCCGGCTGGCCGAACTCCGAGCGCGTCGACGCGATGCGGAAGTCCGCACAGGTGGCGAGTTCCATCCCGCCGCCGATACAGTAGCCGTCGATGGCGGCGACGACCGGCTTGTCGAGTTCCTCGAGCTTGCCGAAGGTCGACTGCCCCTTCTTCGAGAGTTCGACCCCACTCAGGGGGTCGCTTCCGCCGGTCGCCATGCTCTGGACGTCGGCCCCGGCGGAGAACGCCCGGTCGCCGGCGCCGGACAGCAGCACCGCGCGGACCTCGTCGTCATCGGCGAGCTCGTCGATGGCCACGGCGAACTCGTCCAGCAGGTCCTCACTGATGGTGTTCATCCGGTGCGGGCGGTCGAGCTGGACGTGAGCGACGTCGTCCTCGACGCTCACGTCGAGCGTCTCGAACTCGCTTTCCCCGTTAGCGGGCTCGGTCTCGACATAGAACCCGCCGGCGTCGGCGGCTTCACGCAGGTAGTCGGTTGGCTCGTACCGCGGCTCGCCGGTTTGTTCGTGAAGCTCCTCGAGCGTCTCCACGAGCGTGTCCAACCCCTCGTCGTCGGCCATCGTCGCCGGGCCCTCGGGGTAGCCCGCCCCGAGCATCACGGCCTCGTCGATCGCGTCGGCGTCGGCGACGTCGTTCTCGATCAGCCCGGCGACCTCGTTCGCCATGATCGCGAGTAGTCGGCGGCGGACGTCGTCGCGGATCGCGTCGCCCGGGATCTCGGGACCGCCGTCCTCGTAGTCGTAGAACCCCTTCCCCGATTTCTTGCCGATCTCGTCCTTCTCGACCTTGCTAATGAGCAGCGGACACGGTCGGTAGGCCTCCCCCAGCTCGCTGTGCATGTAGTCGAGAACGTGATAGCCGACGTCGATGCCGACCTGGTCCGCGAGCTCGAAGGCGCCCATCGGGAGCCCGATGCCGTACTTCGTCGTGGAGTCCACCTCCTCGATCGTGGCGTCCTCTGCCTCGACGATCCAGGCCGCCTCGTTCATCAGCGGGACCAGGACCCGGTTGACGATGAAGCCGGGGCTGTCCTTGTGGACCCGAACGGAGGTCTTCCCCATCGACTCGGCGAGGTCCTCGATCAGGTCGAGGACGGCTTCGTCGGTGTGCGCCCCCGAGATTACCTCGACCAGCTGCATCCGGACCGGCGGGTTGAAGAAGTGCATCCCGCAGAACTGCTCGGGGCGGTCCGTCTCCTCCGACAGCTCCGTGATCGAGAGGCTCGACGTGTTCGTGGCGAAGATCGCCTCCTCCGGCGCGTATTTCCCCACCTCGGAGTAGACGTCCTTCTTGATCTCCATCTTCTCCGGGACGGCCTCGATGATGACGTCCGCGTCCTCGACCGCCGTTTCGAGGTCGACGACGGGCGTGATCCGGTCGAGCGCGTCGTCGGCCTCGGCCTCGCTGATCCGGTCCTTCTCGGCGAGCTTGTCGAGGGACCACTCGATCTGCTCGTAGCCGTTCTGGACGAACTCCTCCTGGATGTCCCGCATCACCACGTCGTAGCCCGCGAGGGCGGCGACTTCGGCGATCCCGTGACCCATGTTCCCCGCGCCGAGGACGGTGATTCGGTCGACGTCGTCGAGTTCCATGTGCGGGCGGTCGGCAGCCGGCCGATTCAACGTTTCCCTTTTGTGAACGAGAAACGATCGCCGAGTTTACGCCGGGACGAAACCCACTTGAGAATCGGTCGCTTCGATCACAGCGTGCACGAGGAGATCGAGCGCACCCTACGAAGCGACCCGCAGATGGACCGGCTCGTGGAGACCCACGGCCGGCTGACCATCGAGCCGGCCGACAACGAGTTCCGCCAGCTCTGCCGATCGATCATCAACCAGCAGCTGTCGACGGCGTCGGCGAACGCCATCCGCGAGCGGACGTTCGGGCTGCTCGACGACGAGGTAACGCCGGAGCGGGTGCTCGCGGCCGACACCGACGCGCTCCGCGACGCCGGATTGAGCGAGACGAAGGTCGACTATCTCCGCTCGGCGGCCGAGGCGTTCCGGTCACAGGACCTGACGCGCGAAGGCCTCGCCGACCTCACGGACGACGAAGTCGTCGACGAGATGACCGCGATCCGGGGCGTCGGCGACTGGACGGCCCGGATGTATCTCATCTTCGTGCTGGGTCGCGAGGACGTGCTCCCCCTCGGCGACCTCGCGATCCGGAAGGGAATCGAGGCAGTCTACGGCAACGACGGCGGGATGAGTCGGGACGAAATGCGGGAGGTGGCGGAGACGTGGCGGCCGTACCGGAGCTACGGCACGCGCTACATCTGGGCCGAGTACGAGGGCTGAGAGCCGTTTTTCGTCGTGGGTGAGCTGACAGCCGGTGTCGCTTCACGGTCGACAGCGACGGTGACACCGGACACCCGCGTGCCGCCGCGTCGTCAGTGGCTACGTCACGCGCGGTGTTGGCCGAGGGTTCGTATGTAAATCCTCGTACTCGCGGCGGATCGCCCCCCCGCGGCCGGCCGGCTGCCTGGGGCCGTCGCTGTCGGCCTGCTGCTGGGGCTGTCGCTGCCGGCCGACTGCCGGCGGCCGTCGCTTCCGCCGGGGACCCGACAGCTCCCAAATCGTTAAGTGGTCGTCGTCCATCGATGTTTCTATGTCGATACAACGCCGCCGGTTCCTCGAGGCAGTGGGACTCGGCTCCGCGATCGGTCTGGCTGGATGCACTGGACAGGAGGGACAGAGCGCCGCGGAAACGCCGACCGAGATGGCCGAGGGGTCGAGACGGATCGGCGACGGCGAGCTCGTGTTAGCGACCACGACGAGCACGTACGACACGGGCCTGCTCGACGAGCTGAACCCGGTCTTCGAGGAGCAGTACGGCGTGACGGTGAAGACGATCCCGAAGGGGACCGGCGCCAGCCTCCGGACCGCCCGCGACGGCGACGCGGACGTGATCCTAGTCCACGCGCGCAACGCGGAAGACCAGTTCATGCAGGACGGCTTCGGGGTCAACCGCCGCGACGTGATGTTCAACGACTTCGTCATCGTCGGCCCCGAGGACGATCCGGCCGGGATCAACGGGATGGAGAGCGCGACGGAGGCCTTCGCGACCATCGCCGAGCAGGAGGCCACGTTCGTCTCGCGTGGCGACGATTCGGGGACGAACAAGAAGGAGCTCATCGTCTGGGACGAGGCCGGTGTCGACCCGAGCGGCGAGTGGTACCGCGCGATCGGCAAGGGGATGGG
Source organism: Halosubterraneus shenae (assembly GCF_050510935.1). Lineage (NCBI taxonomy): Archaea > Methanobacteriati > Methanobacteriota > Halobacteria > Halobacteriales > Haloferacaceae > Halosubterraneus > Halosubterraneus shenae. The sequence continues at coordinate 274,407 of NZ_JBNLVO010000004.1, read as the reverse complement.
CGACACGCTGGTCCAGGCCGACCAGACCGGCGCCTACACGCTGGCCGACCGCGGCACCTACCTTTCGATGCAAGACGAGATCGGGCTCGTCATCCACGTGCAGGGGCCGTTGAAGGGCGGGCCGGTGCTCCTGAAGAACCCGTACGGCATCATGGCCGTGAATCCCGCCAAGTACGGCGACGTGAACTACCAGGCGGCGATGGCGTACATCGGCTTCATCACGAGCCCGCAGGCCCAGACGATGATCAGCGAGTACACCGCGAACGGGTCGCAGCTGTTCTTCCCGAACGCCATCTCGGAGGAACCGAACTTCGGCCAGTACGTCCCGCAGGGCTACTCCGCGAACGAGGCGTCGTCGCTCACGACGCGGGAGAAGCAGTACCTGTACTGGGTGGAGAACGAGGTGCCGGCAAACTACTGATGGACCCGCTGCTGCTCCAGATACAGCTACCCGAGGGCGGCTGGGCGTACGTCGTGAGCATCGTCGTCGTCTCGCTCCAGGTGAGTCTGACCGCCGTCGGGCTGAGCACCCTCTTCAGCCTCCCGGTCGCGCTGCTCGTCGGCTTCACCGACTTCCCGGGCAAGCGCGTCGTCACGGCCGTTATCAACACCGGGATGGGGTTCCCCAGCGTCGTCGTCGGCCTCGTGGTCCTCATGCTGCTCTCGAACAGCGGCCCGCTCGGGGTCCTGGACCTCGCGTTCACGCCGAAGGCGATGATCGCCTCGCAGTTCGTGCTCGCGACGCCCGTCATCACGAGCGTCAGCCTCTCCGCCGTCGAGGGGGTCGAGGAGTCCGTGCGCGACGCGGCCTACGCGATGGGCGGGACGAAAGTCGACGTCGGGCTCGTCGTCGTCAAGGAGGCCCGCTACGGGATCGTGACGGCCGTCCTCGCGGGCTTCGGACGCGCGATCAGCGAGGTCGGGTCGATCCTCATCGTCGGCGGCAACATCGTGTTCAGCGACGGCGAGTCATACACGCGCACCCTGACCACCGCGATCACCGTTGAGGCGAGGCAGGGGCGTTACGAGATCGGGCTCGTGCTCGGCCTGATCCTCGTAATCCTCGTGCTCGTCGTGAACGGGCTCGGGTCGGCGCTCCGCCGACAGGGGCGAGGTGATCGGTCGTGACGCTTTCCGCCACCGACCTCTCGGTGCGGTTCGGCGACGACCGCGTGCTCGAGAACGTCTCGATCGAGGTCGAGCCCGGCGAGGTGTTGACAGTCGTCGGCCCGTCCGGCACCGGCAAGACGACGCTTCTTCGCCGGCTCGCCGGGTTTCGGCCGCCGGACGACGGGTCGATCGAATGGAACGGTCGGGACCTCTGGGCGCTGTCCGCCGAGGAACGCCTCGCCGTCCGCAGACGGCTGAGCATGGTGTTCCAGGAACCGAGCCTCTTCAACGCGCCCGTCCGCCGGAACGTTACCTACGGCCGGCGCGTGCGACGGTCGTGGCCGGACCGGCTCCGCCGGAGTCTCCGGGACTTGCTCGGCGCGTCGGCGGCGGACGAGTCGGTCCGAACGGCGCTGGAGACGGTCGGGCTCGAGGGGAAGGGGGACCAGAACGCGCTGTCGCTGTCGGGTGGCGAGAAACAGCGGGTTGCGTTCGCCCGCGCCCTCGCCGTCGACCCCGAAATCGTGCTGCTCGACGAGCCGACGTCCAACCTCGACCCACAGAACACGGCGGTCCTCGAGGACGCGATGGTCCGCGCTCGCGACCGTGGGGTCGGCATCGTCCTCGCGACGCACGACCTGCATCAGGTCGAGCGGGTGTCGGACCGGGTCGCGTTCATTCACGACGGCGAGGTCGTCGAAAGCGGGCCGCCGGAACAGCTCTTCGAGAACCCGCAGGACCCGCGGACGAAGCGCTTCCTCGACGGGGAGTTACTGTACGAGGACGCCGAGGATCCGGACGCGAAACCCGTCGCCGCCGTTGCCGGCCGCAGTCGGGACTGAGACGTTGCAGTCGTGGAACGTCTCCTGGCGGCCGTTTTTACCAACTCCGAACGTCGGTGGGTGGGTTAAAAGAACCCGTCGCCAGCGACTCCGTTAGAACCGGTCCGTCCGGCCGGCGGCGGCCCACGCGTCACGTGGGGCGTCGGTCGGGACGCGCACGGTGCGGTTCTGCAGCGTGTCGACCCGCCCCGCGAACGACCACCGCTCGCCCTCCCAGGTCGGTTCCGCGTCGCCCTCCGCCGCGGCCGCGGCGGCCGCCGCCTCCTGGTCACGGAGATGGGCGGCGACGGCAACGGAGATGGCGGCGGCTTCCGCATCGTCGGCGTCGTCCGGGAGCGTGAGCTGGCTGGGGTCGAAGGCCGCCATCAGATGGGGATGTTGCCGTGTTTCTTCTCGGGCAGGCTCTCGCGCTTGCCCGAGAGCATTTCGAGGTCGTTGATCAGCCGCTCGCGGGTCTCGGTCGGCTCGATCACGTCGTCGATGAACCCGCGGTCGGCGGCGGTGTATGGGTTCGCGAACTCCTCGCGGTACTCGTCGATGAGCTCCTGACGCCGCGCGTCGGGGTCCTGAGCCTCCTCCAGTTCCTCCCGGTAGAGCACGTTGACCGCACCTTTCGGGCCCATGACCGCGATCTCGGCGGTCGGCCACGCGTAGTTGACGTCGCCGCCGATGTGTTTCGAGGACATCACGCAGTAGGCGCCGCCGTACGCCTTCCGGGTGATGACCGTGAGCAGCGGCACCGTCGCCTCCGAGAACGCGTAGAGGAGCTTCGCGCCGTGGCGGATGATCCCGTTGTGCTCCTGGTCCGTCCCGGGCATGAAGCCGGGCACGTCCTCGAAGGTGACGATGGGGATGTTAAAGGAGTCACAGAAGCGGACGAAGCGCGCGCCTTTCTGGCTCGATTCGATGTCGAGCGTGCCGGCGTTGACGCGCGGGTTGTTGGCGACGACGCCGACGGAGCGCCCGTCGAGGCGCGCGAAGCCGACGACGATGTTCTTCGCGAAGTTCTCCTGCACCTCGAAGAAGGAGCCCTCGTCGACGACGCGCTCGATGACGTTCTTCATGTCGTACGGCTTCCGGGGGGCGTTCGGGACGATCTCTTCGAGCTCCTCGTCGGCGCGCTCGGGGTCGTCCCACGGCTCGACGCGCGGCGGGTCCTCGACGTTGTTCTGCGGGAGGTACGAGAGCAGCCGGCGGATGTTGTCCAGCGCGTCCTCTTCGCTCTCCTCGGCGAAATGCGCGACGCCGGAGGTGGAGGTGTGCGTGACCGCGCCCCCGAGTTCCTCGAAGGAGACCTCCTCGCCGGTGACCGTCTCGATGACGTCCGGCCCCGTGATGAACATGTGCGAGGTGTCCTTCACCATGAAGGTGAAGTCCGTTATGGCGGGGGAGTAAACCGCGCCGCCCGCGCACGGGCCCATGATCGACGATATCTGCGGGATAACGCCGGAGGCCTCCGTGTTCCGCCGGAAGATCTCCGCGAAGCCGCCGAGCGAGGCGACGCCCTCCTGGATCCGGGCGCCGGCGGAGTCGTTGAGCCCGACGACGGGCGCGCCGACGTCCATCGCCTTGTCCATCACCTTACAGACCTTCTCGGCGAAGACCTCGCCGAGCGAGCCGCCGAAGACGGTGAAGTCGTGCGCGAAGACGAACACCTTGCGGCCGTTGACCTCGCCGTAGCCCGTCACGACGCCGTCGCCCGGGATCTGGTTCTCCTCCATCCCGAACTTGTGGTTCCGGTGCGTGCGGAACTGGTCGAACTCGTGGAAGGTACCGTCGTCGAGGAAGTAGTCGATGCGCTCGCGCGCGGTCATCTTCCCCTTCTCGTGCTGGGACTCGATTCGCTCCTCGCCGCCGCCCTTCCGCGCTTCTTCGCGGCGTTCGCGGAGCTCCTCGATGCGGTCCTCCATCGTCATACTGGACCACCACGTTTCATTGCTTATCGGGTTGCTAAAGCGTCGGCAAAAGGGTTCTGCTACACAGTGATATTTGGCGTCCCTTTTCCGTTGTCGGCGGCGTCGTCGCTGGCGACACCGTTCGATATCGCTCGAAAAACCTTGGCCGCTGAATGGTTGCACTGATAAAGAAGACGGGCTATCGTCGCCGGCGAGACCACTTGTCGTGTCCGGTATCGACGCTAGTGCAAACGCCTCGGCCTCGATCGACCTGTTCCAACACCTCCCGCTCGCCTGATCGCTTCATCGGGCCTACATTTCGTCCACCACACCCGTGTATATATCACGAAAAACCCCCAGTGAGAACGTGTCACTATCTCAAATCGTGGGGCATCTTCGCGCTAACGACAGAGATAAAAACACCGTACGGGAAAGCGTACCACGTACACGATGGTTAATGATAGTTCAATTTCAGATCGGCGTTCGTTCCTGAAGGCAGCTGGCGTCGCTGGCCTGGCCGGCCTGGCCGGCTGTACCGGCGGCTCCGACGGCGGTTCCGAGGGGACCGACTCCGGAACCGAATCGTCCGGCAGTGACGGCGAAGGCGGCACCCAGTGGAAGATGGGCACCTCGGGTCCCGACACGGCGACGCACGCGTCCGGCGTCGCGATGTCGCAGGTCGTCTCCGAGAAGTCCGACGAGATCAGCATGAGCGCGCAGACGACGGGCGGAACGGCCGCAAACCCGCGGCTCATCTCGCAGGGCGACATCGACGTCGCCCAGAGTACGGGCTGGGCCGTCCAGCGCGCCAACACCGGCGCGGCTCCCTACGGCGAACCCGTCGGGAAGACGATGACGCAGGTCCTGCCGTTCATGACGCTGGAGTACTACCTCGTCAAGCGCGACGCCGAGGAGCTCAGCGACATCGAGACCGTCTCCGACATTCCGACTGACGGCTCCATCTCGATGGCGTTCGGCCAGCGCGGCGGGACGAACTACTTCGCGGGCCTCGACGGCTTCCGCCTCTCCGGCATCGACAACCCGACGGAGAAGTACGACATCCAGTCGATGGGCTGGAGCGACCAGGGCTCGGCGCTGAGCGACGGTCGCCTCGACATCGCCATCGTCTACGGCGTCAGCCGTGAGGTACTGACGGGCTGGGCACAGGAGGTCGACGCGACGACCGAAGTCGACCTCGTCGAGTGGGAGTTCGACGAGTCCGACGTGAGCGAGTCCGGCATGCCGTACACGTACCTCGAGACGCCGGCCGACCTGTGGGAGCAGGACCTCCGGCTGGACTCGATCCCCTCGCTCGCCGTCGGCTACGAAACGGTCTTCCCGGCGGACATCTCCGAGGAGCTCGGCTACCAGTTCACGAAGATCGTCTTCGAGAACATCGAGGCCGTCCGCGACGCGAGCTCGGTGCTCTCCCGCGCGGGCAAGGAGTTCGCCGCCGAGTTCCTGCTCGCCTCCGAGGACGCGCCGGTCCATCCCGGCGCCGAGAAGTACCTCAAGGAGGAGGACCTCTGGTCCGAGGATCTGACGACCCTCGAGCAGTACCAGTCGTAACGCCCACCAACCGACCCCTTCGCGGTTCACTCATACAAATGCACATCCGACCTACCTCCACGAATGAACGTCGCTGAGTTCTTTGGCGGCGGGAACGGGTCCCGCGCCGACCGGATCCGCGGCGTCAAGTACGCCTTCCTGATCGTCCTCGGGACCATCTCCGTCGCGTACCACCTCTGGTACACGCGCACCTTCGGCGTCGAGGGCGACCAGCACCTGATCGTCCACCTCGGGCTGATGCTCGTCGGGGCTGCGGTCCTCGCCTTCGAGCCGGCCCCGGACTCGCTCCGCGAGCGACTCGGCAACGTCGCGACGCTGCTCGAGGCCGGCGCCGCGGCCGCGACGACGGTCTACCTGTTCCGGAGCTACGAGCGCATCGTCTACGAGCAGCTCGGGATCTACACCGACCTCGACCTGTTCGCCGGGCTCATGATGATCCTGCTCCTGCTCGACATCTGCCGGCGCGTCTACGGCCCGATGCTCTCGCTCGTCGGACTCTCCGGCATCGTCTACGCGATCTACGGGCCCTACTTCCCGGGGATCCTCCATCATACCGGCGTCGAGCCGGTTCGACTCGTGCAGGGGTTGACCGTCGAGTTCGGTAGCGGCGTCTTCGGCGTCATCACGCAGGTCTCGGCAACGTTCATCGTGATCTTCATGATCCTCGCCGGGTTGCTCGAGGCGTACGGCGCGCTGGAGTACTTCATCCAGATCGGCACGCTCGTCGGCAACCGCGTCCGGTCAGGCCTCGCGCAGATGACGACCGTCGCGAGCATGGGGATGGGCTCGGTGAACGGCTCCGCCGCCGCCAACGCCGCGACGACGGGTGCGTTCACGATCCCCCTGCTCAAGCGCCACGGCCTCGACGAGGACACCGCGGCGTCCTTCGAGGCGGTCGCCTCCAGCGGCGGCCAGATCATGCCGCCGATCATGGGCGCGGCCGCGTTCATCATGGCCCAGATCACCGGCACGAGCTACCTCGAGATCATCACCGTCGGCCTCCTGCCGGCCCTGCTGTTCTACGGCACCGTCGCCATCGGCGTCCACCTGACGACGCTGAAGGAGGGCCTCGACGCCGACGTCGACTCCTCCGATCTCAACGAGCTGGACGTCGGCAGCCAGGAGCGCGACGACGCGCTCGAAGCCGTCTTCGGCCGGTCGACCTCGGACGTCTCGTTCAACGAGGTAACGCTGCGGAACCTCGTCGTCGAGGGGATCTCGCTGTGGGTCCCGCTCGCCGTCCTGCTGTACACGCTCGTCGTGCTCCTGTGGGACCCCCTGTACGCCGGCTTCTGGTCGATCCTCTCGGCGATCCCGGCCGCGTTCCTCCAGAGCGTCGTGCTCACGGACGAGTACGACGTGGGCGACTTCGTCATGGACACCCTCGACGGCTTCGGCCGGGGGCTGGAGAACGCGGCGCCCATCGCCGTCTCGCTCGGCGTGATGAACGTCTTCGTCGGCGTGCTCAACCTCACCGGCTTCACGCAGGCGTTCGCGAGCAGCCTCGTGGAGCTCTCGGGCGGCGTGATGGTGCTACTCTTAGTGTTCGCGATGGTCGCCGCGCTCCTGTTCGGGCTCGGGATGCCCACCGTCGCGGCGTACATCACCGCGGTCCTGCTCATCGCGCCGGCGCTGACGGAGGCGGGCGTGCCGCTGCTGACCGCCCACTTCTTCGTCTTCTACTTCGCTATCCTCTCGGCGCTGACGCCGCCCGTCGCCATCGCCTGTCTCGTCGCCAGCGAGGTGAGCGGCGGGAGCTTCTGGCGGACGGCGAAGAAGTCGCTCGTGCTGGGCGGCCCGCTGTTCATCGTCCCGTACATCTTCGTCGTCAACGAGAGCCTGCTGTACTGGAACGGGCTGGAGACCGCCGGCACGTTCCTGCTGATGGTGATCGCGCTCGCCGGCACGTCGGCGGCGCTGATCGACAACCTCTCGGGCTCGCTCCGACTCCCCGTCCGCGGGGTCCTGCTCGCGAGCGCCGGGCTCGTCATGTTCGCGCCGGCGCTGCCCGCCGCGACGCTCGTTCGCATCGGCGCGGCGGCCGTGCTCGTGGGGACGCTCCTCTGGCAGAGTTCGCTGACGAAAGCCCGCGCGAGCGAGCTCCTGGGTCGCGTCGGCTCGTAGGCGTCCCGCCGGGGCGCCGAGCCGCCGTCCCGTTCCGCCCGTGCCGTCCCGTGCCGTCCCGCCGGTTCCGCCCGTCCCGCCCCCCGTCACTTTCTTTTATATGATCCCGTCGCCAGCGACGCTCTTTTAAATAGGCGCCGACGTCCCGGATTCGCCGCCCCACCGGTCCAAACGGACACACTCATATGTCGGTCGGGCCCGAACATCCGGGATATGGCTGACTACGACCTCGCCGATCCGCTCGAGGAAACCGCGGAGGCGATCGCGACGATGGAGGTCCGGGGTGCCGCCACCATCGCCGGCGAAGCCGCGGACGCGCTAGCGACGCAGGCGCGGGAAACGGCGGCGACCGAGCCCGAGGAGTTCCGCGCGACGATGCGCGCGGCCGCCCGTCGACTCCGCGAGACGCGGCCGACGGCCGTCTCGCTCCCGAACGCGCTCCGGTACGTCCTCCAGCGGATGGAGGGGAACGACGTCGAAACGCTCCGCGAGAGCGTCGTCCGCGCCGCCGCGGAGTTCGACCGGCGGCTGGAGCGCGCCCAGGAGGATCTGGGCCAGATCGGCGCCAACCGCCTGCAGGACGGCGACACGATCATGACCCACTGCCACTCGACGGACGCGCTCGCGTGCGTCGAGGCCGCCCTGGAGCAGGGCAAGGAGATCGAGGCCATCGTGAAGGAGACGCGCCCGCGCAAGCAGGGCCACATCACCGCCGAGCGCCTGCGCGAGCTGGGCGTGCCCGTCACGCTCATCGTCGACTCCGCGGCCCGGCGCTACCTCGACGAGGTCGACCACGTCCTCGTCGGCGCCGACTCCATCGCCGCCGACGGCTCCGTCATCAACAAGATCGGCACCTCGGGGCTCGCGGTCAACGCCCGCGAGCGCGGCGTTCCGATCATGACCGCCGCCCAGACGATCAAGCTCCACCCCGAGACGCTGACGGGCCACACCGTCGAGATCGAGATGCGGGACGAGGCCGAGGTCATCGACGACGAGACGCGCGCGGACGTCGGCGACATCGACGTCGAGAACCCGGCCTTCGACGTGACGCCGCCGCGGTACATGGACGCCATCGTCACGGAAAGCGGCCAGTTCCCGCCCGAGAGCATCGTGACGCTGATGCGCGAGCTGTTCGGCGAGGGCGCCGACGAGCCGTGGGCCGAATCGTGAGCTCCGACGACGAGGCCGTGGGGGACGAGGCCGTGGGGGACGACGAGGCCGGCGCGGAGGTCGACGACGCCGACGCCACCCCGCCGAAGCCAAGTGTCCTCTGTGCCGGCCACATCAACTGGGACGTGACGATGAAGGTCGAGCGTCTCCCGGAGCCGGACGGCGAGCAGCGCATCGATCACCTCCAGCAGGCCGGCGGCGGCAGCGCGGCCAACGTCGCCACGGAGCTGGTCGGGCTCAACGCGGACTCGGTGCTGTTCGGCAGCGTCGGCGGCGACGACTCCGGCGCGCTCGCGCTCCAGGAGCTCGACCGGGCCGGCATCGACCCCGGGCACGTCATGGTCGCCAACGACCGCGCCACGTCGGTCAAGTACCTCATCGTCGACGACGCCGGCGAGGTGATGGTACTCTCGAGCGAGGGCGCCAACGAGGCGTTCGGCGCCGCGGACCTCGACGACGCGGTCCTCGCGGACGTCGACCATCTCCACCTCACCAGCCAGAACCCGAACTCCGCGGGCGACCTCGCCGCGCTCGCCGCCGGGCAGGGCACCCCCGTCAGCTTCGACCCCGGCCGACTGCTCGACGAGCGCGACTACGCGACGGCGCTCGGCCACACCGACCTGCTGTTCGTCAACGACCGCGAGGCCGAGATGTTGGACGAAGCCGTCGTCGACGTCGAGGACCCGCAGGACGTGACGCTCGTTTTTAAACGTGGGAGCGAGGGCGCTGAACTCCGCCTTCCGGGTCGCGAGCGACTGTACGCGCCGCCCTTCGACGTGGAACCGGTCGACACGACCGGCGCGGGCGACGCGTTCGCCGCGGGCTTTCTCGCCGCCTGCTTCGAGTCGGCCCGGGGGCACGAGCCCGAGGTCGACGATGGGACCCATCGCGGCATTCCGGGCGCGACGGCCCCGCACTTCCGGGATGCCGACCTCGAGTACGCCCTCGAGATCGGCAACGTCGCGGGCGCGCTGGCGACCCAGGTACGCGGCGCGCGCACGTCGTTGACGTGGGAGCGCATCGACGCGTTCCTCGCTGAGCATCGGCAGTAGCCGTAGCAGGAATACAATTTCAATATGCAGAGTATGTGACGAAACCGAGTCTCCCATCGGTCAGCACAGGCGCACACAGAAGACCTTTGATAGCCTCAATCATGGAATATATAATGGGACTCGCTGTTGACCACCCCCCGTTTCCGTCACAAGGTGAATTGATGTGGCTTTCTCTGACAGTTCTTACTGCATATCTGCTCAGTAAGGCTGTGCGAAAAAGGCGAATAAAATCGAGTATTTTCCTTGGTATCATCGCCGTGGGATTCCTTATATTATTCCTGAGAAGGATTCAGGGTCGAGTTCAACATTGATTTATCTGACTCACCCGCAACCTAATTCTAACAGAGAGTTCACCCTGATTGGGTAAAAAATAGACAAGCCTGGATCGGTCAGTACAGACCGGCTATGATTCAATCGCTTAATCTCGTGCCTTCCATGAACTCGATAGTCCTATCTTGTTTCTCCTCCACATCGAATTCTAATTCTCCAGAAAAATCTTCACTAGTCGAGATAGACGGTGATTCTTCGTCAGGGAATACACCTCCAACACCCAGATAGTCCTTCCCATCCGTCTCTACTGATAGATAAGCACGAAAATTCAGGTCGCTCAATAACGCATCGTCATCCTGATTTTTTAATACTGGTTCGTAAGTAAAGCCAAATGTGTCATATCCAGTTTTAGAATAGGCCAAGGACTTCCAGCCGAAATACGAAGATCGGCGGAGATGTCTTTGACGGTCATATCGGGAGGTAAACCCGTGTAGATAGTTGATTTTGTCACGGAATGCTGTATCTAAGTACCGTGTTGCTTCAGGGGAAACAGGATTCACCTCATCTTCACCACCGATGTCCTCAACGACACTACACGGTAGGGATAGGCCAAACCCGAAAGCTGTCGCACCATAGCTTCCGCTGCATTCGGTTACGCCTTCAGAAGAGGCGGCAAAATCAGTCTGTGGAGTGAGTCGGATGGCGATGAGCGATTGCATTGGCTGATCGAGCAGTCCATTTGTTTCCCTTCGAACTCTCCGTTGAAGGCCGTTATTAGTCAAAACTCGTCTGTAAAGGTTGTAGTCAGATGAATCACAGACACTCTCATCATTCACAGACCAGTTTTCACCCATTGTTGGTGTGTCTGGTGCAGGCGGTGTACACTCCGCAGCGCCGGTTTCAGCGATAGATAGACCAAATCCTGTCCCGGTGACGGTTTTTATAAAAGCACGTCTTCTCATATCAATGAATAAGCCATTTTAAAATATATGTCTTTTGTGGATGGTTATCTAACTCCTACTCATGCTCCATAATTCTGAGGCACATTGATAATTATAGAATCGCTGTTTGGGATTTCTTTGTTCAGCCTTGGAGGAAACTGAGTCTACTGGATCGTCCGGTACAGTCGCAGTCTCGCTGTAACGACTGTTTCAGCCGATTTCTGAATTAAGAACCCGTTTTTCCAACTACCGGTAGGTCCATACCTCGTAGCGACCACGACGCAAGCGCCTCACCGCGGCGTTTCCGTTCCCCACTCCGCCAGCGCGCGGTCCAGCTCTGGGACCTCCGCGGCCTTCGCTTGCAGGTCCTCGCCCGTGACGGTCGCGTCGACGGCCGCGCGCAACGCTGTCGCGCCGGCGTGGGTGCCGTCCGGGTGCCCGTGGACGCCCCCGCCCGCCTGGATGCAGACGTTCGTCCCGAGCGCGTCGACGAGCGGCGGGACCACGCCGGGATGCAGGCCGCCGGAGGCGACGGGGAGGACGTCCTCGAGGCCGTACAGGTCCGAACCGAGCCACTCGTTGATACCGACGGTGTCCTCGTTCGCCATCTTGCCGAGACCCGCGGTGCCCGTGTGGATCTGGTCGACGCCGCAGAGGCGCGCGATCTGCGCGACGACGCGCATCGAGACGCCGTGGTCGGGGTGCCGGTCGAACGCGGAGTGCATCGCGCGATGCGCGTGGATCGCGAGCCCGTGCCGCTCGCAGCGCTCCCGGACCGCCTGGACGGCGGCCCAGCCGGCGGTCACTACGTCGACCATGACGTACTCGCCGCCGGCGTCGGCGACGGCGTCGACGCGGTCGAGCATCTCCCCGGTCTCCGCCGTGACGTTCACGAGGTACGACTTCCGCTCGCCCGTCTCGGCCTCGGCCCGGTCGCGCGCGTCGAGCGCGGCCGTCAGGCGGTCGTGGAAGGGGTTGAACGCCTGATCTGTGAGGTTCTCGTCGTCCTTCAGGAGGTCGAGGCCGCCGGTCCACGCCTCGTAGCCGACCTCGACGTGCTGGTCGGTCGTCAGCCCGACCTTCGGCTTCGGCACGGTCGCGGTGATCGGGCGGTCGGGCGCGTCGAAGATCCCCTCGCGGACCCCGGAACCGAGGCGCGGACCGGGAAACGAGGTCGCGAGCGGTTCGGGCCAGTCGCAGTCGCGGAGGTGGAGCCGGTCGACCGCCTTCATCCCGAGAATGTTGCCGGCGACACAGGAGAGCACCTGCGCCATGTTCCCGCCCTCGAAGAGCGCGTCCGGGTAGGCGACGCTGACCTCGTAGCCCTCGAACTCGCCCGCCGTCGCCGGCTCGATCGCGAAGGCGGTCGCGGAGAGATCCGTGACCGACCCCTCGGCCTCGAGCTCGGCCCAGGTCCCGTTCGAGGACTCGGAGGCGACCCGGCCAGCCGCGTCCACGGCGTCGAGGCCCTCGGCGGGAACCACGAAGAAACGGCAGACCAGCTCCGTCTCCCCGGGCTCGTAGGAGCGGTCGACGAAGTCCGCGTAACTGATCGATCCCATGGCCGACGCCTCGCCCGCCGCGGTAATAAAAGAGCGCGTGGCGGGCGCTGTGAGCGCTGGGAGCGCATGGCGAGCGCTGGGAGCGTGTGGCCGGCGTTCCGCGACCGCGTCGGCACGGTCAGCCTCGACGAGTTCCGACAGGGGTATGCCCACGAGCGACCAACTCCCGTCAATGGATCGCCGCGTCCTCTTCGCGACGCTCGTGTTGGCGCTCGCGGTCGTCCTCGGTGCCGGAACCGTCTTCTTCGCGTTCGTAGAACCCCCGGACACGACCCGGCAGCCGACCGTCGAGTGGGAGTCGGCGTCGGTCGGGACCGTGACCGAGGACGCGTCGCTGGCGACGGTCGCCGTCGAGAACGGCTCCCGGGTCGCCGTCCCGACCGCCGGCGAGGACTGTGGTGTGCGCGTGCTGGACGGCGACGGCGACGGCGCCTGGGCGTGGAACGCGAGCGACTGCTCGGCCGGTGGCGGCGCTGGTAGCGGGACTGCACCCCACCCGGTCGCAGCCGGGACGCTCGGCGGCGACCCTGTAGTGGCTGTCGTCGACGACGACGCGGTTCGGGTCTTCGACGCCGTCTCCGGCGACGAGCGGTTCGTCTACGAGCTCTCCGCGCCCGCAACGGTCGCACCGACCTTCGGCAACGTGGCCGGGGCGAACCAGTCGTCGCTCGTCGCCGTTAGCAGTGCCGGGACCGTCCACGTCGTCGGCGCGGACGGCGAGGCCGTCTGGAGAGCCGACACCGGCGGCGAGGCGCCCCTCGCGCCCGTGACCGGGAACCTGACCGGCGATGCCGCGGCCGAGGCCGTCGTGGGCACGACCGGCGAGGACCCGACGCTCACGGCGTTCGGCGAGGGCGGCGAGGAGCGCTGGTCCCGCTCGCTCGACACCGCGCCGGCCGACCTGAGCGCGCCACGGACGACCGTCGGGCCGACCGTCGTTCTCGCGGACGACGCGGGCAGCGTTCACCGGCTGTCGCCCGCGGACGGGGAGGCAGTCTGGAGCGTCCCGTTGCAGGACGACCCGCTGACAGTCGGCGGCGTCGGGTCGGGCCACGTCCGCGTCGCCGGCGGCGGCAACGTCTGGGCCGTCGGCCTGATCGACGGCAGCATCGTCTGGAAGCAGCAGTTCGGCGGCAACGGCGACGCCCTCCGACCGCTCACCCCCGACGCCACGACGGAGACGGTCGTCGCGACGCGCGGCGGCGAGATATCGGCTATCGACGGGAACGGGAAGGTCGTCTCCAGCGGGAACGTGGACGCGACGGTCGTCGACAACGTGGTCATGGCCGACCGCGGCGGACTCCCGACGGTCCTCCTGCTCACCGAGGACGGACGGGTTATCGCTGTAACGCCGTAGGCAACGGCGTCGTGAACGGCGTCCCGACCGGCGAGGTCGCGACTCGTCGTCCGTTCGAAGCGGGGAGGGTGCACAGAAGGGGCGTTTTTAAGAGTCAGACCGCGGGCGTTCCGCCAGTCCCGTGACGCCTGCGGCCCTATTTCACCGGAAACGTGGTGTGTCGATAGCGGCGATGCTATCGGGGTGTGAACGGCGATTTAAAAGGGAAACCGACCGTTATTCGTCGACGTCCTCGTACACCCAGGTGGATGCGTCGAGGTCGTAGTCGACGAGTTCCTCGTCGTCGAAGAACAGGTCGATTTCGCGTTCGTTGGCGCCGGGGTCCTCGTGGTCCGAGGCGTGGATGACGTTGTGACCGAGGTCCAGCCCGAAGTCACCGCGGATGGTGCCGGGCGCGGATTCGGCCGGGTCCGTCTCGCCGACCATCTTCCGGACCTGGCGGGTGGCGTCGGTGCCTTCCCAGACCATCGCGAAGACCGGGCCGGAGGTGATGAACTCGACGAGCCCCTCGAAGAACGGCTTGCCCTCGTGCTCGCCGTAGTGTTCGTGGGCCAGCTCCTCGTCGATCTGCATGAACTTGCCGGCGACGAGCTGCAGGCCGCGGTCCTCGAAGCGGGAGACGATCTCCCCGATGAGGCCGCGCTGGACGCCGTCCGGCTTGACCATCACGAACGTGCGCTCGTCGCGCTCGCTCATTCTTCGCTCCCCTGGCCGGCTTCGGTCCACTCGAGGTCGCGCGGGTCGCGACCCATGAAGTAGTTCTTCTCCGCCTTCGAATCGACGAAGTGGAGGATCGTCCCGTCCTTCTGGACGAACATCGTGCCCGTGCCGGGCTCGATGTCCTCGCCACTGTAGTCACAGGTGCGTTCTTCGACCATTGTTATTGCCCTCCAATGGAGTCGGCGTCACGCTGGGTCTCCCGCAGCTGGAGCACGTCGCCCACGCGGACGGGACCCAGGACGTTTCGCGTAATGATGCGGCCCTGGTTCGAGCCTTCCTGGATGCGGCATTTGACCTGCATGGCCTCGCCGTGCATCCCGGTCTTGCCGACGACCTCGATGACCTCCGCGGCCTCCGAGTCGCCGGTGCCCTCTTCTGCGCTCATAACGGCTTACCGAAGTTCCTCGACCTTGTCCGCGATGTCCTCGACGTCGTCGCTGGCGTCGCCAGCGTCGACGATCGCGGCAGCGGCCGAGCCGACTTCGAGGCCGGCGGCCTGCCCGACATCGTCCTGGGTCTCGACGAAGACGACCGGAATGCCCTTCTCCTCGGCCAGCTCGGGAAGGTGCATGACGATCTCCTCCGGCGAGACGTCCTCGGCGACGAACACGAGCTCGGCGTTGCCGCGCTCGACGGACTTGGTCGTCTCGTTGGTGCCTTTCTTCACGGTGCCAGTGTCTCGTGCGACCTCGAGCGACTCAAGGGAGCGCTCGGCGAGGTCGGCTGGGGTTTCGTAGTCTACGTAAACTGCCATTGTTTGTCCTCTTCCCTCCGGGGCTCGCGTGACCGCGCCGGTGGTAGATCCCTAACGACGCGGCACATCATCAACCCCTGAAAGGGTGTAGCCAAGAATTGAGGGGACTCGCATATAAGCGCTTTCAATACCAGCCGGTCGTGTGAGCCGTCGACACGCACGCGGGCGGTGGATGCGTCGCCGGCGACGGCGGGTGACTGGCGACCCACTTACCGACGTCCGACATCGACGGCGACCGCGCTCCGAGCTTTTTAACCACGGGTGTACCATTGGGTTCGCTGAATGCCTCGGCTCCTCCACTACTCCGACATCGAGAACGTCTTCGACACGCCGGAGCGGGCCGCACGCCTTGCCGGGCGCATCGCCGCGCTCGACGGCGCCGACGCCGCCGTCGTCGGGTCCGGCGACACGACCGCGCCGGGCGTGCTCTCGCTGGTCGCCCAGGGTCGCCAGACCCTCGACTTCTACGCCTCCACGGAAACGATCCTCGACACCTTCGGGAACCACGAGTTCGACTACGGCGCCGACGCCCTCCGCGAGCTGGTCGCGGAGGCCACCCCGACGTTCGTCTCCGCCAACGTCCGCGACGAGGACGGCGAGCCCTTCGGCCGCGAGCAGGGCGTCGTCCCCCACGAGACCGCCCAGGTCGACGGCGCCACCGTCGGCTTCGTCGGCCTCACCGACCCGGCCACCGACTCGCTGAACCCCATGGCCGGGCCGCTCACGTTCACGGACCCCATCGCCGCCGCCCGCGACGCCATCACCGAGCTCCGCGAGGAGCACGGTGTCGACTACGTCGTCGTCCTCTCACATCTCGGCGCGGGCGACGACGACCTCGCGCGGGCCGTCGACGCCGACGCGATCCTCGGCGGCCACGTCCACAGCCGCCGGAACGAGTACGTCGACGACACGCTCGTCGTTCGTCCCGGCGTCAACGGGCAGGCTATCGCGGAGATCGAGCTCGACGGCCGCCCGACCGCGACGCTCCACGAGCGCGACGGCGCGGAGCCACACGAGGAGCTAAAGACTGCGCTCGAGCAGCGCATGGCGGCGGCCGACCTCGACGAGGGCGTCGCCGAGGTCGACGAGCCCATCGAGCGCACCGGCGACGTCGTCCACGGCGGCGAGTGCCGCGCCGGCAACTTCGTCGCGGACGCGTTCCGCTGGGCGCACGAGGACGAGGCGGACGTCGGCCTCTCGAACGCGGGCGGGCTCCGCTCCGGCGACCCCTTCGAGGGCACCGTCACGAAGGCCGACCTGATCAGCCTCATCCCCTTCGAGGAGCCCGTCGTCCTCGTCGAGGTCACCGGCGAGGAGCTGCGGGCGGTCTTCCGCGAGATGGCCGCGCCGGACGTCGACTTCGGCAAGGAGGACTGGTGGCACGGCCACGTCTCGAACGCGCGCGTCGTCTGGGACGAGGACGCCGAGGAGCTCGTCGAGGCCACCGTCGACGGTGAGCCGATCGACCCCGAGGCGACCTACACCATCGCCACCTCCGAGTACCTGCTCCACTCCGACCACGAGTTCCCGACGCTGGAGGAGCACCACCGGATCGGCGAGGACGGCATCCAGCACGAGGTCCTCTACGACTACGCGCTGGAACACGGCATCGACCCCGAGATCGAGGGCCGGATCCGGATCGTCGGCGACGCCGTCGAGACGGCTGTTAGTGAGTAGGCAGCGATTCTCTTTATAAGAGGCGAGGGTGAGGGCTGGTTCTATTTGTGAGCGTTCGGTCGTCGTCGCCAGCGACACCACTCGGTACCCACTGAAAGCTCCAACAGACGAGTGGTTGCGCTTATAAACGAAGTTGGGTGTCGTCGCTTTCAACACCACTCAGCATACCCAGAAAGCCCCAGCCGCTGAGCGGTCGCGCTTATAAACTGGACTGGGCGCCGTCGCGAGCGACACCACTCGGCACACCTAGAAAGCCCCAGCAGCTGAGCGGTCGCGCTGCTCGCTGCGCTCCTCACCCGGCTCGCTCCCTTCGGTCGCTCGCCGGGATTGCGGTGCTAGCGTCGCAGGGCATCCCGCTCAGCGGCTGCCCCTTTCAGTCCCACCCATCGAGTGGTCACCGGGCGTCGCTCGCGGCGGTTCTTCTGCTGTCGACGTTCGCCGGCTGGCCGGCGTGCGGTGCGGAGCGGTCGGCGCGCGCGAGCAACGCGTGCGAGGGAGGGCGGGGCGCGCCGCGGCGGTGTCCTCGTGAGCGGAGCGAACGAGGGGCCGGAAGTCGCAGCCCGGCAGCCCGCTACTGCAGGCAGCCCGGACCGTCTTCCGAGGCGGTGCCGGCGCGGCCCGGCCGAGGCTGGGGAGGGCTGAGGTATTGCGGGTGCTGTGCGGTGCCGTCGCGGTCGCGGTCGCGGTTGCCGTCCTGGCGGACTGAAAGGGCGACGGCCGCTCTCGTGAGCGCAGCGAACGAGACCATGGAAGTCGCAGCCCGGACCGTCTTCCAGTGGTCGCGCCAACGGGGAGTCGCTGCGCCGACCCCTATCCGCGGCGGGCGGTGTCTTCGCGAGCGCAGCGAGCGAAGGCCAGAAAGTCGCAGCCCGGCAGCCCGCTACTGCAGGCAGCCCGGACCGTCTTTCGCGGCGGAGAGCCGCGGATATCCTGCTTCGCGAGAAATCGAAGATTTCTCGGAGCCCGAAAATCTCCGATTTTCGGGACAGCGACCGCGAGCGGCCGAGGGCTTTCCCGGTGTTTGCGGTGCTGTCGAGAGCAAGTCCGTATCGCCTGTCCAACCTCATTTATAAAGAGCGGCTGAGGCCTTTCCGGCTGTTGTGGTTCAAAGCAAGATCGTATCACCCGCCCGGGTTTGCTTATAAAGAGCGGAGGAGGACTTTCCACCAGTTCTCTCCCGACCGAAACAAAAATTCCGCTAGTCAGACGCCGAACGTCGCACGCAGCATGTCCCGTGTCCCAGGACCAAGCCCGACCGACAGCACGGTGATCAGCATCAGGATCGTGTAGCGCGGCGACTCCTCGAACATCTCCTCCTCGAAGATCCAGACGACGAACGTCGCCGCGGCCAGCTTCACGACCAGGAACGGCCAGGCGGCGCCGAAGTAGTCGACGATGGCGGCGTTGACGGGGTGTTTCGGGACGAGGTTCGCGCCGCCGGTCAGCAGCGGCATGTAGTCGAGGCCGATGACGTTGGCGGCGCCGTCGACCGCGTGGCCCCAGATGACGACGAAGCCGACGAACCGGGTGCCGTAGTTGACCTGCGGCGCGATGTACTCGGCGCCGGCCCACGTGATGAACGCCGTCAGTGTCGCGATAGCGAGCACGGCGACCGTCACCTGCGGGTGGAACTCGACGTACTCGGTGGTCGCCGCAAGGTACCCGAGGTAGCCAAGGGTCGCCGTCAGGAAGGCCGTCCCCATCGCGAACAGCGGGCGCTCGAAGTTCCGCGCGAGCCCGGCCTTCGCGAGCGCGGACGCGAGGAAGATGCAGGCGACGGCGATGAAGAAGACGGTGAAGTAGACGAAGGGGCTGATGATGGCCGCGCTGTACGGGAACGCGATGATCGGCTCCGCGCCGGCGTACGTCGCGCTCACGCTCGCGTCCTCGACGGTCCGGATGGCGCCGCCGAACAGCATGAACGGGATCATCGCGTAGAAGAACCGGCGGGTCTCGCCGATCCGCAGTCGCTTGAGGAGGAGGACGACGCCGAGGATCGTCAACAGGAGCGCGACGATGTACCCGACTTCCGAGACGATCGTGTATCCCGGGTATGCGGTCACTGCGCCGGCGGCTTCCGCCTCGGCGCAGGCGGCCCGCCCGAGGAGGTCGACGCTGCCGTCGGGCCGGCGCACGGCACAGTGGACGCCCTCGCCGTCGGCGACGACGGGGCCCCAGAAGTACTGCCACAGGAAGCGGTCGTACACCAGCCGGGGGAAGGCGAGCGAGCCGGCGACGAGGCCGACCACGAGCGCGGCCACGGTGCCGGCCCACGCCTTCGCCAGCGAGATTCCGAACGTATCCTCGACCCAACTACTCATATCACATGGACGCGGAGGCGGTGAGTTGAGGGTTCCGGTTGTGCCCGTCGGTGTCGTGGGCCGATGGTCGCCGGGGGAATTAGATCGGCAGACCTTCGGACTCGTAGTCCGTTCCGAGGATGATCATCGTCTGCGATCGCGAGAAGCCGTCCATCGTCGCGACGCGTTCGAACATGAGCTCGCGCAGCTCGTCCGTGTTGGGCGCGACCACGCGGAGCATCACGTCCCACTCGCCGGTCGTGAGATGGACCTCCTGGATCTCCTCGATGTTCCGGAGCTTCTCGAGGGTGTCCTCCTCGCGACCCTGCTCGACGCGGAGCCCGACGAGCGCGGAGACGCCGTACCCGACCGCCTTGGCGTTCACCTTGGCGTGGTAGCCTTCGATGACGCCGGCGTCCTCCATGCGACCGACGCGGTCGTGGACCGTCGCGCTCGACATGTCGATCCGGCGGGCGATCTCCGAAAAAGGCGTCCGCGCGTCCTCCTGGAGAATCCGGAGGATCGCACGGTCCGTGTCATCCAGTTCCATGTCCGTGCAACGCCCGGAAAGGACTTTGAACTTGCGAATCGATCAGTTCCGTTTATTCATCGCCTCCACCCGTGAATCTACTTCCGCGGGAGCCGCTTAAGCCCGTGCCAGATGGCGTCGACCATCCGGGCGTCGTCGTCGAGGTCGCTGTCGGCCTCGCTCCAGCCGCGGGCCAGCGCGTCCTCCAGCACCGCCAGGTCGTGGTTCTCGAAGTTGTTGATGCCGCGGAACTCCTCGAGGGCGTCGCGCTCGTCCTCGTCGAAGACGGTCGTCGGCGTCCCGTCGTAGTGACCGAGGTCCGCGAGCACGCCGGTGACGGCCTCGGCCGTCTCCCCGCTGAGTTCCTTCGTCTCCTCGGGCTCCTCGCGGGCGAGCAGCGTCACGTCGTAGAGCTTGAAGACGCGTTCCAGCTCCTGGATCGGGTTCTGGTGGTCGTCGACGCGGACGTCGATCCAGCGGTCGTTCTTCCCGTCGTAGCCGCCCTCGGGCTTGGCGACGTACAGCGCCGCGGACTGTTTCCCGCGGGAGTCGCCCCCGGCGTCCTCGCCGGCGTACAGCGCGGCGAGCAGCTTCTCCGGGAGCGCGCCCTCCCCGCTCTGGAACGAGCCCGCCATCGCCTCCAGCGTCTCCTCGTTCTCGAGGATGTTCCCCTGCACGGTGAAGTTCTCGCCCTGGACGTCGCCGGCGACGTCGAAACACTCGTCGCCGGTGTACGCGGCGACCGAGCCGTCCTGGCCGACGATACCGACCTGGCGCTGCTCGGCCTCGTCGTCCGCCTCGACCAGCTTCTCGACGGCCTCCTCGGCGGTCAGTCCCTTCTGCAGGTGGTCGAGCCCGTCCGGGCCGTAGGCGACGTTCGCGAAGCTCTGGGTCGCAACCGCGCCGGCCTCCGCGTCCGCGAACGGGACGACGGAGCCGACGCTGATGAACTTCGACTGGACGGCGACGCCCACGGCGTCCGTTTCCGGATCGCGTGCAACGATGGAAAACGTCATGTCCGTGGTTGCGTCGGCGTTCCGGATAAGGGTTGACGCCGCGGCCGAACTGTGTGGTTCCACCCCTCGGGTCTCTTTCAAGTGTCACTGTGCTTCCGCATCGGTCAGCTATCGAGGTCGACGACGCGCCCGTTCTGGCTCGGGTGGACAGTCTCGCCGACGACGTACCCCTGTTCGCGTGCGAGGGTAGCGAGGGTTCCCTGTTTTTCCGCGCCGGCGTGGGCGGGGAGGACGTGGGTCGCGTCCAGCAGCGCGAGCATGTCGCGGTGGTCCTGCCGTAACGCGTGCCCGTGAACGTGCACGCCGCCGTCGACGCGAACGCCCCGGTCCCGGAGCGCCCGTTCGAGGGCGTCGCGGCTGGCCCGGTTGATCGGCGTCGGGATCGTCGAGCTCGCGAGGATCACGCGGTCGCGCTCGTCGAGCGCCAGCGGGAGCGTCCGGTCCGCCAGCTCCGTCAGCACCGCGTTCGGTTCGCCCTGGTGGCCGGTGACGACGAAGAGCCACTCCGCGGGGTCGGCCTCGCGGAGGCGCGCCGCGACGTCGCCCTTCTCCCCGTGGACCTCCACGTTTGAGAGGTCGACGAGTCCCAGGTCCCTGGCGGGGTCGGTGTACTGCCGGAGCGACCAGCCGAGGAAGGCCACCCGGCGACGGCCGTCGTTCGCGTCGAGGACGTTCGCCAGGCGGGCGATGTGCGAGGAGAAGGTGCTGAGGACCACGGCCCGGTTCTCGCGGTAGGCCGTGTCGAGGACGTTCCGGAGCTGCGTCGCCGCCTCGCGCTCGCTTCCCGTGCGGCCGGGTTCGTCGACGCGCGTGCAGTCGGCGACGTACGCCGTGATCCCCTCGGCCGCGATCTCGCGGAGCCGTGATTCGTCCGTCGGCCGGCCGAGCGTCGGCGCGGGGTCGAGCTTGAAATCCAGCGAGTAGGCGACCGCGCCGTCCGGCGTGTGCAGCACGGTCAGCGCGGCCCCCGGGATGCTGTGAGTGACGTTGACGAACTCGAGGTCGACGTTCGGGCTCAGCCGCGTTCGACCGCCGAGCTCGAGTTCGCGCACGTCGTTGTGGGCGGCCTCGACGTCTTCCTCGATCAACCGGTCCAGCACGCGGGCGGTGTACGGGGTCGCGTAGATCGGGCAGTCGTATGCGCCGGCCAGCTTGGCCACGCCGAGACAGTGGTCGAGGTGCGCGTGGCCGACGACGATGGCGACGACGTCTTCGCGCCGGGCGAACAGGTCGCCGTCGTCGGGAACGAGCCCCGACGCGATCGCGGTCTCCGTCGAGAGCGTCTCGAACGGCGCGTCCGCCTCGACGACGCGTTCGACGTCCGCGCCAACGTCGCAGATCACGACCTCGCCGTCGACCTCGACGGCGGTCATGTTGGCGTCGACCGACTCGTAGCCGCTGACGGTGTGGATCTTCATCGCGAGCCCTCGATTGCTGGCACTTCACAGGGCTCGTACATGTATCAACTGGCGGAACGCCGATGCTCGTCGGCTCGGGGCGACGTAGGTCGGGACGAAATGGCTCGGGACGGCACAGGTCGGGCGACGTAGGTCGAATCGGCGTGGCTCAGGGCGACCCAGATCGTGACGACGTGGCTCGGGGAAAAGGTACTGCTGTGAGCTACTCCGAGTAGCTCTCGACGGGGTTATCGGGGTCGATCTCGCCGGCGTCGATCTCGGCTTCGATCTCGCGGGCGGCCTGGACCATGTTCTCCATCTTGCCGTAGGCGATCTCACGCGGGAGGAGCTTCAGCCCGCAGTCCGGCGAGATGGTGAGCTTCTCCGGCGGGACGATGCGCAGGCCCTGCAGGATGTTCTGCTTGATCGTCTCCACGGACTGGATCTCCGCGGTGTGGGCGTCGACGGCGCCGAGCGCGAGGTCCGGCTCGAAGTCGGGGTCCTCGAAGACGGGCACCTGCTCGTAGTCGCCGTTGCTCAGTTCGACGTCGAACTCGTCGATCGGGAAGTCGTTGAGCTCGGGGTAGATCCGCGAGTAGTCGCCGTAGCAGACGTGGAGGCCGATGCGGACGTCCTCCGGGATACCGGAGACGATGCGGTCGAGCGCCTCGCCGACGATGGCGTGGTCCTCGGGCGTGGTGGCGAGCGCGGGCTCGTCGATCTGGATGTAGCGCGCGCCGGCGTCGACCAGCTTCTCGATCTCCTCGTTGACCAGGTCCGCGAGGTCGTAGACGAGGTCCTCGGTCGTGTCGTACGCCTCGTTGAACGCCCAGAAGCCGAGCGTGTACGGGCCCGTGATGGGCACCTTGACGGGACGGTCGGCGACCTGGTTGGTGAACTCGTACTCGTCGACGAGCCACGGCTCGTCGTACTCGACGTCGTCGACGACGGAGGGCTTGTCGAAGTAGTTGTGCCCCCACACCTTCACGGGGCCGTTGAACTCGTAGCCGTCGATGCGGTCGGCGAAGAACTCGACCATCTCGTTCCGGCGCACCTCGCCGTCGACGACGGTGTCGAGGCCGGCGCGCTCGTGCTCGTCCGTGATGAGGCGGGCGGCGTCGTCGTGGGCCTCCTCGAGGTCGGCCTCGTCGAACTTCGACTCCACGTCGTCGACGAGCTCGTCGGCGCGGTTGAGCCACTTCGGCTTGGGGTAGGAGCCGACGACGGACGTCAGGAGGAACGTGTCGTTCGGGTGGTCGTCCGGGCGGAACTGTTCGCGATTGGCTTGGGGATTGCGGACCATTACTCGAGCACCTCCGCGCCCTCGGCGAGGGCAGCGAGTTTCTGCTTGTACTTGTTCTCGGGCAGGTAGAACAGCTCGGTGTTCGACGTGAGGTAGGTCTGATCGAACTCCGAGACGGGCACCTGTGCTTCGAACCACTCGACGCGCTCCGCGATCGTCTCCGGCTCCTCGACGAGCGTGTTCTGCCCGTCGACGAGGCCGAGCGCGACGGAGTCGGTCGTGCCGTACTCCTGGACGTTGTAGACGGTGTCCTCGCGGTCGCCCGCGATCAGGTCGAAGCCGACGGCGTCGATGTCGGCGTCGAGGAGGTGGGCGTACACCTTCTCCTCGAAGGCGCCCCAGTAGGAGTGAACGACGACCTCGGCGTCGGTCGCCGCGGCCACCGTGTCGATCGCCTCGCTCGCACGAGCGTCCGCGCCGTCGCCCGGCGGGTTCTCGACGAGCGAGGGCTCCAGCAGGAACAGCGTCTCGTGCTCCGGGAACGCCTCGACCTCGCCCGCGAGGAACTCCGCGACGGCGGCGAGGAACTCGGCGTCGTCGCCGTAGTACTCGTCCGTGGCCAGGTCGGCCAGCGAGTACGGGCCCGGCAGCGTCGCCTGCAGCGGCGCCTCGCCCGCGAGTACGTCGGTCGCGGCCTCCAGCTCGCCCGCGACGTCGCCCGAGAAGGTGAGCTCGTCGACGACCTGGGGGTCGCGATAGAAGTTGTTGTTGTCGTAGTACCGCACGATACCGCCGGTTTCGACACTGTCGTGGATGGTCAGCGGGTGGGCGATGTTGTCGTCCCAGCGCGCCTGGCCTTCGTTGACGCGGTCGAGTCCGGCCCCGAGCTGGTCGTCGACGAGCTCGGTCCGGACCTCGTCGTACGTCTCGACGATCTCCGGTCCCTCGTCGCCGCTCAGCAGGTCACCTTTCTGGTGGCCCTTCAGGTCCGAGAGCTGCTCTTTCGCCCAGTCGGGCAGTGGGAACAGCCCCGGCGTCGTCGCGACACGTTCAGTCATCACCTGCACTTCGATATGCCGACCTTTAATATTTGCTAATGCTGTTTATACACTGTAGTTATCTGGCCAGTTGCCGTCCCCGGATCAGGTTCGTGCGGGCGCACGGACGTACCAGTATCCAACATGCTCTCGGCGTGCCGGGGTCAAGTCGGCGGCGCCGCGGTCAGTCCGCGTGCCGCAGCGCGAGCACGGTCAGCGTCTCGAACGGGAACGATTCCTCGACGACGACCTCGTGGGTGAAACCGGCGTCCTCGATCAGGTCGAGCACCGTCTCGTAGCCCGTCAGCGAGCTCACGAGCAGGAGGGCGACGCCGTCGGTCGCGAGCACGCGCGGGAGGTCCTCGAGGAACGGTTCGATCAGCTCGCGGCCGGTCTCACCGCCCGAGAGCGCCTGCTCCATCCAGTCACCCCACTCGGTGTCCGGCTCGGTCGGGAGATACGGCGGATTGAAACAGATCGTGTCGAACGCGTCGGCGACGAAGGGGTCGAGCAGGCTCCCGCGCACGACGAACAGCCCGCGCTCCCGGGCGGACTCGCAGGCGTGGGGATTCACGTCGCTGGCAACGACCGAGCAGTCCGTCTCGGTGGCGATCTGCTCGGCGACCCAGCCCGACCCGGTCCCGACCTCCAGGACGCGGCCGCGAGCCCGTTCGACGGCGGCCTCCGCGAGCAACCCGGAATCCTCGGCCGGCTGGTAGACCGCGGTTTCCGCGCCACGCTGGTCGGCCAGGTCCGTCACTGCGACTCCTCCTCGTCGGTCTCGGTGGAGGCCTGGTCGTCCGCGGCCATGTCAGCCGATCCCTCCTCCGCCGATTCGCCCTCTGCCGATTCGGGTTCCGACGACGCGCCACCGGCCGCGGTCCGGACGACGGCGACGGACCCCTCTTCGCGCGCGGAGAGCGTCTGCTGCGGGAACGGGATGGTGATGCCCTCCTCCGTGAAGGCCTCGTGGACCCGGTTGATGACGGTCGTCCGCGTCCGCCAGCGCTTCCGCGAGGATGGGTTGTCGATCCAGAAGCGGACGCCCAACACGACGGCGGAGTCCCCGAACCGCTTGCCGATGACGTCCGGCGCCGGCCCCGACAGGACGTTGTCGACGTCCTGGACCACGTCGAGCGCGACGTCGGCGGCGTACTCCGGGTCGTCCTCGTAGTCGACGCCGACCTCGACCTCGATACGGAGCTGGCCGTTCTTCGACCGGTCGACGACGGCGTTGCCGCCGACCTGGTCGTTCGGGATCGTGACGAACTCGCCGTCGAACGTCTGGACCCGGGTGTTCACGATGGTGATCTCCGTCACCGTGCCCTCGTGGTCGCCGATCTCGACCCAGTCGCCGACCTCGAACGGCCGCGAGAACATCAGGACGACCCCCGCGAGCGCGGCGCCGAGCGTCTGCCGGGCCGCCATGCCGACGACGATGCCGAGGAAGCCCGCACCGATGAGGAGCCCGCCGAGGTTCTGCGTGAACAGCCCGATGACAATGAGGAAGGCGACGGAGTAGATCGCCAGCTGGGTCAGTCGGTAGAGCACTTCCTGCTGGTGCCGTGAGACCCGCTCCCGCGATCCGACGACTTTCCGGATGATCTCCCCGACGAAGTCGGTCATCCCGTAGGCGCCACCGAGGATGATGAGGCCGAGGACGATCTTCGGTGCTTCCTTGGTCAGCTCGAGCTGGGTGTGCGCCCGGATCAGTTCCTCGCCGAGCCCCCAGACGAAGATGAGCGCGAGGATGCCGAGTCCGGTGATCGCCGCGATGACCGTCGAGAGGCCCAGCCGCGGGAGCGTACCGAACTCGCCGCTCCATCGCTGCCGGAACCGTCGCACGCCGTAGCGAACGCCGACGACGACGAGAACGATAGCGGTGGTGACGGCGAGCCGCTCCGTCGTGCTCGTGGTGGTTTGCAACAGTTCCAGCATGCGGATCACTCCGGTTCCCCGACGTCCCTGGCCAGTTCGGCCAGCGCCGCGAAGGCGGACGGTTCGAGGTTCCCCGGGCGCTTCGAGAGCAGGTCCTCGTCGGCGGCCTCGACGACCGACTCCGGCTCCGCGAGGCGGGAGATGTGGGCCGTGTTCCGGATCGCGTTCCGAACGGTCTTCCGTCGCTGGGTGAACAGCGCCTTGACGAAGCGGAGGAAGAACTCCTCGTCGGCGACCTCGTAGTCCGGGTCCCGCGGCGTGCAGCGCACGACCGCGCTCTGGACCGCCGGCTGCGGATCGAACGCCTCCTTCGGCACGTGCTCGACGAGCTCGACCTCGGCGTAGTGCTGGGCCGACACGGAGAGCCGCCCGTAGTCGTCCGTGCCCGCGGCCGCGACCATCCGCTCCGCGAACTCCTTCTGGAACATCAACACGAGCGGCTTCTTCTCGGGGAGCAGCCGGAAGGCGATCTCCGAGGAGACGCCGTAGGGGAGGTTCGCCACGCAGGCGGTGAACTCCGGGAGGTCGACCTCCAGCGCGTCGCCCTCGATGATCGAGAGGGCGTCGGCGTTGATCTCGGGGGCGAACTCCTCGCGCAGGAAGGCGGCGAGCTCGCCGTCGCGTTCGATCACCGACAGCGTCGCGTCCGGCCCGCTCTCGGCGACGACCGCAAGCAGGCGGTCGGTGAGCGCCCCGGCGCCGCCGCCGATCTCGAGCAGGTGCGAGGTGTCCGCCTCGTCCGGGAGGTAGCCCGGGATCCGGTCGAGGACGCGGTCGTCGACGAGGAAGTGCTGGTCGAACTCGGGGTTTCCACGGACGCCGGCGCGGCGGATCAGCGCGTCGGGGTCGCGCTCGCCCGTCGGGCGCGCGGTGTCCGCGCCCGTCGCTGAGCCGGAGTCCGACGCCGAACCGGAATCCGGCGCCGCACCGGAGTCCGTCGAATCGTCAGTCATTGGCGGGCATAAGCTACGATTCGGGGTAAAGGTCCCGACTCGGGGTTCCCGGCGGTCGCCGGCGTGGCCGTCGGTCGTGGTTTAAAAGGCCGCTCGGCTCAGTCCTCGGCGACGAACCGGCGGTACTTCAGGTCCTCCTCCTCGATCTCCTCGACGATGCGCTCGACGAGGTCGTCCTTCGGGCTGTGGAGCCCCGAGACGCGCTCCTCGAGCTCCTCGAAGCTCTCGAACGGCTTGCGCTTGCGCTCGTCGAGGATGTTGTTACGGAGCTTCTTCCCGATGCCCGGCAGGAGGTTGAGCTGGTGGAGCCGGAGCGTGATCGGGCCGGCCTCGTTGTAGAAGTCCACGAAGCGTTGCTCGTGGGTGTCGACGATGTCCGCGACGGCGTACTCGATCTCGGTTTCGGCGTTGCGCGTGAGGTCCGCGTAGTCGACCTCCCGGTAGCGGTCGACGGCGGCGCTCTCCTCGCGGGGCGTGAGCTGCACGCGGTCGCTGACCGAGACGTCGGCGTCCTCGGTGAGCGTCAGCTCGAACAGGCGGAACTCCTCCTCCCCGAGGGCGTACGCCACCGGCGACTTCTGATACTCCGGGCGCTCGTCCTCCGGCAGCCCGCGAGGCATCACGTCGAGGAGGACCGCGTACTCGGCCTCCTCGGCGGACTCTTCGCTCGCGTCGTCGACGTCCTCGGCCGCCGCGTCGTTGCCGTCAGCCTCGGCGGCGCGCTGGTCGTCGGTGTCGGCGTTCGCGTCGGTCTCGCCGCTGGCGTCGGGGTCGGTCCCGCCGTCCGGAACCGCGTCGGTGCCCTGGAGATTGGTCATAGCCGTCACTATGTGAAGGTACTACTTAAAAAACCGCCCGCCGCGACGCCGTTTCGGGTGTGAGAACGCGGGGGGCGAGACGAGTGCCGGTGGTCCCCGGCCCGACTACGCGTACTTCGCGACGACATCGAGCACGTCGTCGAGTTCGTCGCTGCTCATCGAGTAGCGTTCCTGGGCGAACACCGAGCGGAGTTCCGTCTTGTCCTCGGGGAGAAGGTCGGTGATCTTGATCGCCGTCGGCTCGTCGATCTTCTCCAGCTCCGTAAGCTCGTTGACGAGTTCGCGGGACTCCTCGGCCTCGAGGACCGCGAACCGCTGGACGTGCTCGACGGCACGGGCGAGCTCGTAACGGAGTTCACGCTCCTCGTCGGCGGCGCGCTCCTCCTCGATCTCGCGGAGGATGCCCTTCGCTTCCGACGTCGTGATGTTCTCCTCGTCGAGCTTCTCCTTGAAGATGGACATCCGTTACTCCTGAGCCTTCATGTGGGCGGCCGTGACGATGAGCGTCTTGTCCTTGCCGCCGTCGTTGATCTGCACCTTGAACGCGTCGCCCTGCTTGCCGACCACGGTTCCGGTGTGGCCGTCGAAGCGCGGGTGGAAGCGCCCGTCGTTGACGCTCGGGTCGATCTTCAGGTGGACGTTCTGTCCTTCGTCGTAGTCCTGAATCGCGCGCTGCGGCGGGGAGGTGCCACGGTCTCGGGGCTTGTTGGAAAGCTTGTCGCGGGTCGTGTTAAGGGGGCCATTGGAACTCGGCATAGTGGTTGCCCCATGGTACCCCCGGAGCGCTTATAAATGGTGCGTTACGGACTCCGGACGGGACCTATTGGCAAAGGACGTGGTCGTCGGGTTCGTCAGTAATTCGAGAGTCGGCGTCAGCGACACCACTCGGTACACTGAGTGAGCCCGCACCGCTGAGCGGTTGCGCTTATAAACAAACTCGTCCATCTTCGTTCGCGACACCACTCAGTATGCCCAGAAAGCCCCAGCCGCTGAGCGGTCGCGCTGCTCGCTGTGCTCCTCACCCGGCTCGCTCCCTTCGGTCGCTCGCCGGGATTGCGGTGCTTGCGTCGCAGTGCGTCCCGCTCAGCGGCTGCCCCTTTCAGTCCCACCCGGGAGTGGTTGGCGGCGCAGCGCTAGCGGCGGTTGGTTCGCTGGCGACGCGTGCCGGCTTTCGGACGAGCGGGGCGGGGCGGCGGCGCGCGCGAGCAACGCGTGCGAGGGAGGCCGGTGGCGCGCCGAGCGGTGCGTGACCGGCGCGCCCCGACCGAGGCTGGGGAGGGTCGAGGAATTGCGGTTGCTGGGCGGTCGCGTCGCCGTCGCGGTTGCGGTCGCTGATGCTGTCCTGGCGGACTGAAAGGGCGATGGCCGGTCGCGGTGTAACGGAGTCGCTGAGTCGACCTCTATCTGAACCGAGCGGTGCTGAGAGGTTCAGATATGTCGCTCAGCGACCGCGAGCGGCCGAGGGCCTTCTGGGCGTTTGCGGTGCTGTCAAGCGCAAGACCGTATCACCTATTTAAACCGACACATAGCGAGCGGCCGAGGGCTTTCTGGGCGTCTGCGATGCCGCCGAGAGCAAGCTCGTGTCAGCCGGACAAAGTTCACACCGCGGTCAAGAACGGCGGCCGCTGCCGCCCGCAGAACCAAAAAGTACGATACAGCAAAAACGAACCCGCTCAGCCCGTGTACGAACTCTCGCCGACGACGTCGACGAACTCCCCGCGGGCGACGCCGGTCGCTTCGTCGTACTCGCGAACGTCGACGGCGACGCGCTTGTCGATGTCGTCAGGGTCGAACTCGGCCACGCGCAGTTCGGTGTCGCCGATGAGGGCGATACCCTCGCCCGTCGCGTCGTCGTACTGGCTGACGAAGACGTTGACCGTCCGACCGGGTTCCAGCGAGGGCGTCGACGTGCGGAACGAGAAGCCGCTGAGATACTTGCTGATGAGGCTCATACGCGAGCCACCTCCTCGCTCTCGCGGTCGACGAGATACTCCCTGCCGAAGCCGGTGATCGCGGCCACGATGAAGACGGCCACGAGCACCCAGCCGTGGAAGACGTACGGCCAGACCTCGACCGGGTTGACGAGCATCGCCTGCGTGAGCCAGTCATACTCGGCCGGGAGCCCGACCATCGCGGAGTAGCCCGCGAGGACGCCGCCGGACCACGGGAAGATGTAGCCGAGCGCGGCAGTCTGGGCGTCGAGGATGTTCGCGCGGCGATAGCCGTTGAGGTTGAACCGCTCGCCGATCTTCGAGATGTACGGGCCGATGGCGATCTCGGCGGCCGTGTTGATCGTGATCGCGGCGTTCACGAGCGCGGCGGAGCCGACCATCGTCAGCTCCGCGTTGCGGACGTTGGTCGCGAGGTTCTCGATCGACCAGTCGAGGATCGCCTGGAACGCGCCGCCCTCGATCATGATCTGGGCGGCGGCGATGATCAGGAGCACGAGGATGGAGAGCGCGAAGAAGCCGGACGCGCCGGCGTAGAGGGACCCGCCCACGCCGACGTTGCCCGTCGCCGGGACGACCTCGACGATCGGGAGACCGCCCAGCAGGTCCGCGGCCGGTGCACCTTCCGGTGCGCGGAACACGAGGATGTCCGCTGCCGAGGAGAGGCCGGTCAGGAGGTTGATCGCGGCGGCGACGACGATCCCCCACGAGATGGCCTCGACGATGTGGCGACCGCGAACGGCCGAGACGATGACGACGCCGACCGAGAGCAGGTGGAGCAGCGCGAGCGGCTCGGCGCCGGCGAGGAACACTTCCCGGGCGTCCCCGGAGATATCGAGCCCCGGCATGATCGAGCCCGCGACGACGTAAGCGGGCAGCGCGACGCCGGCCGCGACGATGGCGTACTTGAACCGCGAGGCGACGACGCCACCGATGTCGGCGTCCTGGGTCACGGCGGAGACGATGGTCGTGTCCGAGACGGGCGCGAGGTTGTCACCGAAGATGGCCCCCGAGAGGATCGACCCGAATAGCAGCACGGGATTCGCGCCGAGCAGCAGCCCGGCGGGGTAAAACAGCGCGACGAAGGCGATGGTCGTCCCGTACCCGGTGCCGATACCGGTCGCGAGCACGGCCGCGAGGATGAACGTCGCCGCGGGGAACAGGCTTGCCCCCACGCCGGCCACGTTGGCGAGCCAGACGAGGCCGCCGACGAACCCGCCGGTCTGGAGGGTAGTCGCGAACATGCCCGCCCAGATCCAGGCGACGATGGCGGTTACCGCCACGGGCTGGGTCATCCCCTCGAAGATGGTGTTTGCGTAAGTACTCCACGTGCCCTTCACGAGGAACATCCCGGCGATCAGCCCGACGAGCATGCCGACGACCAATCCGGTCGTGTCGGCGACGCGTAGCAGGGCCGTCTGCACGACCGCCCAGACGATGAAGAAGGCGATGGGGAACGCACTGGCACCCCGGCCGCCGTAGAACTCCATCTCCGGACCGTCGTCGGTTCCGGCGAACCCGTCCGTCGGGTCGTCCTCGGTGGTTGTGTCACTCATCGGATAGCGGTATTTCTTTCCTGAAGTAAATACCCACGATATTGGCCGCTGTCTGGGTGCCGCGGAAAGTACCCCACTGCAACCTCACGTTCTTGTATATCTCGCGGAGTTAATGAGGACGAATTGGACACGATCCCGTAGGCTTTTCACCTCCCCGATCCTCGGTGGAGACATGAGCGAAACCATCGATGGGGAGTCCGTCGCTGCCGACGTCCGTGCTGACGTCGCCGAGTGCGTCGAGACGCTTCGGGAGGAGGGCGTCGTGCCCGGGCTCGCAACGGTCCTGATGAAGGCCGACCCCGCGAGCGAGACGTACGTCTCGATGAAACAGCGGGACTGCGAGGAGGTCGGCATCGAGGGCATTCACGTCGAGATCGACGCCGACGCGCCGGCGGAGGAGCTGTACGAGACCATCGACGACCTGAACGAGCGCGACGACGTCCACGGGATCCTCGTGCAGATGCCGGTCCCCGACCACGTGAACAAGCGAAAAGTCCTGCGCCGGATCGCCCCGGAGAAGGACGTCGACGGCTTCCACCCGGAGAACGTCGGCCGGCTCGTCGCCGGCGACGCCCGGTTCAAGCCCTGCACCCCCCACGGCATCCAGAAGCTCCTCGCCGCGTACGACGTCGAGACGGCGGGCGCCGACGCCGTCGTCGTCGGCCGCTCCGACATCGTCGGGAAACCGATGGCGAACCTCCTGCTGCAGAAGGCGCCGCAGGGGAACGCGACGGTCACCGTCTGCCACTCCCGCACGGAGAACCTGGCCGAAAAGACCCGCAACGCCGACGTCGTCGTCGCGGCGGCCGGGATCCCGGAGTTCATCGACGGCGACATGATCGCCGAGGGCGCGACCGTCATCGACGTGGGGATCAACCGCGTCGAGGTCGAGGGCGAAGGGGACGAGACGGAACTGGTCGGCGACGTCGACTACGAGTCCGCAAAGGGCGTGGCCGGGAAGATAACGCCCGTCCCGGGCGGCGTCGGCCCGATGACGCGCGCGATGCTGCTGTACAACACGGTCAAGGCCGCCGGCGAGCAGGGCGGCGTGGACGTCGAGCTTCCCTGAGCGCGGTCGGTCCCCCGGCACTCCTGGATACCCTCGGACAGAGTCGCTCAGTGCCGGAACAGGTGGACCACGTCGTCCTCGCGAACGAGACAGAACCGTGCGCCGTCGTTCTCGGGGAACGTCGTCGTCGCGTTCGCCGTGCTGAACAGCCGCGAGAAGGGGTCGCCGCAGGCTGGACAGGCGACCCCGTCCCGATTCTCGAAGAGCTTCGTGTCACCGCCGTCCCGCAGTTGCTTCAGTCGATGGCGATGGTCGTGGACGTCGAACCCGCTCATGGGCGAGCGTCGCCGCGGTCCCTTTTGAATCCACGCCGCCGAGTATCAGCCTTGATTCGGCGAAGGTAGCTCGTTGCCGTCGCCTTCGCCGTCTCCATCGCGGTCCCCGTCGACGCGGACCGCTACAGCTCCAGTCGCTCGACGCGCCCACGGGCGCTGGTCAGCGCGGCCGCGTCGTCCTCGCG
Organism: Halosubterraneus shenae; assembly: GCF_050510935.1. Taxonomy (NCBI): domain Archaea; kingdom Methanobacteriati; phylum Methanobacteriota; class Halobacteria; order Halobacteriales; family Haloferacaceae; genus Halosubterraneus; species Halosubterraneus shenae. The sequence continues at coordinate 241,099 of NZ_JBNLVO010000004.1, read as the reverse complement.
GAGGTAGCGCCCGACCTCGTTCGCGGCGGTCACGAGGTCTTCGACCGCCGCCGGGTCGACGTCGCCCTGGAGCGATTCCACGCGCTTGACGCGCTCGCGGAGCGAGCCGAGAACCTCCCGCGCGTCCTCGTCGGGGTGGTCGTCGAGGTACGTGAGCACGTCGTCGCGGTAGTCCGCGACCGCGTTCGCGTACCCCTGCCCTCGCGCGGGCCGCATGTTCGAGGGGACGGCCGCCGGCGCTGGCCGGTCGCCGTCGTCCGCGCCGGACAGGAGCGAAAGGAAGTACTCGCGGTCCGGGTCGGTGGGATCGGCCAGGCGATCGTACACGTCGACCGCGTGGAGCAGCTCGTGGGCCGCGAGCACCGTGTCGTCGAGGGGTTCCAGCTCGCCGCCCTTGATAAAGCCCCGCTTCCGGAGGTAGCTTCGGAGGGTGGTCTTGAGCTCGTCGACGCCCTCCTCCGGGAGGGTGCTCCGGGCCTCGCCGAACCGTGCGCGGTGCTCGGTCAGGTCCAGCGTCGCCGGCGCGTCGGTGTGCTGCTTCCGCTCGTCGACGCCGACGCTGCGGAGGCTGCCACACTCCGGGCACTCGACGCTGCCCGTCTCGTAGTAGGCCCACTGCGTTCCGCAGTTTTTGCACTCGCGTGCGCCGCGGATCTTCATTACCTGCACGTTGGCGGCTCCGACGTGAAAGGCCTATGGTCGACCGCCTCCGCTCGCGACCGGCGCATCCCACTCGGACGGCCCGTCCAGCAGCGCTCGAACGCTCGAACCCGCGATCGAACGCTCGAGTCCGTGCCGGAACGCTCAAATCCGCGCCCGAACGCTTAAAAAGGAAATCCGCGGTCGCCTATTCGTAGACCGGGTATTCGCTACACAGCTCCTCGATGCGCTCGCCGACCTCGTAGATGACGCTGGAGTCGTCGTGGTTGTCGACGACCTCGTAGATCAGGTCGGCGACCTCGGCAGTCGCCTCCTCGTCGAAGCCGCGGGTGGTGATGCCGGCGGTACCGATCCGGATGCCGGAGGGGTTGAACGCGGAGCGCGTCTCGCCGGGCACGGTGTTGGCGTTGAGGACGACGTTCGCCGCCGCGAGGGCGTCCTCGGCGTCGCCGCCCGTCAGGTCCGGGTGGGACTCGCGGAGGTCGACGAGGACGAGGTGGTTGTCGGTGCCGCCCGAAACGAGTTCGAGGCCGTGGTCCGAGAGCGTCTCCGCGAGCGTCTCCGCGTTGTCGACGACCTGTTGGGCGTACTCCTCGAACTCCGGCTGGAGCGCCTCCTTGAAGCCGACCGCCTTGCCGGCGATGTTGTGCATCAGCGGGCCACCCTGCCCGCCGGGGAAAACGGCCTTGTCGATGGCGTCCGCGTACTCCTCGTCGCACATCACGATCCCGCCGCGGCCGGCGCGGATCGTCTTGTGCGTCGAGCCCGTGACGAAGTCCGCGATCCCGACCGGCGAGGAGTGAACGTCGGCGGCGACGAGGCCCGTGATGTGGGCGATGTCGGCGAGGTGGTAGGCGTCCACGGCGTCCGCGGCTTCCTGGATGCGCTCCCACTCGACCTCGCGGGGGTACGCTGAGTAGCCCGAGACGATGATGTCCGGGTCGAACGACTCCGCCATCTCGCGGAGCCCCTCGTAGTCGAGGTAGCCCGTCTCCGGGTCGACCTGGTACTGCTCGACCTCGTAGAGCTGGCCGGTGAAGTTCGCCTGGTGGCCGTGCGAGAGGTGGCCGCCGTGGGTGAGGTCCAGAGAGAGGATCTTGTCGCCCGGCTCGATCATCGCGTAGTAGACGGCCTGGTTCGCCTGCGTCCCGGAGTGGGGCTGGACGTTGACGTGCTCGGCGCCCCACAGCTCCGTCGCGCGCTCGATGGCGAGCTCCTCGACGTCGTCCGCGTATTCGCAGCCGGCGTAGTAGCGTGCGCCCGGGTAGCCCTCGGCGTACTTGTTCGTGAGGGCGCTCCCCTGGGCCTCGATGACGGCCTCGCTGGCGTAGTTCTCGCTGGCGATCATCGCCAGCGTCTCCTCCTGCCGCTCGCGCTCGCCGGCGAGCGCGTCGGCGACCGCGGGATCGACCTCGCGGACGTGCTCTTTGTCCATGTTCGAACCCCTGTGTACGGGAACAATAAGCCTGTCTGTCCGGCTCGGATCCGGCGTATTTGCGCCCCGATTCGCCCGGGGATCGATTCTTTCGCGAGTCCCGACAACGATTTATGGGCCGGGAGTCGACCATTCCGTCTACATGCTTCGGGTGGAACGGGAGGTGAATCTGGTCCGGGCGACCGACGCAGCCAAGCAGACGAGCGTCGTCGATGGCCGGTTCGCTCCGGCGTCGGACGGCCCGGACCTCCCGCGAGGCGTCGACGAGACGGTGTTCGCCCGGGCGACGAGCCTGGAGTTCCCGCCCGGGTTCGCCGTGGTCGAGGATCTCGACGCCGACGAGTCGACGGAGCTCGGACGCGACGTCGGCCCCATCGAACTGGAGTCGGGCGCCTACTGTATCCGGCTGAACGCCCCCGTGATGACGTACCTCCGGTTCGACGGGGCGGCCACGATCCGAAAGCCGCAGCACCGGGAGGTCGTGGTCGAGTTCCCCGCGCGGACGCCGGTCACGCTCGGGTTCCGCAGCCGGATCAAATCCCCCCGGGAGGAGATTCGGGTCCCGGAAACCGTCGACGGCTTCGCGACGGCGCTGTCGGCCATCTCGGGCAGTCACCGGACGCAGACTCCGGATCGGTCGTTCCCGACGATGCGCCAGCATCCGCCGGAGCTCACGTTCACGGACCCCGTCGACGGGGAGACGCGGATTCCGCCCGGGCTCCGGGGAAGCAGGGACGACGTCGAGCTCGTGTTGCCGCCGGACCTCCGATACCTCGTGACGGGTGCGTCGCTGGGGCACTACCTCGGGGCGACGGTCCGGACCGAGCCGGGGGCGACGCCGACGCTCGTCGCGGGCGACCGCCACGAGTTGCCGCCGCTCCCGGAGTTCCCGCACGCGGCGAGTGAGCTGCTACAGCGGACGTTCTACCTCGACTGTCTCGTCAGAAACGTCGGCCCGCACGGGACGGAGCTCGCGGAATCGGAGGCGCTGGACCGGCTGGCCGTCGATCCGCACCGGGTGTACGACCAGTCGGTCCCCGAGCGGGTCGAGACGTACCTCGAGCTCCCGTACGACCGCGTCGCGGACGTCTTCCCGGAGTGGCACCTCTCGCTGTACGTCCAGCCGACCTTCGAGCGCGCGCGGGCGCTCCCGTACGTCCTGTTCAACGTCCCGCAGCTCTTTCTCCCCGAATCGGAGTCGCTCGACAGCGACGAGTGGCTGTCGCGCTCGCTCGGGGATTTCTACCGGAGCCGCCGCGAGTCGGCGTCCGTCGACCTCCGCCGGCCCGAACTCGGCCCGGGGCGCAATCACGGCTGGTTGGCTGACGGCGTCCCGATAGACGTGTTCAAATCCCGGCTCTCGGCGTACGAGAACCGCGCCCGCTACCGACAACAGGCGAGCGACGGCCTCTCCATCGTCGCCGTCGTCAACGACGCGGACATGGGGATCGAAGCGAGCGAGGCCGCGGAGACGTACCGTGACCGCGCAGCCGCCCTCGAGGTCGACGCGTCCGTGTCGGTGCGTGAGGAGCTCTCCACGGACGACCTGGCGTCGGTCTTCGAGGCCGGCCACGACATGGTCCACTTCGTCGGGCACTGCGAACCGGACGGCCTCGTGTGTACCGACGGCCACCTCGCGACCAGCGACCTGGCCGAGTCGAACGCGGAGACGTTCTTCCTCAACGCCTGTGGCTCCTATTACGAGGGACTCGACCTGATAGAGAACGGCAGCGTCGCCGGCGGGGTGACGTTCAACCGCGTCCTCGAGGACAACGCGGCGAAGGTCGGGACGGCCTTCGCTCGCCTGCTCGCGCAGGGGTTCAGCATCGAGCGCGCCATGGACCTGTCGCGGCGCCGGGTGATGGCGGGGAAGGACTACGCCGTCGTCGGCGACGGCTCACACACCCTGCTGCAAGCCGAGGAGATAATCACGGCCCACCTCCGGGTCGAGGAACAGGACGGGACGTATCACGTCGTCCACCACCCGAACATGCCGGACAACCAGGGCTCCGTGTATCAGTCGCACCTTCAGGAGGACGACCGGTCGCATCTCTACGGCTCGAAACAGGAGTTCCGGGTCGACCGGGAACGGCTGAAAGAGTTTCTCGGCTACGGCGTCACGCCGGTTATTTATAACGGCGACCTCGGCTGGTCGGACGAGCTTCGGGAAGAGCTCTAATTAGGGTCCGGCGTCCCCGCTTTCGGTGCCAGCCGTGCCCGCGAGCAGTTCGCCCCCCTCTCCTGCGGCCGCACCGACCGCGGCGAACGCGAGGACGAGCAGCGCGACGAGAACCCGTGCGCCGTGCTTCGACATGAAGTTGCTGCACCGTGCCTGTACCTCCGACGTCGGGATTTCACGCCCTGGCATACCACGACAATCACTGACTATCTCCTTAAGTTTTTTCCATAAATAAAATTACCTGATGATAGGGAAAATGTACTGGAAAAACAGCCCCGTAGACGCTATAGCAGGGGCCAAATCGTCGGGGGCGGTGAAATCTGGGTTAACCCGTAATCCCGTTAATATTAAATACAGCTCGGCCCTTTATACCGGTATAGTAATGGTGTCGAATTTACTCAAAACGGACGTCGAGGATATCCTCGAGTCCGCGTTCACCGGAACGGACGGCGAACTGCTCGTTGTCGACCCGTCGGACGAAACGATCGAATCGATCGTCGAGGCCGGCGTCGACCGAACGGACCTCCCGGGGATCCTCATGCTGGCCGACGAGGACGTGCTGAAGGACGTCATGGACGACTTCCTCGTCGCCTCGAAGGCCGCGGACCTCATCGACGACGGCTCGCTCACGGTTCGCGAGCTGCCCGAGGACGCGGACAACTCGCTATTCGTCTCCGAGGACCGCGTTCTCGCCCTGGTCAGCACTGACGACCGCGTCGCCGCGCTGTCGAGCGGGGACGAGGAGTTCGTCGACGAAGTGTTCTCGACGTACCGCGAGGCCTTCGACGAGGCCGAGGACCACCGCCTGCGCACGCCGGCCATCTCGCACGTCCGCGAGACGATGAGCGAGGAGATCGGCGAGGAGGCCCGCGCCGACTTCGACAGCGTCCTCGACTCGATGGAGACGGCCCGCGGCAACGGCGACGGGCTCGACGAGGTGACCATCTCGCTGCTGGTCGCCGCCAAGAACGACGCGCTGCTGTACGACATCTCGAAGTGGGGCGAGGACGTCGGCATCGCGTCGAAGGCGACGTTCTCCCGGACGAAGACGCGTCTCGAGGACCTCGGCCTCATCGACACGGAGAAGGTCCCGATCGACGTCGGTCGCCCGCGCCTGCGCCTGAAGCTCGGCGACGAGCGACTCAAGGACACCTCCCCGGACCAGCTCGCGAACGTCGCGGAAAGCATGCTGGCCTGACGCGCTCGGCGAACACGCCCTTCGGATAGCCGACGACGGAACGAACGCACGCGACGCTCCGACGCTCGACGTTCCGAGGACACTCGACGTTCCGATCGTGCAGCGCTCCTTCCGGTGAACCGTTCGACACCACGGTAGCGACCCGCTCCCCGGGCTTTTTTCTCCCCGCTTTTCGTCCCCCCTCGCATGGATATCGCACTCGTCGGTGAGGGACCGGCGGCCGACGCCGTGGAGGCCGCCCTGAGCGACGTCGACGTCAACCTGCTGCCCGTCGATGCCGACCTGCTCGACGGCTTCGATCTCGCGGTCGTCGTCGACACCGCCGGCGCCGACGTCTTCGGACACGCGACGAGCGAGGTGGACCGCGTCGTCGCCGTCGAGGTCGGCGGTGTCGGCGGCCACGCACTCGACGACGTCGACGCCAGCGTCTCGATCTTCGAGGGAACCTGCTACGACTGCCTCCGACAGCGAGTCGCCGCGTCCGGCCCCGAGACGGCGGACCGCCCGGCCGGCGTCCGTTCGGCCGTCCGCTACGCGGGCGCCGTCGCGGGCCGACGGACGGTCCAGCTGCTCTCCGGTGAGCCCCTCGGGGACACCGTCGTGGAGGTCCCGGGCAGCGAGCGAACGTTCCTCCCGGTGCCGGACTGTGGCTGCGCCGCGGCGCGGGACCGGACGCTCGACCGCGAGTACCGCGAGGTCACGCTGGACGAGGCCCTCGAGCGCGGCGAGCAGGCGGTCGACCGCCGCGTCGGCCTGCTCCACGAGGTCGGCGAGCGCGAGTCGTTCCCGGTCCCGTACTACATCGCCAGCACCTGCGACACGACGGCGTTCAGCGACGCGCAGGCGGCGGAGTTCGCCGCCGGCGTCTCGCTCGACTGGAACGCCGCGTTCATGAAGGCAATCGGGGAGGGGCTGGAACGCTATTCGGCAGGGGTCTACCGGAGCGACGCCGCCCTTCGCGGGACGCCCGACGACGTGCCCAACCCGGTTACGCCGGACCAGTTCGTCACGCCCGAGCCCGTCGACGTCACCAACGAGTCCATCACCTGGGTCCAGGGCGAGCACGTCGCGAGCGGCGAGCAGGCCTCCTTGCCGGCGGAGTTCGTCCGCTTCCCGCCCGCCGAGTCCCGGTTCCGCCCGAGCATCACGACCGGCCTCGGTCTCGGCAACTCGGGCGTCGAGGCGCTGCTGGCCGGGCTCTACGAGACCGTCGAGCGCGACGCGTCGATGCTGGCCTGGTACTCGACGTTCGACCCGCTGGAGCTGACGGTCGAGGACGCGGAGTTCGCCGAGCTCGAGAAGCGCGCCACGGCGGAGGGGCTGGAGGTGACGGCACTGCTCCTCACCGTCGACGTCGACGTGCCGGTCGTCGCGGTCGGCGTCCATCGCGAGGGGGAGTGGCCGCGCTTCGCCGCGGGCTCGGACGCCGACCTCGACCCGGTCGCCGCCGCGCGCGCCGCGCTCGCGGAGGCGCTCCAGAACTGGATGGAGCTGCGCGCGATGGGGCAGGAGGAGGCCACCAAGCAGGGCGCCGCCATCGGTCACCACGCCGACTTCACGGCGGAAACGCGCCGCTTCTTCGACCCGGACGTCGCTGTCGACACCGACGGCGTCGGTGCGCCCGACGTCGCCGGCGAGGAAGAGCTCGAGACGCTACTGGACCGCCTCGCGGACGAGGGGCTCGACGCCTACGCCGCGCGGACGACGACCCGGGACCTGGAGGCGCTCGGGTTCGAGTCAGTCAGGGCGCTGGTCCCGTCAGCGCAGCCGCTGTTCACCGGCGACCCGTACTTCGGCGCTCGCGCTCGCAACGTCCCGGAGACGCTCGGCTTCGTGCCGGACCTCGAGCGCGAGTATCACCCGTTCCCGTAGTCAGTCGGCGTCGCTGAAGCGGAGAGGAGCGGAGAAGGCGGGGTGCCGGAACCCGGCTGTGGTGGGGTCCGGAGGCGGGTCGGTAACGGCGCGACGGGTCGCGTCGACGCCGCCAGTCGGAACCCGGATGTTGCCGCAGACTGGATGGGCTCACAGTCGACGCGTCAAGCGAGCTCGTGGCCACGGTGTCGGAGGACCCAGCGGGCGTCGCCGACGGCGACCTCGGAGTCGACGGCGACCTCGACCTCGCCGGTCGCTGGATCGACGTCGACCTCCTCGAGGCCCGGGACCTGGGAGAGCGCGTCCGCCAGGGGCTCCGTGTCCGTGGTGGTCGAGAGGCTCTCCACCGACAGGGTATGTTGCAGCAGGTTCTGCGACATACACGACCGGACACTGGACACACTGAAAACGCTTCTCGCCAAAAGCGGTGGGCCGAGCGACGGCGTCGGCCTTCGCTGCCGGCCTCCTCGTCCGCGTCAGGCCTCGCTGCCGACCCGCGCGTCGACGAGGTCGACCAGCGCGTGGCGCTCGAGGACGACGAAGCCGGCCAGGATCGCGAGGAACCCGACGAGCGCCTCGGCGTCGATGACGTGGCCGAAGACCACCCAGCTGAACGCGGCGGCGACGACGGGCTCGACGTAGCCGACCAGGTGGAGCTGCGCGGGGCCGACGGCGTCCAGCAGCGCGAAGTAGATGAGGAACGCGACGACGCCCGAGAGGACCGTCAGGTACGCGAGCGAGACGATCGAGGTCGCGTTCCAGACGATGGCCGCCGTCGACTCGCCGCGGAGCTGGGCCCCGGCGAACAGGAGGACGCTCCCGGAGACCATCGCCCAGCCCTGGAGGGCGACGAGCGAGAAGTCCGTCCGGAGCGGTCGCAGGAGCACTGCCCCGAGCGCGAAGGCGACGGCGCCGAGGAGGACGAGGCCCGCCCCGAGCGTCTGGGCGGACGCGAGCGCGTCGGCCGTGGGGCTCGCGATGACGGTGACGCCGACGATCCCGAGCAGGAAGCCGCCGAGCTCCATCGACCCGAGTCGCTCGTTCGGCAGGATCAGCGCGGCGAACGCGGCGGTCAGCACCGGCGAGAGGCTGACGATGACGGCCGCGATGGCCCCCGACACGTGGAGCTCACCGACGTACAGCAGCGCGTGATAAAGCGCGATGACGAGCCCGCCCGCGACGAGCGATCCGGCCCACTCGGTCCGGTTCCGAGGGACCCACTGGTCGACGGTGAGGGCCGCGTAGCCCAGCACGACGACCCCGGCGACGAGGTAGCGCACCCCCGCGAACAGCAGCGGGGGGAAATAGTGCAGCCCGGCCTCGATGGCGACGAACGACCCGCCCCACAGCAGCGCCAGCAGGAGGAACGCCGCGACCGTCGCGGCCGGAGACGAATCGAGAGATTTCCCGAACATTGGATACTGATCCGAACTATCTCTATACTCTTAAACTACACTCTAACAAGACGCTAAATCCCGAATGAACAACCAGACATATGAAGTGTGTCCAATCAGGATCCCGAATTATACGCCACTGTTGGAGAAAGATCTAATTCTATCAGCCGTCAGGTACTTGTCGGCGGCGCCCGGAAGGGGGATATGGACGAACGCGACGTGCGACTGCTGAAGGCGATCTCGGATCTCGGGACGGGGAGTCCCGAGCGACTCCACGAGGAAACGGACATCCCGGTGTCGACGATCCACTACCGGCTGAACAATTTAAAGGAGGCCGGCGTCATCGACAACGACCTCTACGACTTCGACCACGAGGAGCTCGGGCTCGGCGTCACCGTCATCGTCGAGGTGCTCGCCAGCTACGAGGGTCCCTACGAGGAGTTCGCGGACGAGCTACTCGCCGTCGAGGGCGTCACGCAGGCGTTCTTCACGATGGGCGAGACGGACTTCATCGTCATCGCCCGCCTCTCCTCGTCGGACGCGGTCGAGCGCCTCATCGGTGACTTCGAGGCGATCCCCGAGGTCGAGCGGACGAACTCGACGTTCGTCATCTCCGCGCTGCGCGACGAGCCGCGCGCGCCGGCGACCTACGACGCCGAGACGCTCGTCGAGGAACTAACCGAATAAAAGGGACTGTCGCACTGACTGAGGTCGACCGTCGCGAGCGATGGGCGACGGGGCGACGGGGCGGCGTTCCGATTTACAGTAGCTGGGAACACAATTTGTTTATTTATTGTAGGTTGCGAACGACGTCAGAGGAATCGGTCAGTACAGCGAACTCACACATCGGTCAATACAGGGCGTCACCGACCGTAACGGAGGTACGATAACGCAAGAAAGCCCAGTATCACCCCACCCAATAAACCTACCAAGGCTCCGGGGTGACCGCCAACAGACCCGCCGATTACGGCCGCAATAACTCCGATAATGACACAACCAATGATGAAAAAGACCCCAGTCTGCCATTCTTCTACTAAGTCCACTGTGTCCTTATTGGACATATTTTACAAACAACACGCTATTCAATAATTGTTTGGTGAACCAGATATTCGGTCAGTAAGCAGTCTCGTTGTAACGCCTGTTTCAGCCGATTTCTGAATTAAGAACCCGTATTTCCAACTACTGCTTACGCCCGCTTCTGGATCTCCTCGCGCAGCACTTCCGAGACCAGGTCGCCGCTGGCCTTCCCGCGCAGCGCGCCCATCGCCTCGCCCATGAGGCCGGAGAAGGCGCCCATCCCTTCCGCCTCGACCTGCTCGGCGTTGCGCTCGACGACCTCGGCGACGGCCTCGCGGACCTCCTCCTCGCTGACGCCGCCGACGCCCGCCTCCTCCGCGGCCTCCTCGGCAGAGAGGGCGGGCTGCTCGGCCAGCGTCGTCAGCACGTCCTCGAGCCCTTCCTGTGGCACCTCACCCGAGTCGACGAGTGCGAGCGTCTCGAGCAGGTGCTCGTCCGTCAGGTTCCCGACCGGCACGTCGTCGCGGCGCAGCTCCGTGAGCGTCGATTCGAGGGTCGTCGCCGCGAGCGTCGGGTCGACGCCCCGGGCGACCGCGTCCTCGAACAGCGGGAAGCGCTGGCCGAACGCGACCTGCTCGGCGAGCCCGCGGTCGAGGGCGAACTCGTCGACGTAGCGGTCGACCTTCTCGTCGAGGAGCTCCGGCGTTTCGACCTCCGTTACGTCCGGCTCCACAGGCGGCACGTCCGTCTCGGGGTACATCCGCGCCGCACCCGGGAGCGGGCGCAGGTAGCGGGTCGTCCCGTCCTCGTTGGCGTCGCGGGTCTCCTCCGGCACGCCCTCGATGGCCGTCTCGGCGCGGTCGGCCGCGGCGTCGATGGCGAGGTCGGCGGTCTCGGGGTCGGCGGCGACGATGGCGACGGCGTCGTCGTCGCTCGCGCCGACTGCCTCGCGGAGCGCTTCGACTTCGTCTTCGGTGACGCCGTAGGCCGGGAGCTCGTCCGTGTGGAAGATGCCGCCGGCGCCGTGGCGCTTCGCGTGGTCCGAGAGCTCGGTCCCCAGGCGGCGGTCTTCCTGAATCTCGCGGCCGACGAGGCCGTCGAAGCCGTACAGCGGGACGGCCGTGACCTTGCCGCCGGACTCGAGGGCGCCGCCGATGACGCCGGAGTCGGTGTCGGCGAAGACGTCGGTTACCTCCTGGGTGTCGCCTACCTCGGCGTCGCGAGCCTGCAGCTCGTCGGCAATGTCGAGGAGCTCGGACTGGCGCTGGACCTCGCCGCGGACGATGTCCTCGATGCCCTGGAGGTCCTGGACGCCCTTCACCTCGACGCGGGCGCCCTCCGCGATGGAGACGTTGACGTCCTGGCGGATCGTGCCGAGGCCGCGCTTGACCGTCCCGGTCGAACGGAGCAGCATGCCGATGCGCTCGGCGGCCTCACGGGCCTGCTCCGGGCTCCGGATGTCCGGGCGTGTGCCGATCTCGACGAGCGGGATGCCGAGGCGGTCGAGACCGTAGACGACGCCCTCGTCCGTCTCCTCGATGCGCTGGGCGGACTCCTCCTCGAGCATGAGGTCCTCGATGCCGACGGTGCCCTCGCTCGTCTCGATGGCGCCGTCCTGGCCGAGCAGCAACGTGCGCTGGAAGCCGGAGGTGTTCGAGCCGTCGATGACGAGCTTGCGCATTACGTGCGCCTGGTCGACGACGGTGACGTCGAGCAGGTCGGCGATCTGGAGGGCGACGGAGAGCGCCTCGTCGTCGACCGTGCGGGGCGGCTCCTCGTCCTCCTCGACCAGGCAGGTGGTATCGTACGCGAGGTAGGTGAACTCGTGGTCGACGCGACTCTCCTCGAGGGCGGCCTCGTCGAGCTCGCCGAGTTCGCTCTTCGTCGGGTGGAGGGTGCGGGTGAGCTCCCGCTCGGCCTCCTCCGGCTCGCGACGCGTCGTCGGGGAGTCACAGAACAGCTTCGTCGCCGTGTCGAGCTGCTGGTGGATCTCCAGCCCGGCGACGAGGCCCAACTCCTCGTAATCGTAGTCGCTCATTGCCAGTGACTCCGACGCCGCGGGACAAAAAGGGTGGCAGTTCGCTCGCTGGGGCGGCAAGCAGACTTTTGTCGCCTGCCGGGAGTGTGCCAACATGGTCGACAGCGAGGGGAAGCGGGGTGACGTCGATGGCGACGCTGGAGCGTCCGCGTCCCGGGCTGCTGCGGAGCCAACCGCCGCGGAGCCGACCGCCGCCGCGGTCCCGCCGACGAACGCGGCCGGCTCCCTCGACGAGTCCACGCTGTTCGAGACGCCGCTCGTCGAGCTCGACCTCGGCATCGAGCCGACCGTCTACGCGAAAGCCGAGTGGTTCAACTTCTACACGACCGGCACGCCGGGAACGGTCAAATCCCGCATCGGTTACGCGATGATCGACGCCGCCCAGCGCCGCGGTGACCTCGACCCGGACCAGCCGATCATCGAGCCGTCGAGCGGGAACACGGGCGCCGCCGTCGCCCGCGTGGGAACCGCCCGCGGCTACGACGTCACCATCGCCTCACCGGAAGACGCGGGTGCCGGGAAGCGGGAGGTGATCCGCGAGGCTGGTGCCGAGCTGACGACCGTCCCGGCGGCGGCCCCGTACGATGCCATCATCGAGGCCGTCGAACGCGCGGCCGCCGAGAACGACTACTACTGGCCGAACCAGTACATGAACCCGGACAACCCCGGGATCCACGAGGCGACGACAGGCGCGGAGATCCGCGAGCAGGCCCCGGAGCTGACCCACTACGTGACCGGCGCCGGGACAGGGGGGACGATCACCGGCGTCGCCCGCGCGCTCGGCGACGAGGTCACCATCGTCGGCTACGAGCCCGCCAGCGACCCCAGCGAAATCGAGGGGACGCGATACCTGCGCACCGGTAACCACCCCTACCAGGACGTCTACGAGCAGTTCCGCGTCGACGAGAAGCGCTACCTGACGACCGATACGGCGATGAAGGCCGCCCGCTGGCTGCGCCTGCAGTACGCCGACCGGGAGATCCCGATCCGAGACACCGGACAGTGGGACCGCGACCAGGTGCGGGCAGGGCTCCGGGTCGACGGCGAGTTCGTCGTGGGTCCCTCGACGGGGGCGAACGTCGCGCTCGTCTACGGACTGGCTCACGAGGGGTTCCTCGCCCGCGACGACGTCGTCGTGACGACGCTCTGTGACCGTGGTGACCGATACTCCGAGGGACTCTGGTCGGATCTGTTTTAAATAGGTTCGTCGATCGAACTGATGTCGCAGGTGTTCGGATTACAGGCATCGTCGCCGGCGACCCCGCTCGATACTCCCTGAAACCTCCCGCAGTTGCCCGACCGCGTTTATAAATGAAGTGGGCTATCGACGCCGGCGTCGCCACTCAGCATGCCTTGAAAGCCCCAGCCGCTTTAGCGGTCGCGCTGCTCGCTGCGCGCCTCGCCAGCTCACTCGCTTCGCTCGTTCGTCGGCTCAGTGCTTACGTCGCAGGGCGTCCCGCGCAGCGGCTGCCCCTTTCAGTCCCGCCCGGGAGTGGTGGCCGGGCGTTGTTCGCGGCGGCTGGGTCGCGAACGACGCGCGCCGGCTGGCCGGCGTGCGGCGCGGGGCGGTTGGCGCGCGCGAGCAACGCGTGCGAGGGAGGGCGGTGGCGCGCCGGAGCGGTGCGGTCCCGGCGCGCCCCGACCGAGGCTGGGGAGGACTGAGGTATTGCGGTTGCGGTGCGGTCGCGGTGCCGTTGCGATGCTGTCCTGGCGGACTGAAAGGGCGACGGCCGCTCGCGCCGCAGGGGAGTCGCTGAGCCGACCTCTATCCGCGCCGGGCGGTGCGGAGAGGCGCGGATATGTCGCTCAGCGACCGCGAGCGGCCGAGGGCTTTCTGGGTGTTTGCGGTGCTGTCAAGCACAGCAGCGTCTGCACCTGTCCTTCCTATTTATAAGCAAGAGCGGCCGAGGGCTTTCCCGGTGTTTGCGGTGCTGTCAAGCACAGCAGCGTCTGCACCTGAGCATCCGGTTTATAAGTAAGAGCGGTCGAGGGTGTTCGAAACGAGTTCGCGAACGTCGAGAGCCAATACCCGAAAACGGAATCAGCCAACGTCAGCTATCGAGTCGCTGAATCACAAACGATACGTCATGGGTAAGCAACCTATCTATCGAATGAATCAGTCCCGCTTCGTCCAGCTCGCCGCCGTCGCGTTCGGGCTGATCCTGCTCTCGTTCATCACCCGCGGCGTCACCAGACTCCTCTTCGACTACAGCGTCGCCGCGTACGTCTCGGCGCCACTGTTCGCCCTCGCGACGCTCCTCGTGATCGGCCTCCTTCTTCGCGGACTCCTCGACGTCAGTGGACTCCTCCCGCTCGAAGAGTCGGACGACTAACACCGGAACCGGATCCCGAACCACAATCGCCCCCTATCCGGAACGCCTTTTCCCGGGGCCCCCGGAAGACGAGACATGAACGTACGCGAGATCGCGGACCTCTCGCCGGACGACCGCCGCGCGTTCTTCGACCGGGACGCCGGGGTCGAGTCCGCTCGCGAGGACGTCCGGGAGATCATCGACCGAGTGCGGACGGAGGGCGACGTCGCCGTCAGGGACCTCACCAGCGAGTTCGACGACGTCGAGGTCGGGAACCTCGACATCACCGACGACGCCGCGCGCGCCCACGAGGAGCTCGACGAGGCCGACGACGAGCGGCTCGACGCCATCCGCGAGGCCGCCGCGAACGTCCGCGAGTTCCACGAGCGCCAGCTCCCCGAGGACTGGACCGAGGAGTTCGACGGCCGCGAGCTTGGCCGCCGCTTCCGCCCCATCGACAGCGCCGGGGTGTACGTCCCCGGCGGCGAGGCCGCGTACCCCTCCAGCGCGCTGATGGGGGTCATCCCCGCGAAGGTCGCCGGCGTCGACCACGTCGCCGTCACGACCCCGCCGGCCGAGGAGATCAACCCCGTCACGCTCGCGGCAATCCACGAGGCCGGCGCCGACACCGTCTACCAGGTCGGCGGCGCGCAGGGGATCGCCGCGCTCGCGTACGGCACCGAGTCCGTCAACGCCGTCGACAAGATCGTCGGCCCCGGCAACCGCTGGGTCACCGCGGCGAAGGCCGAGGCGCGCGGCGACGTGGAGATCGACTTCCTCGCGGGCCCGAGCGAAATCCTCGTGCTCGCGGACGAGACCGCCGACCCCGAGCTCGTCGCTGCCGACCTCGTCGCGCAGGCCGAGCACGACGCCAACGCCTCCGTCGTCGCCGTGACTGCCGACGACGGCCTCGCTGAGGAGGTTGCCGCCGCGGTCGACGAGCAGGCCGCCGCGAGCGAGCGCGAGGAGACGATCCGCGCGGCGCTGGACAACGAGGCGTCGGGGATCCTCCGCGCGCGGTCGATGTCCGAGGCCGTGCTGTTCACCGAGGAGTACGCCGCCGAACACCTCTCGATCGTCGCCGAAGACGACGAGTCGCTGCTCGACCGCATCACGAACGCCGGCTCCGTCTTCCTGGGACCGTACTCGGCCGTCGCCGCAGGCGACTACGCGGCCGGCCCGAACCACGTGCTGCCGACGAACGGCGGCGCGAAACGCTACGGCGGGCTCTCGACGGAGACGTTCCTCCGGTCGAGTACCGTCCAGCGGCTCGACCGCGACGCGCTCGACGACGTCGCCGACACGGTGACGACGCTGGCAGAAGCTGAGGGGCTTTCCGCGCACGCCGAGAGCGTGCGGAAGCGGTTCGAGTAACCGGTTCGAGTAACCGGTTACTGCTCGCTCGCCGGGCCCTCGCCGAGCGTGTTCGCGACGAGCTCCGCGGTTGCCCGCCGGAGCGTCTCGGAGACGGCCGAGGACTGCACGCCGAGCTCCGTCGCGAGCTCCTCCTGGGTGATCTCGCGGGGGACGCGGAAGTAGCCCTCCCGGAGCGCCGTTGCGAGCGCGGTTCGCTGTTTCTCCGTGAGGCCGTACGTCGCGCCCTCCGAATCCGCGATGCTGTAGGTTCGCTTGACGTCGAAGTCCAGGTCGTGGTTGTCGGCGCGCTCGTGGAACTCGTCGACGTGGCTGGGATCCGCGAACCGGAAGGTGAACGTCCAGCGCCCGTCGTCGACGCCACCGGAGAGGACCGTCCCATCTGTGGCGTCGACGACGTCGACCGGGCCGTGGTCCGGCTGGGCCCACTCGGCGTACAAGAGCGCGGACTCCCGGAGCTTCACGTGCCGACGAACGGTGCGGATCCGCGGATCGCGCTCGACGGCCGTCTCGAACGCTTCCAGGTCGGCACCGGAGATCCAGAAGTAGGGCGTCCCGCGCTCGCCGGTCGGGAGCACGGGCTCCAGCTCGACCGTGACGTCGAGGTCGACGTCGAGTGCTTGCCCGAGCCGGAACTCCTCGGCGTCGAGCACGGCCTCCACGATCTTCGGCATACCTACCAGTCAGCAGCCGACGGTTAATCGCTGGCGGCCAGGCGATCAGCGGGGGGCCCGGGAACGCGTCCGGCGCTGGTGCCGCCAGCGGTCGAAGCGTCGTCACTGTTTTGACCTTCGGGCGAATACGTTCGTGTATGAGTACCGAGACGGTCGACAGCAGCGGGGACCCGGTCGTTCAGGTGACGCCGGGCGCCGCCGAGGAGGCGCTCGCACTAATGGAGCGCGAGGGGATGGACCAGGACGTGGGCGGGCTCCGCCTGTTCGTCCAGCAGGGCGGCTGTGCGGGCCTTTCCTACGGCATGCGCTTCGACAACGAACCCGAGGAGGACGACTTCATCGTCGAGCGACACGGGCTGCGGATCTTCGTCGACCCGGCGAGCCAGAACTACATCGGTGGGAGCACGCTCGATTACGAGGACGGACTC
The DNA here is from genome assembly GCF_050510935.1 of Halosubterraneus shenae. Lineage (NCBI taxonomy): Archaea > Methanobacteriati > Methanobacteriota > Halobacteria > Halobacteriales > Haloferacaceae > Halosubterraneus > Halosubterraneus shenae. The sequence continues at coordinate 224,518 of NZ_JBNLVO010000004.1, read as the reverse complement.
CAGGCCGAGGGGTTCCACGTCGAGAACCCGAACGTCGTCTCCGAGTGCGGCTGCGGCGAGTCCTTCCGGACGTAGCGACCACCGACGGGCTGGCGGTACCCACCGACCTGCTGCGCCGCTCGGTCGCAGCCCTGGCTCGCGGAAACCATCCCTGTCGCGGAAACCGCCCCTGACGACGCGCTTTTTATCCCACTGTCTCACCTATCGAGTAGCATGAACCGTGAAGCCCTGGAACCGATCGACGGTGACGAGCTGTTCCTCGACCGGAGCGAGGCGGAAACCGGGACCGAGGGGCCCTTCTTCGTCGTCTATCTCGACGCCGACACCCCGGAGCGCTGGGGATTCTACTGCGGCCACTGCGACAGCACCGACACCGCGATGGACACGATGGGCCGCATCGCCTGCAACGACTGCGGCAACATGAAGAAACCCGACGAGTGGGACTCGGCCCACGAGTAGGTCGCGTCCGACCGGCGGTCAGCACCACCGCGCCACGCCCCGGGCGCCGGCCCCCGCCCGCCGGGCGCCACCCCGATCGAGCGCCACCACACTGCGCGATCGCGTGAGAAAGCTTATCACGGATCCCGTCGAAGGTCAAACTGGATGGTCCCTGTTACCATGCCACCGACGACGGAGGCCAGAGACGTTTTTCGTGAACTAGGATACACCGTCTCGGACGACGGTCCGGAGTTCGTCGCCGAGCGGAAGTGGCGACGCGTCCGCGTAACACCGCTTCGCGCCGCCGACGCGACGGACCCGGAACCGTATCTGGCGGACGGCGGCGATACGGCGAAACTCCGCTGTTTCGTCACCTGGCGCGAAGCCGCCGAGGACCTCCGAGAGCACCTCACGACACTTAAACCGCCGTTCGACTGGGCCGTCATCGGCGTCACCGAAGACGGGGACTTCTCCGTCATGCGCGGCGTCCCCGGCAGTCCATAACGAATGAACTTCCCGTAACGGGCCGCCGCCCGTAACGGGTCGGCTCCCGCGTTCCTTTCTCCACTCTCCTTTTCAAGCATCCGACTGAACGCTCCTCGATCGCCACCGATCGAGCTGACGCGCCGGTAGTCGCGCCGTTCGCGGTCGGCCCGGCCACCTCTTTAATGATGGTTTGCACCGAAGGGGCCGATGCCATGGTGTACAAGAAGATCACGTTGATCGGGACGAGCGATGAGAGCTTCGACGACGCCGCGGACGACGCCCTCGACCGCGCCGAGGATACCCTCGACAACGTCTACTGGGCGGAGGTCGAGGAGTTCGGGATGGAAGTGAAGAACGCCCCCGAGCGCGAGTACCAGGCCGAAGTTGAGGTCGCGTTCGAGCTCGAGGACTGAGGCCTGAAGATTGAGACTGGAAGATTGAGGCTGGAAGACTGAGGCTGGAGGACCAGGCTGGACGACCGCGGCCGTAAGGCAGGGGGAATGCACCAAGTTCCGGGTCGACTGCCGGACCCGGATCGGCCGTCGATCTGCCGGAGCCGACCGGCGATCTGCCGTAGCGGACACCTTTTTGCGGACTCGTCGCCGACGCGGAGACATGCCACGCTCACGAGCGCCCGCGGAGCCGGACGTTCGCCACTTCGAAACGGTCGTCGACCGCGTCGACGGCGACGAGGTCGTCCTCGCGGAGACGTACTTCTACCCCGAGGCGGGCGGCCAGCCGGCCGACCGCGGCACGATCGACGGCGTCGCGCTCGCCGACGTCCAGGAGCGCGACGGCGAGGTCGTCCACACGCTCGACGCGGACGCCGCCAACCTCGACCTCGCCGCCGGCGACACGGTCGTCTGCGACGTCGACGACGCGTTCCGGACCTACTGCATGCGGGCCCACACCGCCTCCCACGTCCTCTACGGCGCAGCCCGTCGCCTCTTCGACGACCTCGGCTACGCCGGCTTCGACATCGGGCTGGAGAAGGTCCGCGTCGACCTGACGACCGCCGAGCCCATCGACGACGCCGACCTCGTCGAGCTCGGTCGCCTCTCGAACCGCGCGGTCTGGGACTCGCTCCCCGTCACCTGGGAGACGACGTCCGCCGAGGAGGCCCGGTCGCTCCCCGACATCGCGTTCAACGAGAAGACGGAGGAGGGTGCCATGAGCGATGGCGGAACGGGAGCTGCAGAAGGGGCAAGCGCAGACAGCAGCGACGACGGCGACGGCACCGCCGACGACGTTCGCGTCGTCACCGTCGAGGGCTGGGACACCGCAGCCTGCGGTGGGACCCACGTCGCGAATACGCGCGAGATCGGGCCGATCGAGGTGCTCGACCGGTCGAACCCCGGCGAGGGGCGCACGCGCGTCGAGTTCGCCGTCGGTCCGACCGCGATCGACCGCGACGCCGCGGTCCACGGCGCCGCGCTCGAGGCCGCCCGCGCGCTCGATACCAGCCCGGCGGACCTCCTCGACGCCGTCGAACGCCTCCAGGCCGAGCGCGACGAGCTGGCCGCTGAGCTCTCGGCCGCCGAGCGCGACCTCCTCGACGCGGCGCTCGCCGACCTCGACTCGTTCGATCGGGACGGGCAGACCTGGGCGGTCGGCGCAGTCGACGGATTCGGGCCGAACGACGTGGGCGACGCCGTCCAGGAGATGGTCGGCGAGGGCGACGACGACCCTGACGTCGCGGCGGTCGCCGGCCGCGACGGGGCCGCGTTCGTCGTCGTGGCGTCGACCGGTGAGCACGCCGCGGGCGACGTCGTCGACAGGGTGACGACCGAGTTTGGCGGCGGTGGCGGCGGCGGCCCGACGTTCGCGCAGGGCGGCGGGCTGGGCGCCGACCCGACGGCTGTCGTGGAGTTCCTGCGAGAAGAGCTGTAGCGGCCGCCGCGGTCCGCTCCCGAAGCTGGCTTATCGACGCCGACCGACGGCGACGAGGGCGACCGCGACCAGGGCGAGCAGCGCGAGGCCGACGCCGAACCCGTCGGCGGACTCCTCCGTCGTTGTCGTCGGCGTGTCAGTCGCCGCGGCCGTCTCCGTCGCGGTCGCCGTCGCGTCCGGCTCGTCGGAGATCGCGCGGATCCGGACCGGACTCGACTCGACGCCCTCGCCCGTCGCGACCAGCGTGTGGTTGCCGGGCTCGGACACCTCGAAGCGGAGCGTCCCGTCGGCTTCCGTCTCGCCGACGACCTCGCCGTCGAGCGTGACTGTCACACCTTCGACGACCTCGCCGTACTCGTCGGTGACGGTGACGGAGAGCCGTTCACCGGCCACCATCCGCTCGTTTGCCGGCGTCAGATTCAGCGCGTCGACGCGGTTGACCGCAAGCTCGGCGTCCGTCGCGGACTCGCGAACGGAGACCGTCTTCGTCGTCGACTCGTAGCCGTCCTTCGACGTCCGGAGCTTCAGTTTCGTGTTCACAGGCACGCGGACGCTCGTCTCGCCGTTCGAGAGCGTCGTTACGCTGGCGACGTCGCCGATCTGGACCGAGACGCCCTGGAGCGCTTCGGGCTGCTCGAAGTGGTCGTCCACGACGCTGATCGACAGCTCGACGGACCCGCTTTCGAGCGCGACCGTCTCCGTGACGTTGCCGTCGACAGTGACGGTCCGCGTCTCGCGGTAGTAGCCCGGCTTCACGACGGAGACGTCGTACTCGCCCTGCTCGATGACGCCGGAGTCGAACGCCCCCTGGTCGTTGGTCGTGCCGCGGACGACCACGTCGCCGTCCTTGCGCACGACGACCTGCGCGTCGGCGACGGACTCGTTGTTCTCGGTCGCGACGACGGCGAGGCCGCCCTTCTCGGCGACCTCGACCGTGACGTCCCGCGCGGTCGCGTTCTCGACGACGTACGGGTCGTTCCGGACGTAGTCGGGGTGGTCGACCTCGATGGTGACGTCCGCGCTGGCGGGTACGTCGACGAAGGCCTTGCCGTTGCTCGCGGTCGTCTCCTGTGCGGAGCCGCCGTCCCAGGTCGCGTTCAGGTCGGCGTTCCCGACCGCGTCGCCGTCGACCGTTTCGACGGAGACGGTCAGCGTGACGGTGTCCTGTGTCGTCGCGGCACCTGCCCCAGCAATCGGGGAAACGAGGAGGAGAGCGACAACGGATATCGCGGTGACTGTCGCGTTCATACGGAGGGATTCTCGTGAGGGGTGTTGAATCGTTCGACAGTTCGAATCGTTTTTGAGCGGTTCGTGTGGGAGGTGATAGTAGTCTCACCGGCGTCTGTAACCGGCGTCGCTGACGACTGAGAGCGGACAATTACCGGACGGACGAGGATATCATCGCCGATATCGCCGGCGCAGGGAGCAGCTTCCGGGTCCATGTCCGACACACCACGCGGATCAATCATCTTTTTCGGTGCGGAATCGAACCCCCGGGTATGACTGGTGTCCGGGTCGGATCCGCGCTGACGGCGGAACAGGCGGCGATCAAGGAACTCGTCCACGAGTTCGCGGTGGAGGAGGTTCGCCCCGGGGCGCAGGCGGCCGACGCCGACGAGGAGTTCCCGGAGGACGTCTGGGACGGGCTGGCCGAGCTCGACCTCACGGGGCTGACGGTGCCCGAGGAGTACGGCGGCTTCGACGCCGATCGGACGACCTACGCCATCGTCAACGAGGAGCTCGCCTACGGCCAGCTCGCGGTGGCGACGGCGCTGTCGGTCCACTCGCTCGCCACCTCGTGTATCGCCGAGTTCGGCTCCGAGGCCCTGAAGGAGGAGTACCTCCCGGAGATGGCCGAGGGCCGTCCCGTCGGCATGTTCTGTCTCTCCGAGCCCGAGGCGGGGTCGAACCCGGCGGAGATGTCGACGACGGCCGAGCGCGACGGCGACGAGTACGTCCTGAACGGGCAGAAGCAGTGGATCACGAACGGCCAGCGCGGCGACGTCGCCATCGTGTTCGCGAAGACCGACGGCGACGACCCCTCCTCGATCACGCAGTTCCTCGTGCCAGCCGACACCGAGGGGTTCGAGGTCGGCAAGAAGGAGGAGAAGCTCGGGCTCCGTGCCTCGGACACGGTGGGCATCACGTTCGACGACTGTCGGATCCCCGCGGAGAACCGGCTCACCGAGGAGGGAAAGGGGCTCTCGGCGGCGTTCCGGATCCTCACTGGGGGCCGCATCGGCATCGCGGCCCAGGCCGTCGGCCTCGCGCAGGCGGCCTTCGACGAGGCGAAGGAGTACGCCGGCGAGCGCGAGCAGTTCGACCAGTCCATCGACCAGATCCAGTCGGTGCGGCACAAGTTCTCGGAGATGGCCACGAAGATCGAGGCGAGCCGCCTGCTCGTCCGCGAGGCCTGTCGGCAGGCCGAGGCCGGCGAGGACAACACGGTCGCCGCCTCCATGGCGAAGTACTTCGCGAGCGACGCGGCGATGTTCGTGACGAACGAGGCCGTCCAGATCCACGGCGGCTACGGCTACATGTCGGAGTTCGACGTCGAGCGCATGTACCGCGACGCGAAGATCACGGAGATCTACGAGGGGACGACGGAGATCCAAAAGAAGATCATCGCGCGGGAGTTACTGTAACGCGATGGACGCCAGCGACCCCACCGACGCTGCTTCCGAGACTCCAGTCGGGAACGAGCCTGCCGATGGTGAGCCTGCCGGCAGCGACACCGTCAGCAGCGAGCCCGCCCTCCCCGCGTTCGTCGACTGGGACGCGTACGACGCCGTGGTCTACGACCTCGACGGCACGCTCGTCGACCTCCAGGTCGACTGGAACCAGGTCGCCACCGACGTCATCGGCGTCTACGAGGACGCCGCGATCGACCCGCCGGGCGACGGACTCTGGGAGCTACTCGAGAGCGCGTCCGAACACGGCCTCGAAGCCGACGTCGAGGCGGCGATCGCGAGTCACGAGCGCGCGGGTGCGGAGGCCTCCGACCGCCTTGCGCTCGCCGACGCGCTCCAGCCGACCCACGCCGACCGGACCGCCGTCTGCTCGCTCAACTGCGAGGCCGCGTGTCGGATCGCGCTGTCGACCCACGGCGTCGCCGACGGCGTCTCCGCGGTCGTCGGACGCGACTCGGTGGCCACCCACAAACCGGACCCGGAACCGTTGCTCGCGGCCGTCCGCGCGCTCGACGCGGAGCCGGAGCGGGCGCTGTTCGTCGGTGACTCCGAGCGCGACGCGGTGACCGCGGAGCGTGCGGGCGTGGCGTTCCAGTGGGTCGACGGCGACCCGGACGCGTAAGTCGCGAACCGCGGCCGCGACCGACCGATCAGTCGCTCTCCTCGCGTTTCACGTCGCCGGCGTCGTACCGCTTCGCGTAGAGGAACGCGCCGACCGCCGTCAGGAACCAGATCGGGGCGCCGACGCGGATGGCGAACGCGGCGCGAGCGGGCCAGGTCTCGAGCGTGACCATCGTCGAGAGCAGCGCGACGATCGGCGCGCCGACCAGGATGGTGACGACGAAGGTCGTCTGCATCACCCAGCCGTAGTCGACGCCCTCGACCTCGGTCCGCTCGATGGGTTGCACGGTTGCACCTACGGGTCGCTTCCCTAAGCGTTGTCGACTCCGACCGGTCGACGGTCGCGGCGGCCGAGCAGGGTTCCGGGACCCAACCTCTTTATCCCACAGCGGTCGAATCAGCGGGCATGACCACGACGCGGGAGCTGCGGTCGATGGCCGGCGAGGAGCCGATAACCATGCTGACGGCGTACGACGCGCCGACGGCGGAGGTCGTCGACGAGGCCGGCATCGACGTGATCCTCGTCGGCGACAGCATGGGCAATGCCGTGATGGGCTACGAGTCGACGCTGCCCGTCACCGTGGCGGACGTCCAGCGGCGGACCGAGTCGGTCGTGCGCGCGACCGAGGACGCGCTCGTCGTCGCCGACATGCCCTTCCTCTCGTTCGGCGTCGACGAGGCCGACTCCATCGAGAACGCGGGGACGATGCTGAAGGAGGCCGGCGCCGACGCCGTCAAGCTCGAGAGCGGGCCCCACACCGTCGAGCTGACCCGGCGCCTGACCGAGCTCGGCATCCCCGTGATGGCCCACCTCGGGCTCACGCCCCAGCACGTCAACCAGCTCGGCGGGTACACGCGGCAGGGCACCGAGCAGGACGCCGCCGAGGAGATCATCGAGGGGGCGAAGGCCCACGCGGACGCCGGTGCCTTCTCGCTCGTCTTAGAGCACGTCCCCGCGAACCTCGCCGGCGCGGTGACCGAGGCCATCGACGTCCCGACGATCGGGATCGGCGCGGGCCCGGACACCGACGGACAGGTGCTCGTCATCACCGACGTGCTCGGGCTCGACGACTGGTCGCCGCCGTTCTCCAGGCAGTTCGGCGACGTGCGCAGCGAGATGGAAAAAGCGGTCGCGGACTACCGGGACGCCGTCGAGGACGGGTCGTTCCCGGCGGCGGAACACAGCCACGTCGAGGAAAGTCTGGACGACCTCTACTAGGAGTTCCTTTTAAGCGCTCAGTCCTGGCCGAGGATCCCGCGGTGGGTCATCGCCTCGGGGTCGAGCACCTCGTCGGCTTCCTCCTCGGTGAGGTAGCCTTCGGCGACGGCGACCTCGCGGACCGTCTTTCCCTCCGCGAGCGCCTGCTTGGCGACCTTCGACGCCTTGTCGTAGCCGATCGCGGGGTTCAGCGCCGTCGCGAGCGCCATCGCGCGCTCGACCTGGCGCTCGCAGTGCTCCTCGTTGGCCTCGAGCTTCGCGACGAACTTCTCGCCGAACGTCTCGGCGGCGTTCGCCAGCAGCTTCGTGGACTCGAGGAAGTTGCTCGCGAGGACCGGCTTGTAGAGGTTCAGGTCGATCTCGCCGCGGGCCGCGCCCGCGGAGACGGCGGCGTCGTTGCCGACGACCTGCTTGTGGACCTGCGTCACCGACTCGGCGACGACCGGGTTGATCTTGCCGGGCATGATCGAGGAGCCGGGCTGGTTCTCGGGCTGTTCGATCTCGCCCAGCCCGTTGCGCGGGCCGGAGGCGAGCAGCCGGAGGTCGTTGGCGATCTTGTTCAGCGAGCCCGCGACCGTCCGGAGCGCGCCGTGGGCCTCCGACATCGCGTCGTGGGCCGCCTGCGCCTCGAAGTGGTTGTCGGCCTCGCGGAACGTCGTCCCCGTCTCCTCGGAGATGTACTCCGCAGCCAGCTCGGGGAACTCCTCGTGCGTGTTGAGCCCGGTGCCCGTCGCCGTCCCGCCGAGCGCGAGCTCGCGGAGGTGGAAGCGTACGTCGCCGACGCGCTTGATGCCCTTCTCGACCTGCGCGCGGTAGCCGCCGAACTCCTGGCCGAGCCGGACCGGCGTCGCGTCCTGCAGGTGCGTGCGGCCCGTCTTGACGACGTCGTCGAACTCGACCTCCTTCGTCTCGAGTTCGGCGTGGAGCGATTCGAGGGCCGGGATGAGGTCCTTCTCGACGGCCTCGAGCGCGGCGACGTGCATCGCGGTCGGGATGACGTCGTTCGAGGACTGGCCGTAGTTGACGTGGTCGTTCGGGTGGACGACGCGTTCGCCGACCTCCGCGCCCATGATCTCGGCGGCGCGGTTGGCGATGACCTCGTTCGCGTTCATGTTCGAGGACGTCCCCGAGCCGGTCTGGAACACGTCGACCGGGAACTGGTCGTCGTGCTCGCCGGCGATGACCTCGTCGGCGGCCTCGACGATGGCGTCGGCGATCTCGTCGTCGACGAGCCCGAGGTCGTTGTTCGCCTGCGCGGCGGCCTTCTTCACGACGCCGAGCGCGCGGACGAACCGCCGCCCGAAGGTCCGGTCCGAGATGGGGAAGTTCTCCACGGCGCGCTGGGTCTGGGCGCCCCAGTAGGCGTCGGCCGGGACCTCCATTTCTCCGAGGCTATCCTCCTCGATGCGGTAGTCGTCTGCCATACCCGAGGCTCGGGTCTAAGCCAGCGTAAAACCCACCGAAACGATCCGGACGCGCGGTCTGGCCGCTCGGTCCGTCTGTTTATAAAAGCCTCAGGCGTCGAGCTCGCCGTCGCCGTGCTCCGCGTACGCCTCCGGCGTGTACGTCGACAGCTCCATCGCGTGGATGTCCGTCGTCATGTGGTCGTCGAGCGCGTCGTACACCATCTGGTGCTGGTCCACGAGCGTCTCGCCCTCGAAGGCGGGGGAGACGATGACGGCGGCGTAGTGGTCGTCCTCGGCCTCGTCGTTGTGGACGCGGGGCATCGTCACGCGTGCCTCGGCGTCCGGGATCGCGGACTCGATGAGTGCCTCGATCTCGTCGGTATCCATACCCACACTGCGGGCTTCGAGGTAAAAAGCCGACCGCAATGCGCACGGACGACCGCAATCCGTATGACCTGCCGCGACCACGCGCAACCGTGACCACCGACCTCGACGTCGCGGCCGCGCGCGACCGCCTTCTTGCGGAGCACGGCGAGCTGCTGGCGACGGTCCTCGACTGCGCGGACGCCGTCGCCGCCGACTTCGAGACGACCGTCGACAGCGCGCCGGCGACGCGTGACTCGCGGTCGATCCGGGACCCGTTGCAGGCGACGCTGGAGCGTGCGGGCGTGTTGGAGCAGTTACCGGCGGTCCTGGCCGACGCCGTCGAGGCCGCGGGGGCGTCGATGCCCGCAAAGCCCGTCGCCGCGCCGCCGTACGTCGTCGTCACGAGCACGGGGCCGACGTTGCGCGCGACGCTCGACGGGCGGCGGTTGATCGTGCGACTGGAGGTGTTCGCGGTGGCGGACGGCGCGTTCGTCCGGCGGAACGCGTCGCCCGCGGCGGCGCTGTCGGTGGCGGTCGCGTAGGCTGGAACACTGGCAATTCAACGGCAGGGATCGGTCTTACCAACGACACGAACGACCTCGGATGGGTCGAGACTGCGTGCTCGGGAGGTGCGTGCGCGCCATCGGCAGCCGGCCACTCCAACGGAAACTGGAACCGGAATACAAATAGCCGAATAGATCCAATGCATAGATATCCAGATGTCGGACGATACCAGTTCCAAGCAGGTCCCCAGTCAACCGGTCATCGTTCAGGAAGACTCCCACCAGAACGAGATTCCGGACAACATCGACCCGGAGCTGTACTCGACGGACGTCCCGGACAACTCGTTCAAGGAGTTCAAGATCAGTCCCGGCGACGAGCTCGTCGAAGCGCTCCGCGAGAACGGCTACACGGTAGAGTTCCAGGACCGCTAGCGGAGGTTTAGCCGAGTGTGAGCCGTATTTCGGCTCCCTCTTCTCGTCTCGTGCAGCTTGACGCTCGGTCTGTTCGAGTGGGATACACCTGCTGCTCGGGGTTTTTTGAACGAGTTTTGCGAGGGAAGAGCGCTCCAGCGAGCGTCTTCCGCATCACGGGGGGTGGACCCCGGCGATGCGAGGGAAGGGATTTGAACCCTCGGACCTCTACAGGAGCGGATCTTGAGTCCGCCGCCGTTTCCGAGCTTGGCTACCCTCGCACGCAGCGTCATGTCCGCCATCGGCCGGGTTCAACCTGCCGATTTTCGTCGGTCGAGCGCGCCCGAGAGAAACGGTTAGGCGGCGCCAGCACGTACGCGTCCACATGGACGACCACACCCGGGACCCGAGCGTCGCGCCACCACTGGGCGACCCCACCGGGTGGCACCGCGAGCGCCGGCAGTGGGAGCACGCGACGCTGCGCCGGGCGACGGCCCACGGCGTCCGGCTGTTCAACGCGGGCGACTACCACGAGTCCCACGACTGCTTCGAGGACGAGTGGTACAACTACGGCAGCGGGACCACCGAGAGCGCCTTCCTCCACGGGATGGTCCAGGTGGCCGCGGGGGCGTACAAGCACGACGACTTCGAGAACGACGCCGGCATGCGGAGCCTCTTCGAGACGGCGCTGCAGTACCTCCACGGCGTGCCCGGCGACTTCTACGGGGTCAACGTCGACGACGTCCGGGCCACGCTCCGGGCGGCGCTCGACGACCCCGCGACCCTCGACGGCTGGCGGATCGCGCTCGACGACCAGCAACCGGCCGCCTATCCCGCGGACTACGAGTACGCCGAGGGGCTGGAGCACGGTCCCTGAAGCCGGCCGCGGGAGGGTAAACCCGCCCAACGCGACGGAAACCGGTCGAATCGCCCTGGATCCGAACAGGTCTTCCCTCCCCACCCCCTCGATCCGGTATGGAAGTGTTCGAGCTGGGGGAGGGAACCCCCGACATCGCAGTCGTCGGCGCGATCCACGGCGACGAGCCGAGCGGCGCGCGGGCGGTCGAGCGACTCGTGAGCGACGATCTGGATCTCGAGCGACCGGTGAAGCTCATCATCGCGAACGAGGAGGCGCTCGAGGCGGAGCAGCGGTACCTCGACGAGGACCTCAACCGGGCGTTCCCGGGCGATCCGGACGCCGACAGCCACGAGGGCCGGCTGGCCCACCGATTGAAGTCGGAGCTGACGGGCTGTACGACGCTGGCGCTCCACTCGACGCAGTCGTACGCGGAACCGTTCGCCGTCGTCGACACGATGGACGAGGTCGCTCGCGGCGTCTGCCCGCACCTCCCGGTCGACATCGTCATCCAGACCGACCTCTTCACTGAGGGCCGCCTGATCGAGCATCCCCACACGATCGAGGTCGAGGCCGGCCTCCAGGGGTCCGAGGCGGCCGCGGACAACGCCTACTGGCTCTCGCGCGCGTTCCTCACGGCGACGGGCGCGCTGCCGGCCCCCGGCAACGACGACGTCGTCGACGCCGGCGGGCGCGACGACGTGGACGTGTTCCGACTCGAGGACCGGATCCCGAAGCCGCGCGCGACCGACTACGAGGTGTTCGCCCACAACTTCGAACGCGTCGAGGAGGGCGAGACGTTCGCCCGGGCGGACGACGACGAGCTCGTCGCCGACGAGGACTTCTACCCCGTCCTGCTGTCCGCGTACGGCTACGAGGAGCAGTTCGGCTACGTCGCGGAAAAAGTCGGATCGCTGGCGTAGGGTAGTTCCTCTCGGTGCGGACTCGTTTTCTCCCTTAGCTCTCGGCGACGTCGTACTGGCGTTCGTACTCCATGACGGTCGCGATCTCCTCGGCAACGTCGGTGCCGAACTCCCGCTCGACGACGTACAGCGCGAGGTCGATGCCGGAGGTGATGCCGCCGGCCGAGACGACGTCGCCGTCGTCGACGACGCGCGCGTCGACGACGATGGCGCCGGACTCGCGGAGCTCGTCGGTCGCGCTCGCGTGTGTCACGGCCCGGCGGTTGTCCGTGATACCGGCCTCGGCGAGGAGCATCGAACCGGTACACACCGAGGCGATACGAACGCCGGCGTCGTGATAGTCCTCGAGCGCGGCCGGAACTTCGCCCCGCTGGGCTTCGGCCCACGCGCTCGCCTCGGCGTCGCGGTCGTTCCAGCCCCCGCCGGGGACGACGAGGAGGTCAGGGAGGTCGGCCGCGGCGACGGCCTCGTCGGTGGGATCGGCCAGGACGCCGTCCGGTTCGATTCGGGTACCGTGGCTCGCGGTCACCCGGTCCCGCTCAGTGAGCGTGACGAACGAGAGCGACACCTCGCCGTCGGCGTACTGTCCAGCGTAATCGAACACCTCGTATGGGCCGATGGCGTCGAGCTCGTCAAATCCGTCGTAAATGAGGATCTGGACGTTCATAATCGATCGGAGGGAAGCGATCCAAAGAGTGTTGCGGTGGGTGTGACAACCGAGTGGAACGTTGAGAGCCGCTATTCCTCCGGATCCTCGCCACGGGCGCGCTTGAACATCGCGAGGGCTTGCTCGCGGCGCTCCGAGTGGTCGACGATGGGGGTGGGGTAGTCCGGCGCCGCGCGCCGCCGCTGCGTGTCGGAGAGCTCGTGCCACTCGTGGATCAGGTCGGCGTCGACGCCGCGGAGCTCGGGGACGAACTCCCTGATGTACTCGGCGTCCGGGTCGTAGCGCTCGCCCTGCGTCATGGGGTTGAAGATGCGGAAGTACGGCTGGGCGTCCGTCCCGGTCGACGCGATCGACTGCCAGCCGCCGTTGTCGTTGGCGGTGTCGTGGTCGACGAGGTGCTCCCGGAAGTGGTCGTACCCCTCCCGCCAGTCGATCAGCAGGTCCTTCGTCAGGAAGGAGGCGACGATCATCCGCACGCGGTTGTGCATGTACGCCTCCGCGCGGAGCTGCCGCATGCCGGCGTCGACGATGGGATACCCGGTCTCCCCCGCCTTCCACGCGGCCAGGTGGTCCGGGTCGTTCTCCCACTCGATCGGTTCCTCGTACGTCTGGTAGTTCTCCGTGACGACCTCGGGGTTGTGGAACAGCACCTGCGTGTAGAACTCGCGCCAGGCGAGCTGACTCTCGAACTCCTCGACGCTCTCGACGGCCGTCTCCGGGTCCAGGTCCGCGAGGTCGCCCTCGAACTCCCCGGCCTCGGCGGTCGCCTTCGCGTCCATCACGCGCTCGTGGACCTCCCGGACGCCGATCGTGCCGAACTTCAGGTCCGCGGAGAGGCGTGAGGTCCCCGACTCCGCGGGATACTCCCGGCCCTCCTCGTAGCGAAAGACGTCCGCGCCACAGAACGATTCGAGCCGGTCGCGCGCGGCGGCGGTGCCGGCCGGCTGGATGGTCGCGTCCGGCGCCTCGAAGCCGAGGCCCTCGATGCTCGGGAGGTCGCCGACGGCGACGGCGTCGACTCCCTCCACGGCGGCGACGTCGACGTCGGCAACGGCGTCTTCGAGGTCCCCGCTCGCGACGAGATCGTCGGGGCTCGGCGGGTCTCTGGAGTTCTCCTTCTCGCGGTCCTGCCACTTCTTCCAGTAGTACGTGTACACCTGGTAGGGATCGCCCTGGTTCGTCCGGATCGCATCGGGCGTGTGGAGGACGGCGTCGTGGTGGGCCTCGCGACCGACGTCGACGTCGTCGAGCGCGCGGCGAACGCGCGCGTCGCGATCGCGAGCCAGTCCCGAGTAGTCGCGGTTCCACGCGCTCCCGTCCGCGTCCAGTGCGTCCGCGAGCGCGGGGAGGACCGCGGCCGGGTCGCCGTGGGCCACGAGCAGGTCGCTTTCGCGGTCACGATACGCGTCGCGGAGGGCGGCGAGCGCGTCGAGCATGAACCGAACCCGCGGCGCGCCGGCGTGGTCGAGCACGGCCCCGTCGAAGACGAACACCGGGGCGACCGCGTCGCGGTCGGCGGTCGCCGCCAGTCCCAGGTTGTCGGCGACGCGAAGGTCCCGCCGATGCCAGAACAGTTCCATACCCACCCATGTGTCGCTCGCCACCTGAAGATACTGGAAGGTCCCATCGGGACCGGGCGCCCCCATTTTTAAGGGATGCGGCGTCCCTGCCGCCGTATGGAACGCGATCTGCACCTCCCGGTCGCTTCGCTTCCCGACCTCGACGACGTCGTCGATCTCTTCGAGCGGGGCGAGTCGTTCGGTTACGACGTGGCGTACCTCCCCGAGACCTGGGGCCGCGATGCCGTGACGACCCTCTCGCTCGCCGCCGAGCGGACGGAGACGATCGGCCTCGGCACGAGCATCCTCAACGTCTACTCGCGGTCGCCGACGCTGGTCGGCCAGACCGCGGCGACGCTCCAGGAGGCCTCCGACGGTCGGTTCCGGCTCGGCATCGGCCCCAGCGGGCCGCAGGTGATCGAGAACTGGCACGGTGCGGAGTTCGGGAACCCCCTCCGTCGCACGCGGGAGTACGTCGACGTGATCCGACAGACGCTCTCGGGGGAGGAGGTCCGGTACGACGGCGAGTACGTCCAGGTCGGCGGCTTCCGCCTGCGCTGCGACCCGCCCGAGCCCGCCCCGCCCGTCGAGGTCGCCGCCATGGGCCCGAAGGCGGTCGAGCTTGCGGGGCGCTTTGCCGACGGGTGGCACGCCCTGCTGTTCACGCCGGACGGGCTCCGGGACCGCCTCGGCGACCTCGAACGCGGCGCCGACCTCGGGGACCGCGACCCGGACGCGATCCGGACGACGCTGTCCCTCAACTGCTGCGTGCTCGAGGACGGCGAGCGGGCGCGCTCGCTGGCGCGGCAGCACCTCGCGTTCTACGTCGGCGGGATGGGTACCTACTACCGCGACGCGCTCGCCAGGCAGGGCTACGAGGAGCGCGCGAATGCCATCTACGACGCCTGGCAGGCCGGGGACCGCGAGGAGGCACTGGCCGCCGTCGACGACGACCTGCTCGATAAGCTGACCGTCAGCGGGACGCCGGAGCAGGCCGGGCGCGCCCTCGAGCGCTTCGAGGCGGTCGACGGCCTCGACGCGGTCGCCGTCTCCTTCCCGCGCGGCGCGGAGACCGCGGAGATCCGGGAGACGATGGCGGCGCTGGCGCCCGAATAGCGACTCGCTGCCGTCCCCGCTTTCAACCGCTTTTAGCCGTCGTCCGCGACCCAGGGCAGCGACAGCGACTCGCGGCGGCCGTCGAGCACGTCGAACACCTCCCCGCGACGCCGCTCGAGCCAGTGGAGCAGCCGCGCCGCCCAGGTCAGCTTGCGGGCCTTCATCGGTCCCACGTCGGGGTCGTCGAAGTCCCAGCCGACGAACCGGAGCTCGCCCGCGCCGAAGTGGTCCGCCAGAAACGCAGCGCGGTCGCCGTCGGTGAACCCGCCGAAGTTCCGGACCGGACCGTTCGGTTCGGCCTGGGTCGTCGCGAGCGTCCACTCGTCGGCGAGTCGCGGGAGCCACTCGCGGACGGCCGGCACGTTGTCGCCGTGGGCATGTGCCGCGACCGGGACGCCGGACTCGGCGAGCTCCCGGGCGGTTTCGGGGTTGCCGTCGAGGTCCGTCACGAGCAGGTCGACGGCGACGCCGTCCTCACGGAGCACGTCGGCCGCGCTCGAGGCCGCGACGACGGCGTCCGCGGCGCGGGCGCGGTCGAGCGCCGCGGGCTCGGCGAGACCGGGGCCCGCGCCGGCGACGGCGACGGTCGCGTCCGCGAGGAAGTCGAGCTTGCCGAGGGCGAACGGCGACGCGAGGTCGGCGGCGACGTCGCGGGCTCGCTCGTCGGCGGTCCGGTCGAAGCCGAAGTCGTCGAGCACCGCCTCGTAGGCGGGCTCCCACTCGGCGAAGTTCACGGACTCACCTCTCCGCTCGTCGCCCGCGCACGTTCGTGAACCGACCGACGGCGCTGTCGCTCCGCGATAAAGATACGGTGTGGGCCGAAGTGGCACCGAGTACCCCTACCCACGTGCCCCTTCGGCGTCCGGTCGAGTGGTTGTCCACACTGGGGCATAAACTTTCTCTTACCTGAAGCCATCGGCGACGACCTCGAGTGGGTCCCGGAGCGCGGCTGACTCGTCCGAGACCCGGCGTTCGAGGTCCTCGGCCGCCGACGGCGTGACGACGAGCAGACCGGCGGTGGGGTCGTCCGATTCGACGGACTCGCCGTTGCCCGCGGCGGGGGCGAACAACGCATTCGTCTCCACGACCGCGGCCCGGAGTGCGCCCAGGGCCGTCTGGTCGAGCCCCGACAGCTCGAACGTCCGGAGGATCGCCTCGTCCGCGACGGTCGGGTCGGCGTCGAGGCGGTCGAGGTGGCGGTCGACCTCCCTGGGCGTCGTCACGTCCAGCTCCTCGACCGCGACGTCGTCGCTCCGGCGAGCGCGGTCCCGCGCGAACTCCTCGCCGATGAGCGCCGCGTCGCGCGTCTCCCGGACGTCGTGGGTCCGGATGACGTGGGCGCCGCGCTCGACGGCCATCGACGTGGCCGCCAGCGAGACCGGGAGCGCCTCCTCGGTGTCGCGGCCGGCGACCTCCCGGAGGAAGTTCTTCCGGTTGATCGAGACGAGCAACGGGCGGCCGTAGCCGCGGAACTCGCGGAGGCGGTGGAACGTTTCGCGGTCGTGATCGGTCGTTTTCGCCTCCGACCAGCCGCCGAAGGCGGGGTCGAGGATGGTCTTGTCCGTGAAGCCGTTCTGTGAGAGCGCGTCGTAGATGTCGTCGACTTCCTCGACGGCGCCGGGGCGTTCGAGGTCCGGCGGGGACGCCATCTTCGAGACCGCGGCGTCGCGCTCCGCGCAGACCCTGGGCATCTCCGGGTCCGCGAACCCGCAGATGTCGTTCACCATGTCGAAGCCGCGGTCGAGCGCCTCGGCGGCGACCTCGTGGTAACGCGTCTCGATCGACCAGACGGCGTCGCCGGAGGTCGATGCCATCGTCTCGATGGCGGTGTCGAGCCGCTCCAGCTCCTCCTCGGCCGAGAGCACCTCGAACCGCTTGTTGGCGGATTCGAGGCCGACGTCGACGATGTCGGCGCCCTCGCCGATGAGCTCCTCGTCGACGTACTGGGCCGCTTCGCCGGGGTCGTCGTAGACGCTCGGGTCGTACGGCGACTCCTCGCTGACGTTGAGTACGCCCATGATCCGCGGCGGATGGTCGTCGCCGATCCCGAGCCCTGCGGCGTCCACGCTTCGCATGGATCACGGTTGGTCGCCATCACCAAAGGCTGCCCGGAAGGGGCCGGCGCGTCTGCTTTCGTCGCCAGCGACGGACGCTGTGTCGCGCCGGCGGCAAGCGCCGCGTCGTCGTCCGCGAGGGTCCCGGAAGCCCTCGGCTCAGCCACCGAACGAACGGCCTTTTATCCGTCCGTACCCGACGAATCGGTATGGACAAGGTGAGTGTCGGACTTCGCGGGTGGCGGTTCACGGAGTCCGAGATCTTCGACGAGGACGGGGAGTTCAAACCGCTCGACGAGATCCCCGAGGAGCCGCGCGAGCGGCTCGTCCGGCTCCGGACGCTCGTCGAGGAGCCGTGTGACGCCTGCTACCTGACGTACGGCGAGGCGGAGATCGATCGCTGTCGGCAGGCGACGGTCGTCTACGGCGAGCCGTTCGACGAGGTGCTGCTCTGTGCGGACCACGAACCCGACTTCCGCTACTGGTTCCAGGAGGAAGGTGGCAGCGAGTACACGGGTGACGAGGAGTTCGCGAACCGCTTCCACGAGTGGTTCGACGCCGGCAACCGCGCGCCGGAGGGCTTCGGCGGCATCGAGCACGTCGACGCCGACCCCGACGCGCTGCCGGACCCGCCGGACCCGCTCGAGATCCAGGAGCGGATCGAGCAGAACTTCGAGGGCAAGCGCATCGACCTCCGGGACTACGCCGACGACGTCGAGAAGCCCGACGAGGAGGAGCGGGTCGACGACGAGGACCTCGCGGAGGCCGACCTCGACCTCTCGACCAACTACCCGGACCGATGAGCGAGGACCAGCCGACGGGCGTCGCCGAGGGCGAGGCCGGCGCCGACGCGGCCGACGTTGCCGACGCCAACGTCAACGCTGACGTCAATGCCGAGGCCGACCGCACTCTCGACCCCGAGAGCGCCCCCTCGGGCCCCCGAACGAAGAAACCGGTTGTGGTCGTCGTCGAGCCCGAGACCCCGGGCAACGTCGGCACCATCGCCCGCGCGATGAAGAACTTCGGGCTCTACGACCTGAAGCTGGTCGACCCGCCCGAGCTCGACGAGGACGGCGAGGCGTACGGCTTCGCGGGCCACGCACGCGAGGACGTACTCCCCAACGCCGACGAGATCACCTTCGAGGAGGTCGTCGAGAACTACCACACCATCGGCACCACCGCGATCACGGGCGAGGACGCGCGCAGTCACGTCCGATTCCCGTTCAAGACGCCGCGAGAGGTCGTCGAGGACCTGAAGACCGTCGAGTCCGACACGGCCATCGTCTTCGGCCGCGAGGGGAAGGGGCTCAACAACGAGGAGCTCGGCCAGCTCGACGAGGTCTGTGCGATCCCGGCCGACGAGCGGTACCCCGTGATGAACCTCGGGCAGGCCGCCAACGTGATCCTCTACGAACTCCGCGAGCTCACCGTCGAGAACACGCAGCTCCCGGACGTCGAGCGCGAGCGCGCCGACGCGGGGGACATCGAGCGCTTCCACGAGTACTTCTCGGAGTTCCTCGACAACGTCGACCAGCGTGACCATCGCAAGGAGAAAGCCGAGACGCTCGTCCGCCGGCTGTTCGGCCGCGCGCACCCGACCGAGCGCGAGATCCACACGCTGCTCGGCGTGCTCCGGAAGGCGAACACGAAGCTCGAGAACGCCGAGGAGCTGGCCGACCGCTTCGACGAGCCGCTGTACGGCGGCAACCCACGCAGCCGAAACGCGGAACGCGACGACTCGTAGCTTCGGCTTGTCAGGCCCAGGTAGGGTCCAGCCGACGCCCTCTACTGCCCGTTTTACGTCGTCCGCTCGATCTCGCGAGCCGCGGCGAGGACTTCCTCGTGGACCTCGCCGTTCGAGGCGACGATCCCCTTCGAGTCGTGTCGCCAGCGGTCGCCCTCCAGGTCCGTCACGCGGCCGCCGGCCTGTCGAACCAGGTGGACGCCGGCGACGGTGTCCCACGGGTTGGCGGCGACGTTCGTGATCACGCCCTCGACGCCGCCGTCCGCGACGGCCGCGAGCGACGCCTGCGCGCAGCCGAAGCGGCGCAGGTCGGCGAAGCGGGAGACGATGGCCTCGCAGGCGCGGGCGTACTCGTCGCGGTGGTCGCGGTCCCACCAGATCGTCGGGACGACCGCGGCGCGTTCGGGGTCGGTCTCGTCGCTGACCGTGACCGGCTCGTCGTTGCGGAAGGCCGTCTCCGCGTCGGCCGTGTACGTGTCCCCGAGCGCGGGAAGCACCGTCGCCGCCGCGACCGGCTCCCCCGCCTCGACGGCGGCGACGGCGGTCGCCCAGGTCCGCATGTTCCGGACGTAGTTGTTCGTCCCGTCGATGGGGTCGATCACCCAGGCGGCGCCCGTGTCCGGGACCGCCTTCAGCTCGTCTTCCTCCTCGCCGACGATGGCGTCGTCCGGGAACTCCTTGCGGACGACGTCGACGACCTCGCGCTGCGCCGCGCGGTCGGCCTCGGTCACGACGTCCGTCTTCTCGCCTTTGGTCTCGACGGCGATGTCCGTCCGGAAGTGCTCGTGGGCGATCCGGGCCCCCGCGCGTGCCGCGCGCTCGGTGACCGTCGCCCGGTCGGCGTGGTCGCTCATACCGGGACTCGCGGGCGACGCGCCGTATACGCGTCGGTTCCGTCGCCGGAGTGGTATGCGCGTCGGGTCCGGCGCCAGGCTGGCGTGCGCGTCGGGTCCGGCGCCGCCCGGTCAGTTCCCTTTTAGTATCCCGGGGCAAAGCCGACGACGATGGCAGCCATTCCGGAAGAGGTCCGGGAGCAGCTCCTCCAGGAGATCGACCGGGCGCGAGCACAGATACGGGAGGGCGACGCCGACGCGGCGAGCGCCACGGTCCGCCGGATCGCCGGCATCGCGAGCGAGGAGCTTCCAGCCGACGACCGCGCCGAACAGCTCCTCCACGGCTGCGAGGAAGTGGAGTACCACGCCGCGGAGGACCCCGGCGTCGCCGTCGAGTATCTCAGGGCGATGCGGGACCGCGTCGCGGACGGGGGCGTCTCCGAGTAAGCCGCCCGCGGAAACGGCCCAAAAGTTCAGGGTCGACCCGGCTGGAACGAGTCACATGGTCGAAGCATTCTGCGACAGGTGCGGCGAGAAGTGGGAGTACACCGGCGACCGGCCGCCGGGGACGTACGTCGAGTGCCCGCAGTGTAAAGCCGACGTCGAGGTCCCGGAGGAGAGCGGATAGAGTCCCGGCCGGCCCGTTCACGGTTCGTCCGGCGCCCCGGACGGCTTGGGGTCCCTCGAGTCGTCGGGTTCACCAGCCACCGCGGGGCTGGTTCGGTTGTCGCGGATCTCGTCTCGTGGGTAGAACTACGGACGGCCAGGGCCCCAGCTTCCGGCGAGGCGAGACGACGACTCCTCCCCCGGTGGTTCTGCCAATAAATATATGACTGAGAGCGAATGTTTTTTGTATGATACTCCAGACTATCCGGTGTACATGTCAGCAAGCGACGTATCCGTTGCCCTGATGGAAGGGGAACAGGTGGAGATCAACGAGAGTCCCTCGATCGCCGCGTATCTCACACAGAACTTTCTGGTGTCGCTCATCACCTTCGGTATCGCACCACTCCTGTACGCGAAACAGTCATCCTTCGTGGTGACCGACGAGCGAGTCATTCTCCGTACGGGGATTCTCCGAACGGACACCACGGAGTACCGTATCGAGGACATCCAGCAGATCAACACGGGTCAATCGATCATCGAGAAGCTGTTAGGGGCAGGTAACGTCACCTTCAGTACGGCCGCCACCTCGACGGACATTACGTTCTACGGACTGAAGGACTACCAGAGCGTTACCAACACGATCCGTAACTACCAGCGCGAGAGCTAAGACGGACCCTAGATATGTCCGGAGGTTTACTGGCTGGATTACTGGGTATCTTTTTCGTCCTCGGGGTGTTCGCACTGCCGGTAGCGGTCGTCGTCGGAGCCTACACTGGGGCTATCGACGTCGGCTTCACCTCGGCGGTCGTCTCCCCAAGCAACCGCCAGTTGCCCGATAGTATCGGGCTCGATGCGAAGGAGGAACCGATCGTGGCGACCGTGGTTAAACGCTCACAGTGGCTTCCGCTGTTGTTCGTCGGGTTCGTACTGATACCCATCGGCTGGGGTATCGCGCTCATGGTGTACGCGTGGCGGCTCAGAAAACGACCGCAGTACGTGCTGACGAACCGGCGGCTAATCGTGGAAAACACGGACGCGACGGAGTCGTACGAGCTTAGCCGGGTCGGTCAGATCCAGACGGGATCGACGGTCGTGGAGTCCCTCCTGAGCCTGGGACACGCGACGTTCAGCATCGACCGCGGGAAACTGATCTCGGTCGGGTACCTCAGCGACCCCGAAACGATCGCCGCTCGATTCCGGTCGGTCGTCGAGAACTGAGGGTGCCCCTCCATCGTTTTTGAGTAGCTCGGGCGACGGGTCCGCGATGTCCTCGGCGATCGCCGGACGTTTTGTTCGGGTCGACGCCCTCGCCCGCGAGGACGTCGCGGCCGAGTTCCTGCGGACCATCCGCGAGCAGGCCGCCGACGCGGGCTTCGCGGGGCGACGTAAGCTTCCGATTCCGTCCAAAAGCTGGGGCTCGGGTAGCCGACGCACATCGTCGGAGCATTCCGGGGCGGCTGCCGAGAGAAGTGGGAGTGTACCGACCATCGGCCGTGGGGGACGTATGTCGAGTGTCCCGAGTGCGAGGCCGATGTCGAGTGTCCCGAGTGCGAGGCCGATGTCGAGTGTCCCCAGGGCGAGGCCGGTATCGAGTGTTCGCGGTAGGGACCGATGTCGAGGAACTCGGGGGGAGTGAGCCGGTCGGCGGGCGACGTGCCCGGGCGACGTGCCCGGGCGACTCGACCGACGCAGAGGGATTTCGAATACACGGATTCAGTACCGATTCAGATTCATTTTCAAAATTCCGGGACCATTTTGTTTCGCTAGATAACCACAACCGTAGTGAATCCGGCGGCCCAATAACCACATATGAGACGGACGAGCCCTGCTCGGGTGAGAGCGTGGCTCGCAAAGCACCAGTGCCGGGGTGATCGGGAATGGTAGTCGAGATCGTCCTCGAGGGACTGCGCCTCGCCGGGGAGATGGCCTGGGAAACCTGGTGGGCGCTCGTCCTCGGGTTCACCATCGCCGGCGTCGTCGAGACCTTCGTCAGCGAGGAGCGGATGTCCGCGGTCCTTGGCGGCGATGGCTGGCGCGAACTCGGGCTTGGGACCGTCTTCGGCGCCGCCTCCTCGTCGTGTTCGTTCGGCGCCGTCGCGACGACGAAGTCCCTGTTTAAAAAGGGCGCCTCGCCGCTGGCTAGCCTCGCCGCCTTCCAGTTCGCCTCGACGAACCTCGTCATCGAGCTGGGGCTGGTGATGTGGATCCTCCTCGGCTGGGAGTTCGTCCTCGCCGACTACGTGGCCGGGCTGATCCTCATCGGGCTCCTCGCGGGTACATTTAAATACGTCGTCCCCGACGCGTGGTTCGCGGCGTCCCGCGAGCACCTCCGGGAGTCGGAGGGCGTCCGTGACCCGTCCTGCGGGATGGAGGTCGACCCGACGAGCGACGACGTCGTCGAGCTCGAGACCGACGCTGGCACCGAGTACTTCTGCTCGGAGGCGTGCAAGCGCTCGTACGTCGAGGAACAGCGACAGCAGGACGCCGGCTGGCGGGAACGGTTCCGCAGCCGCGACGGCTGGCGGCTCGCCGCGAAGAACGCGCTCGGCGAATGGCGGATGCTCTGGACGGACATCGTCGCCGGCTTCTTGATCGCCGGGCTCATCGGCGCCTTCGTCCCGCGAAGCTGGTGGACGACGCTGTTCACGCTCGGGACCGAGGGCACCCTGGGATGGGTCGTCGCGAGCGCGATCTTCGGGGTCGTTATCGGCGTCGTCACCTTCGTCTGCTCGGTCGGGAACGTTCCGTTCGCGGTGATCCTCTGGAACAACGGCATCGCCTTCGGCGGCGTCATGTCGTTCATCTTCGCGGACCTCATCGTGCCGACGATCGACGACGCCTACCGGCGCTACTACGGCCTCCGGATGGCCGCGGTGCTGTTCGTTTCCATCTTCGTCACCGCCGTCATCTCCGGGGTCGTGATCCACTACCTCTGGGCGGGACTCGGACTGATACCGCCGCAGGGGACGGCCGGGGGAACGGCCCCGAAAGGATACACGACGGTGCTGAACGCCGTGTTCACCGTCCTCCTCCTCGCGGAGATCTACCTGGGGTACTGGTCGGACCGGGAGGAGCACGGCCGCGACACGACCGATCACCAGGCCGGCTGACGCACGGAACAAGGTGGGTCGGTCGTCGAGCGCGTCGCCCTCGGTAGCCTGCTACAGCGACTCGATGTCCGCGAGGATCTCCTGGGCGTGCTGTTCGGGGTCGACGCCCTCGTAGGCCAAGACGACCTCGCCGTCCGGGCCGACGACGTACGTGTTCCGGAAGACGCCGTCGAACTCGTTGCCGAACATCTGCTTCTCGCCGTAGGAGTCGTACTGGCTGGAGACGGACCCGTCCTCGTCCGAGAGCAGGTCGAACGGGAGGTCGTACTCCTCGGCGAACGGTTCGAGGTCGTCGACGGGGTCGTCGCTGATCCCGACCACGGCGACGTCGTGGTCCTCGAAGGTATCCCAGTTGTCGCGGAAGCTGCACGCCTCCGTCGTGCAGCCGGGTGTGTCGGCCCGCGGGTAGAAGTACACGACGACGTAGTCGGTGTCGAACGAGTCGAGCGAGACGTCCTCGCCGTCCTGATTCTGCAGCGTGAACTCCGGCGCCTGGGTGCCGACGTCGAGCATACAGGTGGCTCACCGCGATGTGTCAAAAGGGTCCCTATTCGCGCCGCTCGGCGTTTCTGTGTTGGCGACCGCTCGTGGACCTACTCCAGTCGCTCGGCCGCGTCCCGCTGGATCAGCGGTTCGGCGTTCGCTTCCGGTAGTGTCACCACGTCCTCGCTCGCGAGGTCGTACTCGCGCTCGTCGACCCCGAAGATGTCGCCGACGTCGGCGGTGATCCGGACGGTTGTCCGGTCTGTTTCGTCGGCTGGCTCGGTAGCCGTCGCCGGCGACTCGCCCGCTTCGGCCCGGTCGGAACTTTCCTTCACAGCCCCTTCCGGCGTCGCTTCCGCCGGCGCGTCCGTTCCGGCCTCGCCCGCATCCGGCGGCGGGGCGGTGTCCGGTTCGACCGGCGTGTGACCGGGCGGCGCGGACTCCGCCGGCTCGTCGCTCGGTGGCGACTCTGCCGGCTCCGAAGCCTCCGATGGTGGCCGGCCCTCGGACCCGCTCCCCTGCGGGTCGTCGTCCGAACCACCGACGCCCATCGCGTCGGCGAGCGTGCCGTCGTCCGGTTCGGCCGCTTCGCCCGTCTCGTCCGCGGGGTCGACGGCCGCCGGCTGATCGGACGCGATGTTCGGCTCCGGCTCCGGCGCGGTCGACGACGTCGACTCGCCGGCCGCGCCGGCGGCGTTGGCAGCGTCGGTGCCGGTGTTGGACGGCTCCGAGTCGCCGGTCAGCACGTCGAGGACTGACGCCTTGTTCTCGCTGATGCGCGCGACGAGGTCGTCGAACAGCGCGCGCTCCTGGCTGGTCATCCCCTCCTGCTCGACGGGCATGTCCGCGGCCTCGAAGGAGGCGAGCTTGACGACCTTGCCGACGCGACGCTCGTACAGCGCCTCGGCGACCTCCTCGGCCGTCTCGATCTCGTCGGACATCCGCCGGACGTCGTCGTCCTGGAACGGCTTCTCGACCTCCTCGGCGCGGCGGTCGCGTGCGGCCTTGAGGTCGGCGATGTACGCCGCGACGTCGTCGTAGAAGTCGTCGCGGAGATGCTGCAGGCTGTCCTTCCGTCGCTCTTTCGCCTGCACGGAGCGGAGTTCGTCCAGATTCATGCTTCGGGCACCTTGCGAGCCTCGTCGCGGGCCATGAGGAACATGCCCACGAACTCAGGTACAGAGTTCTCTCCCGGCTCCACAATGAAAGTATCGTCGCGCAGCTCGACGGTCCGCTGCTCGTCGGTCGCGACGGTGATCTCCCGGCCGACGAAGCGGTCGGGGACGGCGTCGACGAGCGGGTCGAAGTCGTCGAGGTCGTCAGGGTCGATCCGCGTGACGCGGAGCCCGCTGCCGCCGTGGAGCGTGCCCGGTAGCCGAATGAGTCGGCGCGTGTCGGTCGTGACCGGCTCGTCGATGGGCGAGGTCTCGTTCGCCCGGACGCGGCTGGCGAGCGCGTCGACGAGTCGGCGGACGCCAGGACCGCCCGCCTCGAGGTTCCCCTCGCTGACGGCGTCCGGATTCCGGCGGAACGCGCCGAGGATCGTCTCCGCGCGCCCCTCGCCGATTCCGTCGAGCTCCTGCAGGCGCTCCATGGCGTCCTCGTCGTCCATCTCGCGGAGCTCCTCGGCGTACTCGACGAGCGCCTCGTGGACGCGCGCGCCCCAGCCGCCGTTGGTCCGGAGGACGCGCTGGGTAGTCCCGCTCGCGGAGACCGTCTGGATGAGGTCGTCGGTGTCGAGGTCGATCGCGCGGATGTAGTCGACGATCTCGCGGCGTGCGTCGCTGTCGAGGGTCTGCACCGCCTCGTCGCGGACGTGGACGTGGTAGCCGCGCCCGCCGGAGAAGACGATCTGGAGGTCCTCGAAGCCGAAGTCGTTCTCCAGGAAGTCGAGCAGACGCTCCAGGGCGGCCTTACACGTCGCCAGCATCTCGGCGTAGGTGGCTTCCTCCGGGTCGATACTCGGCAGGTGGTCGGCGTCGAGATCGAAGACGAGGTCGGCCGACCGCCAGTCCTTCTTCGACATGGTCGACGCGCCGGGGTTGCCGTAGCGCGCCGCGGAGAAGTAGGCGTGCCGCGGCGCGGTTTCCTCGAAGAACGTGTCGAGGTCGCCGAGGTCGTACAGCGACTGGTGCCGGATCATCGTCGTCTCCGACCCCGGCGTCCACGGAATGTGACCCCACTCGCGCTCGTTGGCGTCCGGCGGCGGCGTGAGCGACGTGCTCCGGTAGTAATCGCCGAAGCGACCCTTGAGGTACTCACGAGTGCGGTCGTCCATCGCTCTCCGTTTCTACTGTCGACCGGACTAAAGGCGTTGTCGTTCGCACCGCTCCGAACGTGGGTCGCCCCCACGACGTCGTGGAAAGACCGGGAGCCTCCCAGGGACAATCAGCGGCGACACCTCGCGGTCAGGACGGGCACGACGCTCGACCACACTCTCTTATCCCAGGGCTCCTGAAGCCCCTACATGCGCGACGAAGCGGAGATCCGAGAGCAGTACGAGTTCCTCCAGGAGCAGCTCGACGACGAGAACATGCGCCACGAGGGCATCAAGGAGATGTTCACCTACTACAAACGAGCCCTCGGCTGGGTGCTCGAGGAGGAGCACATCTAATCGCCCGCCAGCGACGACGGTCTCCGACGGCCGTCCGAACCCCCTGGTGCGTGTTCTCACGACCCAAGCCTTTATTATGTGCCACGGAAAAGCCTCAAACGACGCTTCGCTTGGAGGGCCGAAGCGTCAGCGGGGACTGATTCAGGGCGGCAAGCAACCACGCGGTTCCCGCGTGGTTTGTTTTCCTTTCGGCTTATTCGGACAGTATCTACGATCTCGAGCAGGTTTCTGCGTGTCCAAACGGCGTCGAGCTCGATTCATCGGTCGGCCAAACTCCGCGGAGATGCAGCGACCGGATCCTGCCTGCACAAAATTCACCCAAACAGACACGAATCCCTGTCAAATCTGACAGGCGTCGTATCGTATTCTGAGGTTGACAGCAACGGTTCTCCCCAGTATCGTGCGTTGATCGGGGTGAATAGGTTTATAGTCAAAGATGATAGCGACATATTTATTTTCTCTCAACTCTAATATAGAAGTAGATCCGACCAATGTATGATCTGACAGGCTTCCAGCGAGACCTGTTGTACGTCATCGCTGGGCTCGACGAACCCCACGGGCTGGCGATCAAGGACGAACTCGAGGATTACTACGAGAAGGAGATCCACCACGGTCGACTCTACCCGAACCTCGACACGCTCGTCGAGAAGGGGCTCGTCGAGAAGGGGCAGCGCGACCGCCGGACGAACTACTACACGCTGACGAGTCGCGGTCGCCGCGAGATAGAGGCCCGCCAGGAGTGGGAAGGGCAGTACGTCGACGCGGAGTAAGGCCGCTCTCGCCACCGATTCTCTTTCAGTCCTGCCCGATAGCGTCGCCGCCGGGTCGTTTCTCGCCAGCAGTGCTGCTTTTCTCGCTGGCAACGCCGCTTTTGTCCCCGCTAACGCCGCTTTCGTCGCCAGCAACGTTGCTCTCGTCGCCGGCAAAGGTGTTCTCGTCGCCGGCGACGCTGTTTTCGTCGCCGACCACGTCGCTACCTCCATCGGCTTTCTCGGCGGGGGTGGCTTCGGCAGCCGTGCCGGCGGTCGCGTCGCGCCGGGGCTGGGTCGCCGCGGCGACGTCGAGTTTCTCGGTCCCGCTTCCGATGTGAACCAGTTCCGGCAGGACGATCTGTGCGAAGCGGACGACGACGACCAGCAGCATCGGCATCAGGAAGATCCCGTACCAGCCGAACAGCAGGGGGCCGAGGGTGTACGCCATCATGACCGCGCCGACGTGGAGCGAGCGGCCGGAAACGTACGGCCGGAGTATCAGGTCCGGGATCGAATCGACGAAGACGAATGAGACGCCCAGGAACAGCCCCGCGAACCAGAGCGACTCGATATCGCCGAGGACGAACGCGCGACCGACGAGGAAGATCGCCACCGGGACGTAGACGAGCTTCATTCCCACCACGGGCACCAGGCTCGCAACGCCGGCGAGGAGCCCGACGAGGGCCGCGGCGGGGATCAGCATCCCCTCGGGGGCGAAGACGTTCAGCAGTGAGTAGGTGATGGCTCCGATGGCGCCGGTGAGGAAGGCGTTGAGGATGTTGCCGAAGAAGATGCTCTGGAAGTCGTCGTCGACCGCGGTGAGGAAGGGGACGACGACCCCGTCGGACCTGTCGAAGGTCTCGACGAACCAGCGCCCGATCTTCGCGTCGTCCCGCAGCAAGTAGAACGCGAGCGCGACGACCAGGAACAGCTGGACCACGCCGACCCCGACGAGGATCAGGGTGTCCGCCGCCGAACCGAGGGTGTCCAGCAGCCGCCCCATCGACCCCGCCGAGATGTACGACCGGAGGTCGGCGGTGATGATGGCGCGCGGTTCCGCGATGGCCGCCAGTAGCTCGTCGTCCAGTTCCGGCAGCTGGATAGCTGTGGCGCGCTGGAACTGGCCGGCGGCGACGATGACGGTGTAGCCGACGAGCAGGAGCGCGGGGAGCGCGAGCGCGAAGATCGACACCGCGGCGGCGACGTTCGGGCGATGAACCCGGAGGCGGAGCCGACGGTACACGGGGCGGGTCGCGTAGTAGAGGAAGACCGCGAAGACGATGGTGCCGAGGAATGAGAGGGCGACGAACCCGACGACGACCGCGAGGAGGGCCCCGAACAGCCACCAGGCCAGCCGGCCGCGGTCCCACTCGAGCGTCATACTACAACCGGCGGACGCGACAGTAAAAACGTGTCGCGACCCGTCAGCGTCGCAGACGCGGGGCGACCGCGGTCGTGCGCGTCGGCGCGGGTCACTCCCGCGAGCATCTGCTCCGGCCACTCCCGCGAGCATCCGCTCCGGCCACTCCCGCGAACACCCGTGAGGTTTTACGAGCCCCTGCCGTACACCATCGGCATGTTGCCTGCGGACCTCTCGCCGTCGATCGTTCAGACCTTCGTCGGCGTCTCCTTCGAGGAACCGGTCGTCCGGCTCGCCCTCGCGACCGCCCTCGGTCTCTTCCTGGGGCTCGAGCGCGAGTGGTCGGACAAGCCGGCCGGCATCCGGACGTTCTCGCTGACGGCGCTTCTGGGCGCGGTGTTCACAATGCTGGCGATGCAGACGCCGTTCCTCTCGGACCTGCTCGTCGTCGCCGGCGCCGTCTTCGTCATCGTCATGGGCGTCCTCCTGGCGGTGGACGGCCTGCTCGCGGACACCCCGCGGGCGCTCGCACTGACGACGAGCGTCTCGCTGATGGTCGCGTACGGCGTGGGGATGCTCGTCGCGATCGGGCGCATCGTCGAGGGCGTCAGCGTCGCCGTCTTCTCGTCGCTCCTGCTCGTACTGAAACGCGAGCTCCACACCTTCGCCGGCAACCTTTCGCGGCGGGAGATCCGGTCGGCGACGGAGTTCGCCATCATCGCGTTCGTCGTCTACCCGCTGCTGCCGGCCGAGAGCGTCCAGGTCGGCAGCGTCGTACTCGAACCCCGGATCGCGTGGCTCATGGTGGTCACGGTGGCCGCTATCGGTATCGTCAACTACGTGCTCGTCCGGACGTACGGCGGCCACGGGATCGCCGTGACGGGCTTCTTCGGCGGGCTCGCGTCCTCGGCCGCCGTCGTCGGCGCGATGATCGACCACATCAACCAGCACCCGGGGAGCGCGAACTACGGCGTCGCGGCGGTCCTGCTGTCGAACGCGGCCATGGCGCTCCGGAACCTCGGGATCGCCGTCGCGTTCACGGTGACCGCGGGGACCGCGATGCTCTGGGACATCGCCATCCCGCTGGGGTCGATCGCGGTTGCGAGCGTCGTCATCTCCTACCTCGTCGCGGAGTGGGACACGACGATCGAGATGGAGATCGAGAACCCGTTCTCGCTCCGGAACGCGCTGGCGTTCGGCTCGGTGTTCCTGTTCATCCTCGCCGGCTCGGCCATCGCGCAGGCGGAGTTCGGCACGGCGGGGCTGTACGCCGGGGCGTTCATCTCCGGGCTCGTCTCCTCGGCGGGCGTCGCCACCTCGACGGTCCTCCTCTTCCGGAGCGGGACCGTCGACGCGACGGCGGCCACGGTCGCGATCCTCTTCGCGACGACCGCGAGCATCGTCGTCAAGACGGTCCTCGCGGCCGGCGGCACGAAGGAGTTCTTCCGCCGCGTCTCGGTCTGGAGCGCCGTCACCCTCGCCGTCGGCTTCCTCGCGACCGCGCTCATGCACGTTGCCTGACTCGATCGCGGGGTCGCCGGCGACCCTGCGGGCCGCGGTGCCCGACAGGCGAAATCTGACGCCACCATAAGCGCGACTGCCGGGATCAACCGATCGAAACCGGGCGACTGCTTGGAGTTTTCTCCAACTTGCTCTGCCCGAGACTGGATTTAACTGCCCCCGGTGTGAGGGGGGTGTATGGATCGCGACACCGTCGAACCCCAGGTCGACGACCTCCCCGGGGACCGCGCCCGGGAGTGGGTCGAGTACCATCACGAGTCGGCTGCACCGAGCACGTACGTGTACGACTTCGTCTGGGACCGGTCGGCGCCCGCCGAGGGCCCGTTCTGTACCGACGTCGACGGCAACGTCCTGCTCGATTTCACGAGCCACGTCGCCGCGGCGCCGCTCGGGTACAACAACCCCCTGATCATGGACGAACTGGAGGAGTTCGACCTCGTCGACCCGCTGAAGATCGCGGGCCAGGACTTCTACGTCTCCGGCGGCGGCGAACCCGGTGGCGACGACGCCCTCCCCGGTCCGGCCGACCTGATGGACCGGCTCACGGACCTCACCAGCCACTACGACATGGACACCGTGTTCCTCTCGAACTCCGGCGCGGAGGCCGTCGAGAACGGGCTCAAGATCGCCTACGACGAGAGCGACGGCGGGAAGTACGGGATCACCTTCGAGGGCGCCTTCCACGGTCGGACGCTCGGCACGCTCTCGCTGAACCGCTCGAAGGAGGTCTACCGGCGCAACTTCCCCGAGATCAGCTCCATCCACGACGTCCCCTTCTGTGACGACGCGGGCAGCGACCCCGAGAGCTGCTCGTGCGGCTTCTTCGTCGACGGTGAGTCCCGGCTCCGGAAGAAGCTCGACCCGGACCGCGGTCACATCAACCCCGACGAGGTCGCGTACGTGATCATGGAGCCGATTCAGGGCGAGGGCGGCTACCGCTTCCCCTCGGAGGCGTTCATGGACGAGATCGCGGCGCTCACCGACGAGCACGACATCACGCTCATCGCGGACGAGATCCAGTCGGGCGTCGGCCGGACCGGCGAGATGTGGGCCTCCGACCACTACGCCATCGAACCCGACGTCATCACGAGCGCGAAGGGGCTCCGCGTCGGCGCGACGGTCTCGCGCTCGGACGTCTTCCCCGAGGAGAAGAGCCGCCTCTCCTCGACGTGGGGCGCCGGCGACATCATCGCCTCCCTACAGGGCGTGCTCACCCTCGACGCCATCCAGGAGGAGAACCTGATGGCGAACGCAACCGAACGCGGGCGCCAGTTCCAGGAGACCCTCCGCGACGCCGACCTCGACGGCGTCGTCGACGTCCGCGGCAAGGGGCTCATGCTCGCCGCCGAGTTCGAGTCCAAGGAGCTCCGCGACGACGTCGTCGACGCCGCGCTCTCGCGTGGGCTACTGACGCTCTCGTGCGGCTACAAAGTCCTCCGCTTCCTCCCGCCGATGGACGTGACCGGACGCGAGATCGAACTCGGCGTCGACCTGCTGACGAAGGCCGTGCAGGACGTGAACTGACTGAAATCGGGAGGTACGGGAGCGGTTTTTTGGAGGATTTTGTTTATAAGTTGAAGGGGAAGGATCAGACGGCGCTGGGCTTGACGGCACTGCAGACTTCTTGAAAGCCCTCGGCCGCTCTTTATAAAGTGGATTGAAGAGGTGATACGGACTTGTGCTTGACAGCACCGCAAACACCTCGAAAGCCCTCGGCCGCTCGCGGTCGCTGCG
Source organism: Halosubterraneus shenae (assembly GCF_050510935.1). Taxonomy (NCBI): domain Archaea; kingdom Methanobacteriati; phylum Methanobacteriota; class Halobacteria; order Halobacteriales; family Haloferacaceae; genus Halosubterraneus; species Halosubterraneus shenae. The sequence continues at coordinate 192,556 of NZ_JBNLVO010000004.1, read as the reverse complement.
CAACATATCCGCGCCTCTCCGCACCGCCCGGCGCGGATAGAGGTCGTCGCAGCGACTCCCCTTCGGCGCGACCGGCCGTCGCCCTTTCAGTCCGCCAGGACCAGGACAGCAACAGCAACGGCGCCGCGACCACACAGCGACCGCAAGCCTCGGCCCTCCCCAGCCTCGGCCGGGGCGCGCCGGGACCACACCGCGCCGGCGCGCCCCGGCCTCCCTCGCACGCGTTGCTCGCGCGCGCCATCGCCCTCGCGCCGCGACCGCCCAGCAGCTGGGGCTTTCTAACCATGCCGAGTGGTCACAAGCGACGACAGCCAGATTTGTTTATAAGCGCGGCCGCCTCAGCGGCTGAGGCTTTCGAAGCATGCTGAGTGGTGTCGCAGGCGACGACAGCCGGATTTGTTTATAAGTGGGTCCGTTCAACGGCTAGGGATTTCGAAGCATCTCGAGTGGTCTCGCAAGCGGCAACAACCGGTCTCATTTATAAGCACAACCGCTCGGCAGTCGGACTGGACCGAGAGAATCACCTCGAGAACTCCCACCGACGATCCATCCACACTATCCCGCCTTCCGGTCTCCCACTTACATCTGATACCGACGTTCGTCGTCGCGGGGCGGCGGACTGCTCCCGGTCATCTCGTCGTAGGTCATGTCGGAGAGGTACTCGTCGTAGGTGACGTCGTACGCGCTCCGGAGCTGAAAGTCGAGGTCGCCGGTGTCGACGCTCTGCCGGAACAGCGCGTGGATCCCGCGCCGGACCAGCTCCTCGGGGTCGGTGCCGAAGGCGGCCGCGAGCATCGCGAGCTCCGTGCGCGCCTCGCGCGGGAGTTCGACCTCGACCTCGTCGCCGAGGTCGCTGTACGTGTCCTCTACGTCCGCCGAAAGCTCGTCGAGCGACATGGGCGGAACGTCGGCGCCCGGGCGGAAACGGGTTTCGACGCGGGACCCGTCGCCGGCGACCTCGCCCGACCGTATGGACGCGGCGCGCGGAGACGCGCCGCCACGGAGACGCGCCGCCGCGCGATCACCATCGCTAAGCGGCCCGAGTCCCCAGACCGGACCATGACTCAGGAGGGCGTCGAGATCGAGGACGGCGACGCGCCCGCGCTGCCGTCGGCCCCCGACGAACGCGACGCGATCCGGTCGGCGCTCGTCGAGTGGTACGAGGCCGACCACCGCGACTTCCCCTGGCGCCGGACCGAGGACCCCTACGAGATCCTCGTGAGCGAGGTGATGAGCCAGCAGACGCAGCTCGACCGCGTCGTCCCCGCGTGGGAGGCGTTCCTGGACCGGTGGCCCGCGCCCGCGGACCTCGCGGCGGCCGAGCGCGGCGACGTCGTCGGCTTCTGGTCGAGCCACTCGCTCGGGTACAACAACCGCGCGAAGTACCTCCACGAGGCGGCCACGCAGATCGTCGAGGACTACGACGGCGAGTTCCCCCGGACCCCCGACGAGCTCTCGGAGCTGATGGGCGTCGGGCCGTACACAGCCAACGCCGTCGCCTCCTTCGCGTTCAACAACGGCGAGGCCGTCGTCGACACCAACGTCAAGCGCGTCCTGCATCGCGCGTTCGACGTGCCCGATGACGACGACGCGTTCGAAAGGGTCGCCTCGCTCGTGATGCCCGACGGCGAGTCGCGCGTCTGGAACAACGCCATCATGGAGCTCGGCGGCGTCGCCTGCGGCAAGAGTCCCGATTGCGACACGGCCGGCTGCCCCTGGCGCGAGTGGTGCCACGCCTACGAGACGGGCGACTTCACCGCGCCCGACGTGCCCGAGCAGCCCAGCTTCGAGGGGAGTCGCCGGCAGTTCCGGGGGCGCGTCATCTCCACGCTGAAGGAGTTCGACGAGCTCGCGCTGGACGACCTCGGGCCCCGGATTCGCGTCGACTACGCGCCGAACGGCGAGTACGGCCGGGAGTGGCTCGCCGGGCTCGTCGAGGACCTCGCCGACGACGACCTGGTGACCGTCGACGAGGACGACGACGGCGCGACGGTGGCCAGGCTTCGTCGGTAGCGGGTAACCCCCCTGGCGGTCCGGTGTGTCGGACTCTCGTGGACAAACATGGCGTAATCCGACGGCGGCCGAAGTTCGCGATCGGACTCATCGACGACCCTGAAACCGCACTCGGGTCGACTGCTCGACTCGAGCGTGCAGGTCGCCTGCCCTGGTAGCTGGCCGATCGGTGCTCAGAAACCGGCAAAACGTGCGCAGTCTTTTTAAAAGTGCAGCGGGTACCCTGCGACACACTATCATGGTCCTCTACGATCGGATTCTGGTGCCGACGGACGGTTCGGCGGAAGGGGAGCAGGCCGTCGAGCACGCGCTCCAGCTCGCGGCCGCCCACGGCGCCAGCGTCCACGCGCTGTACGTCATCAACACGGCGAGCTACGCGGGGTTGCCGATGGAGTCCTCGTGGGACGGTATCGACGACCTCCTGCGCTCGGACGCGGACGCCGCGGTCCGCGACGTCGAGGCTGTCGCGGAGCCGTACGACGTCGACGTGACGACCGCCGTCGTCGAAGGATCGCCGAGCCGCGAGATCATCCGCTACGCCGAGGAGGAGGGCTGCGACATCGTCGTGATGGGCACCCACGGCCGAGGGGGTATCGACCGGCTCCTGCTCGGCAGCGTCGCCGAGAAGGTCGTCCGCGGGTCGAGCGTCCCCGTGCTCACGGTTCGACTCGGTGAGGAGGGACCGCCGGAGTTCGGTGAGGGGGAGGTCGCGTCCGGTTCGGCCGAGGAGGACGAAACCAACATCTCGGAATCGGCCGGCCCGGAAGCGTCCGGGAGCAGTTGAGGCGTCGGCGTTCGAACCGGAACCAGCGTCAGAACAGGACCGTTTTTCCGCCGAGACCGGACCGGATTCTCAGGTCGGGCGAACGTGCTCACAGTCGCCCGCCAGCACCCGCTCTCGCCCCTCGTCCGTCTCGACGACGAGCGCGCCGGGGAACTCGACGTCGACGGCCTCGCCCTCGATGACGCCGCTGCCCGTCTCCACCCTGACCTGCTGACCGATCGTCTCGGCGTAGTCGCGCCACGCGGGGAGCACCGTCTCGGGTGCTTCCGCGAGGTCGTGGAACTCCTCGAGCACGCGCTGGAGGAACACGCGGCGGTCGACGTCGCCGACCTGCTCCCGGAGGCTCGTCGCGCCCGGCGGGAGGGCCGCGGCGTCGACGTTGGCGTTGACGCCGATGCCGACGACGAGCCAGTTCACGCGGTCGGCCTCGCCCTCCATCTCGGTGAGGATGCCGGCCAGCTTGTGGCCGCCACGGCTGGGTGTCGACTCCGCGTCGGCCGAGCCGTCGTCGCCGCTGTCCCCGTCACCCTCCTCGCCGCCGTCCCCGTCACCCTCCTCGCCGCCGTCCCCTCCCCCGTCACCGACGACTAGCACGTCGTTCGGCCACTTGATCGTCGCGTGGACGCCGGCCTCGCGGCAGGCCCGGGTCGTCGCCACGGCCGCGGCGAGGGTGAATATCGGCGCGTGCGCCGGTGGCACGTCCGGCCGGAGGACGATAGAGACGTACACGCCGCCGGACGGTGCCGACCACTCGCGGTCGAGTCGGCCGCGGCCGCCCGTCTGCTCGTCCGCGACGACCGCGACGTCGGCGGCGCCCTCGCCGGCCAGCTCACGCGCGCGCTCGTTCGTCGATCCGATGGACTCGTGGAACTCGACGTCGTACGGTGCGTCGAGGTCGAAGGCGACGGCGTCGCCGCCGAACGCCGGCGTGTCGACGACCTCGTACCCCTCGTCGGTGCTCTCGATGGCGAAGCCGGCGTCCCGGAGGCCCTCGATCTGTTTCCAGACGGCAGCGCGGGAGACGCCCTCGGCCTCGGCGAACTCCGGCCCGGAGACGGGGCCCTCGGCGAGTTCCTCCAGCAATCGGCGGCGAACGTCGCTCATGCGAGGGCGTTGGTCGGTCGGTGGTAAAAACGTACACCGTTGCGGGCTCCCCGACGACGTTGCCCATGGCGATCCGGCGTCGATACTTACATTTCCGCCCACGCACGAACGGGACACATGGTTACGTTCCTCGCCGGCGGGACCGGCACGCCGAAGCTGCTCGACGGCGCGACGCGCCTGTGGGACCCCGCCGACGTGACGGTCGTCGGCAACACGGGCGACGACGTCGAGCTCGGCGGCCACCTCGTCTGTCCCGACGTCGACACCGTCCTCTTCCACGGCGGGGGCGTCCTCGACCGCGAAACGTGGTGGGGGATCGCCGACGACACGACGGCGACACACGAGGAGCTGCTCCGGCTCGCCGACGAAGCCGGGCTCGAACGCGGCCCGCGCTACCTCGACGACGAAGCCCAGACGAGCGGCCGCGAGATCGCGCGCTGGCGACGGTTCTCCGGCGTCGCCGAGTTCATGGAGATCGGTGACCGCGACCGCGCAGTCCACGTCACGCGCACGAGCCTGCTCGACGAGGGGCGCTCGCTGACCGCGGTCACGCGGACGCTCGCGGACGCCTTCGACCTCGAGATCGACCTGCTCCCGATGTCGGACGACCCCGTGGCGACCATCGTCCACACCGACGAGGGACCGATGCACTTCCAGGAGTTCTGGGTCGCGCGCCGCGGGGAGCCGACCGTCGAGGACGTCGAGTTCCGCGGCGGGGACCAGGCCGCCCCGACCGACGCCGTGCTGGACGCCCTCGCGGAGCCGGTCGTTATCGGTCCGTCGAACCCGGTGACGAGCATCGGCCCGATGCTGGCGCTGCCGGGCGTCGAGAACGCACTGCGGGAAACCCCCGCCGTCGCCGTCTCCCCGTTCATCGAGGACCAGGTGTTCTCCGGTCCGGCGAACCAGCTGATGGCGGGCGTCGGGGAGACGCCGACCACCGCGGGCGTCGCGGACGTCTACCCCTTCGCTGACGCGTTCGTCCTCGACGACGAGGACGGCACCGACCTGGACCGCCCGGTCGTCCGGACCGACACCCGGATCGACGACGCCGACGACGCCGAGCGCGTCGCCCGCGCGTGCCGAACCGCGCTGGAGGGGGTCTCGTGACGCCCGACGACGAAACGGCGGACTCGGGGGGAGACGTGCCCTTCGACCCAGCGGTTGCGGCGGCCAGCCTCAGCGGCCAGGCGGACGCCGCGTGGGCCGAACGGGCCACGCCCCACGTCGGCTGCGCGTTCCTCGGCGGCGTCTCGCTGGACCCCGCCAGTCGTGCCGCGGCTCGCGACCTCGTGGAGCGCGATCGCGACGAGTTCCTGCCCGAGCGGCCGCTCGCGTTCGTCGACGCCCAGCTCGAAGCCCTCGCCGAGGCGCCGCTCCGTGCCGGCGTCAACCTCCGGAGCGCGACACCGGCCCCGATCCGCGAGGCTGCAGCGGTCTGTGCCGACCACGACGCCATCGCGGAGGTCAACGCGCACTGTCGCCAGCCGGAGCTCAAGGCCGTCGGCTGCGGCGAATCGCTCCTCCAGGAACCGGACCGGCTCGCGGACCACGTCGCGGCGGCCGCGGACGCCGGCGCGACGGTGAGCGTGAAGGTCCGCACGGAGGTCCCGGGCGTCGACCTCGCAGAGGTGGCCCGGACGGTCGAGCGGGCCGGGGCCGACCTCATACACGTCGACGCGATGGACTCGGAGGTCGTCGTCGCCGACGTCGCGAACGCCACCGACCTGTTCGTAGTCGCGAACAACGAGGTCCGGGACCGAGAGAGCGTGCGGGAGTACCTCGAGTACGGCGCGGACGCCGTCAGCGTCGGGCGACCGAGCGACGACCCGCGGGTGCTCTCCCGGGTCGCGGCGGCCGTCGCGTCGGCGGGGGATGTCGACGAGTCGGCCGGAGACGAGACTGAATCGTCGAGTGCCGCCGAGGAGGTCCGGCAGTGACGCCAGCGTCCGGACCTCTGCCGGCCCCCGAGCGTTCGCCCGCCGACAACGCCCAGCTGGCGCTGCTGCTGGAGGTCGCCGGGACGCCGAAGCCCGGAAACGTCGACAGGCAGCGCGACCTCGACGACCTCCGGTTCGAGCACTTCCTGACCGGAGCGGTCGGCGCCCGCGAGGGGCTGGAGCGCGCCGAATCCGGCGCACGCGTCGGGCACGCCTTCGAGCGCGCCGTCGCGGGGATGGGGCGGCAAGGCGGTGGCAACACGCAGTTCGGCTGCCTACTGCTGCTGGCGCCGCTCGTGCGAACCGTCGCGAGCGAGGCGGCGCTGTCGCCGTCGGCCGTCGACCGCGTCGTCCGGGCGACGACCGTCGACGACGCCGTCGACTTCTACCGCGCGTTCGAACACGTCGACGTCGCCGTCGGCGACCCGCCGAGCGACGCGCCCGCGCTCGACGTCCGCCGCGGGGGCGACGCGGCGCCCACGCTCCGCGAGCGAGAGCTGACGCTCTACGACGTGATGGCGCTCTCCGCGGAGCCCGACGAGGGGGTCCCGGACGCGAACGCGACGGAGTGGGTCGGCGAGTTTACCCGTTCGTTCGCCGCCGCCGAGGGGATCCTCGCCGACGACGGCCCGGTCCTCGACAGGGTCGCGCGGGCGTTCCTCCGGCTGCTCGCCGAGGCCCCCGACACGCTGGTTGCGACACACCACGACGCGGACGTCGCGCGCGACGTCATGCAGCGCGCGGCCGCGGTCGGTAACGACCTCGTCGCCGCCGAGGAGCTCGCGGCGGAGTTCCGCGAGGAGGGGATCAATCCGGGAACCACGGCCGATCTCACCTGCGCGGCGACGTTCATCGCGCTCGAACGGGGGCTCGAACTGTGACCGGGGAGGGGGAAGACGGACGAGCCGAGGCCGAACCGACCGCCGAGCCGGACGAGTGGCCCGTCGACCTCCGGGGTGTCACGGAGACCGTCGTCGCGACGCTCGGCCCGAACGACCTGTGGAACATGGCCGCCCTGGGGGTGCACGCACCGGGGAGCGACGACGAGACTGCTGCGGTCACCGCTCGCACGTACGGGCGGACGCGAACGCGACGCAACTTCGAAGCGCGGGGCGGGGGCGTCGTCCAGTTCACCACGGATCCCCGGGAGTTCGTCGACGCGGCGCTGACGGTTCGGGAGGAGCACGACCCGGTGCTTCCCGGCGCGGACGCCTGGGTGGAGGTCGAGGCGACGCGCGTCGACGCGGCCCAGCAGGGGGACACGGAGATCGTCACGTGGGAGCTTTCGCCCGTCGAGAGCGAGGTGCTCGCGGAGCGCGTGCCGACGATCAATCGCGGGTTCGGCGCCGTCGTCGACGCGACCGTGGCCGCCTCCCGGCTCGACGTGCCCGACTTCGACGAGGAGGAGCTCCTCACGCGGCTGGCGTACTTCGCGGACACGGTCGAGCGGTGCGGCGGGCCCCGCGAGCGCGAGGCGTTTGCCACGATCGACGAGGTCACGAACTGGCGGGAGCGTCGCTGAATCCGTGCGTCGGGCCGAACCGGAACGAACCCTTTTAGTTTGCGCCGCGGGTATCGGCCCGTATGGCTATCAAACCCAAGTACATCAAACAGCTCGGCAACGCGCTCCTCGAGCGCTACCCCGACTCGTTCAACACGGACTTCGAGACGAACAAGGAGAGCGTCGACAAGCTCACGACCGTGGAATCGAAGGGCGTCCGCAACCGGATCGCCGGCTACGTCACGCGCAAGAAGACGCAGCCGACCGCCGCGTAACTCGGTCGCTTTCTCGCCGTAGCTTTACCCGGGAAGCCGAGGCCAAGACCACGGGATGGAGCCGTTCGTCCGTCCCGTCGTCGACCCCGGCTTCGCAGCTGCGGCGCTCGCGTTTCTCCTCGGCGGCGCCGCGCTCGGGACCCTCAGCGGCCTCCTGCCGGGACTTCACGCGAACAACTTCGCGCTCCTCCTCGCCGGCTTCGCGCCGAGCACCCCAGCGGATCCGCTGTTAGTCGGCGTCGCGATGCTGGGTGCCGGCGTCGTTCACACCTTCCTCGACGTGGTTCCCGCGCTCGCGCTGGGCGTTCCCGACGCCGCGATGGCCGTTGCCTCGCTGCCGGGCCACCGCCTCGTCATCGCCGGGCGCGGCCGGGAGGCGGTCCGGCTCTCCGCGATCGGCTCCGGCGCCGCCGTCGCGCTCGCGCTCCCGCTGGCCGTGCCGGTGACCTGGCTCATGGTCCGGCTCTATCCGCTCGTCCGCGCGCATCTCTCGCTGCTCCTCGGGGGCGTCGTGGTCTTTCTCGTTCTCACGGAATCCTCGCGCCACGCAGCGGTCGGCGGGTTCGCCGCCTTCGCGGCGAGCGCCGCGCTCGGAGTGGTGGCGCTGGACGTGAGGCCTGCGGCGCCGCTCGACACCGGCGGGATGCTCGTCCCGCTGTTCGCGGGGCTGTTCGGCGCCCCGGTCGTCGTCGAATCCGTCCGCGGCTCCGGGATCCCGCCGCAGGCCGACGCACGGATCGCGATGGCGCCGCGCTCCCTCGGGATCACGGCCGGCGCCGGGTCGCTCGCCGGGGCCGTCGTCGGCTACATTCCGGGGGTCTCGGCCGCGATCGCGGCGATCCTCGCGCTGCCCGCAGTCCCCGAAGACGACGCCGACCGCGGGTTCGTCGTCGCCACCAGCGGTGCGTCGACGGCGAACACCATTTTCGCGCTGTTCGCGCTCGTCGCCCTCGGCACGCCCCGGACCGGCGTGATGGTCGCGCTCGACCGGGCGAAGGTGCCGTTCGCGCTCCCGATCCTGCTCGTCGCCGCGACGCTCGGCGCCGTGTCCGGCTTCTGTCTGCTCCTCCTCGTCGGGGACGCCTACCTTCGACTGGTGGGGGCGGTGAACTACGCACGGCTCTCGGTTGCGGTCCTGCTTCTGCTTCTCACGGTTTCGTACCTGTTCGCGGGCGTCGTCGGCGTCGTCGCGTTCGCCGGGGCGACGGTGCTGGGGCTGGTTCCGCCTCGCATGGGGGCTCGGCGGGTCCACCTGATGGGGGTGTTGATCGGGCCGATCCTCCTCAGCTGAGCCCGGGGCAAAGAACAACGGTTAAAAGTCACGCGCCGGTTCTACTGAGTATGAGCGAAACCCACCAGCAGGCGGACGAGAAGTGCGTCTCCTGTGGTATCAAGGTGTCCGGGACGAACGCCGCCCGGTTCAAGTGCCCGGACTGTGGCACGCAGATCAGCCGCTGCGCGACCTGCCGCAAGCAGAGCAACCTCTACGAGTGTCCTGACTGCGGCTTCCGGGGGCCCTAACGATGGGCGACGTTGCAGCCAAGATCAAGGTCATGCCGAACAACCCGGACGTCGACCTCGACTCGCTGCAGGAGCAGCTCGAGGCGGCGCTCCCCCAGGGCGCGAAGATCCGCGGCTTCGAGCGCGAGGACGTCGCGTTCGGCCTCGTCGCCCTCCTGCCGACGGTCATCGTTCCGGACGACGCTGGTGGGACGGAAGCCGTCGAGGAGGCCTTCTCCGACATTGACGACATCGAGTCCGTCTCCGTCGAAAGCGTCGGTCGTCTTTAAATAGCGCTCAGTTCGTTTTGCGTTTCGTTAGTCGTACTGGATAGCCTCGCCCATCTTTGGAACGTTGTAGGCTGCTATTGATATGCTGATTTGCACAGGTGAGACGGTCGCGCTCCATACAGCACTGCGACCTCCTTGAAACCCCTCAGCTTCTCTTATTTATAAGAGATATTTATAGGTGCAGACGCTGCTGCGCTTGTCATCACCGCAAACACCCAGAAAACGCTCGGCCGTTCGTTTTGTGCGGGGTTGGACAGGTGATACGGGCTTGCTCTCGACAGCACCGCAAATACCCAGAAAGCCCTCGGCAGCTCGCGGTCGCTCCGCGGCATATCCGCGGCTCTCAGCACCGCCCGCCGCGGATAGGGGCCGTCGGAGCGACTCCCCTCCGGCGCGAGCGGCCGTCGCCCTTTCAGTCCGCCAGGACCGCAACAGCGACCGCGACAGCACCGCCCAGCTACCGCAAGCCTCGGCCCTCCCCAGCCTCGGCCGGCGCCGGAACCGCACCGCCTCGGCGCCGGCCTCCCTCGCACGCGTTGCTCGCGCGCGCCGCCGCACCCGCGCCGCGACCACCCGGCAGCCGCCGCGAGCGACGCCCGGCTACCACTCCGGGGCGGGACTGAAAGGGGCAACCGCTGAGCGGGACGCCCTGCGACGTAAGCACTGAGCCAGCGAACGAGCGACCGGAGGGAGCGAGTGAGTCGGCGAAGCGCGCAGCGAGCAGCGCGACCGCTCAGCGGTTGGGGCTTTCTGGGCATGCTGAGTGGTATCGAAAGCGACGACGGTCGATCTTGTTTATAAATGCGACCGCTCAGCGGCTGAGGCTTTCAACGCATGCTGAGTGGTGTCGACAGCGAGGATAGCCGATCCTGTTTATAAACACAAGCGCTCAGCAGCTGAGACTTTCGAGACATACTGAGTGGTGTCGTTCGCGACGACCCCCGACCTCATTTATAAACACGACCGCTCAGCGACTGGACCTTTCGGAGCAAACCGAACCCTGTCGCACGCGACGACTGCCAATCACCGAAAGAAAGCCCACACGAAAAGCTCAGAACCAGCTCCCGATTGCGCCACGCACTTTCGGCAACTCCCGGCGAATCGCCGCGCGCTTCAGGAGCACGAAGCCCACGACGATGATGCAGAAGCCGACGACCGTGTACACCGTCACGGATTCGCCGAGCAGCGCCCAGCCGGCGACGGTCGCGACGACTGGCACGACGTAGGAGACGAGGTTGATCTGGAAGGCGCCAACGCGGTCGAGCAGCGTGAAGTAGATGGAGTAGGCGGCCGCGCTCGCGAAGACGCTGAGGAATCCGAGGGCGACGATGGCCATCGGTTCGGCGACCGGGAGCTTCTGGGATTCACCGAGGCCGATGCTGAAGAGGTGCATGAAGAAGCCGCCGGCGAGCATCGCCCAGGCCGTGGTCTCGATGCTCGAGAACGTCGTCTCGAGTTCGCGCAGGCCGACGCTTCCGATAGAGACGGCGGTGACCCCGAGGAAGACGAGCGCGACGCCGATCGTGACCCCGCCGGTGAGGTTCTGGGGGTCCGGCTGCGCGACGAAGGCGACGCCGGCGAGGCCGAGGAGGACACCGATCGCGCCCCGCGCGTCGAGGCCCGAGCCCTGGGCGATGACGCCGGCGACGGCGGCGGTCATGATCGGCACGAGACTGTAGGTGACCGCCGCGATGCCGCTCGTCGTGTACTGCTGGCCGACGAACAGCAGCGAGTTGTTGGCCGCGACGGTGAACCCGCCCGCGAGGGCGATCGCGAGCAGGTCGGCCCGCGTCGTCGGCAGCGGCGCGTCGCGCGTCAGGAGCACGTAGCTCACGAGGATGACCGCGGCGAAGTCGAACCGGTAGGCCGCGTACAGCACCGGCGGGTAGAACTCCAACCCGATCTCGATAGCGACGAAGGAGCCACCCCAGAGGGTAGCGAGGGTGAAAAACAGCAGCGCGTTCCGGTAGCGGGACACGGATCGACCCACGACCGTGTCGGATAAAGCGTTGTTCGTTCGGGTCGCCCTCGCCGGTGTCGCGACTGGCGGGTCCCTGGCGCGCTTCCGCCGGATACGGCACAGGCCGGCGATTTTCCAGCAGTACCGGTTGGTGTCCACTCCCGCGTCCGACGAGCTAGTGAGCCATCACCACACCTCGTTTCCGGTGAAACGATCCGGTGTTGCCACTCGGCACGAGCAGTAACGGAAATGAAGAGGTCGCCGGCGAAGGCCGGTCGCTGGCGACGGCGACTCGCCAGCGAAGCCGCCCCGCCTGCGTCCGCCTCAGTAGCCGCGGCTAATGAGGTAGTCGGCGAGGTCCTCGAGCAGCGATCGGGCCTCGTTGTCGGGGAGCACCTGGAGGTGCTCCTTCGACCGCGTCGTGAGCGCCTGGGCCTTCTCCTGGGCGTACTCGATGGAGCCCGCCTCCTCGAGTGCGGCGACCGCCTCGTCGACCTCGGCCTCCGTGACCTCGGCCGGGGTGTCGGCGTCGACGAGGTCGTCGACGTCGACGCCCTCCTGCCGGGCGTGGAGCGTGATCAGCGTCTCCTTCCCCTCGACGAGGTCGGACCCGCGCTGCTTGCCGAGCTTCTCGGAGGGCACCGTCAGGTCCAGGACGTCGTCCTGGATCTGGAACGCGCGCCCGGAGTCGATGCCGTACTTGTAGAGGGCATCGACGGTCTCCTCGTCGGCGCCGACGAGTAGCGCCGGGATGGCGGCGGCCGCTCCGTAGAGGACCGCCGTCTTCAGCTCGATCATGTCGAGGTACTCCTCCGGCAGGATGTCCTCGCGGTCCTCGAAGGAGACGTCCAGCGCCTGCCCCTCGCAGATCTTCGTGCAGGTGGACGCGAGCATCCGCATGCTCTCCAGCGCGTCCTGCGGGTCGGCGCCCGTCTCCGTGAGGATCTCGAACGCCTTCGAGTACAGCGTGTCGCCGGCGAGGATCGCCGTCGCCGTGTCGTACTCCTCGTGGACGGCCGGGACGCCGCGACGGAGCTCGTCCTCGTCCATGATGTCGTCGTGGATCAGCGTGAACGACTGGATGACCTCCAGCGCGACCGCCGCTCGCATGAGGTCGATCTCCTCGCCCGAGAGGGCGGGGAACGACCGGTAGTCCGCCGAGCCCGGCGCGACGTCGGTGACCGCTTCACCGGCGATCAGCGTCACCGTCGGGCGGAGGCGCTTCCCGCCGGCTTCGATGATGTAGCGGGACGCCTCGTAGAGCCGCTCGGGCTCCGCCATTGGCAGCTCCTCGTCGATGGCGCCGTTGACGAGCTCCCGCCGGTCGCGGATGGCGTCCAGGACCCGTGCCTCCATCGCTTCGTCGCTCATTCGACGAGCTGGATGGTGTTGCCGTTCTCCGTTACGTGCAGGTCACGGCCGAGCTTGTAGCCCTGCGACTTGGCCAGGTCGACGTACGGCGCGAAGCCTTCCATGCTCTGGTGACCCGGAATGACGTGCTCGGGCTGGAGCGCCTGCAGCATCTCGTAGTGGCCCTCCTCGCGCAGGTGGCCGGAAACGTGGATATCGTCGTAGATCCGGGCGCCCTGCATCCGCAGGAGCTGTTCGGACTGGTAGCGCTGGCCCTCGTTGGTCGGCTCCGGAATGACCCGGGCGCTGAAGATGACCTTGTCGCCGTCGTCCAGTTCGTAGGGAGTCTCGCCGCGACCCATGCGGGTGAGCATGGCGCGGGGTTCGCCCTGGTGGCCCGTCACGATGGGGAGGAAGTTGCCCTTCCCCTCCTTCATGATCCGCTTGAACGTGCGGTCGACGGACTTGCGGTGGCCGTACATGCCGACGTCGCCCTGGAAGTCGACGAAGTCCAGGCGCTCGGCGGTGCCGGAGTACTTCTCCATCGAGCGCCCGAGGAGGACCGGCTGGCGGCCGATCTCGCGGGCGAACTCGACGAGGGACTTCACGCGAGCGATGTGAGAGGAGAACGTCGTGGCGACGATGCCGCCCGAGTAGTCCTCCATCGACGTCATCACGTCGTGCAGGTGCTCGCGCGCGACCGACTCCGAGGCGGTGCGGCCCTTGCGGCCCGCGTTCGTACAGTCCTCGATGTAGGCGAGGACGCCGTTGTCCTCGCGGCCGATCTCGCGGAAGCGCTCCATGTCGATCGGGTCGCCGATGACCGGGTTGTGGTCGATGCGCTTGTCGAGGCCGTAGACGACCGAGCCCTCCGGCGTGTGGAGGACCGGGTTGATCGCGTCGATCACCGAGTGGGTGACGTTGACGAACTCGAGTTCGACCTGCTCGGAGTCGCCGATGGCCATCGTGCCGCCGGCCTCCATCTTCACGAGGTCGTTCTCGACCGTGAACTTGCTCTCGCCCTGGATCTGCTGTTTGACCAGCTCGATCGTGTACGGCGAGCCGACGATGGGCGCGTCGTAGCGGTGGGCGAGCTTCGGGATGGCCGCGATGTGGTCGAGGTGGCCGTGCGTCGGCACGATGGCCTGCACGTCGCCCTCGAGCTCGGACATGACCCGGTCGTCCGGGATGGCGCCCATGTCGATCAGGTCGAGGCTGTGCATGTTCTCGGTCTCCACGTTGTCGTGGATCAGGACCTTACTGAGGTTCAGGCCCATGTCGAAGATGACGATGTCGTCGCCCGCGCGAACGGCCGTCATCTGTCGACCGACTTCTTCGTATCCGCCGATTGTTGCGATTTCGATTTCCATGGTTTTGCTGAGCATCTGAAGCCGCTAATGCGGTGATGCTACTCACTGAAACCCGCAAATTGGGGCCAAAGCCCCGGCGTCTTACAGCACGTCGGCGATGGGCCCCGCTGCGGTCGAGCCGACACCGGCTCACCGTGTCCCGCGGGAGTGTGGTAGTTGCGCCTACACGCCCGTCTCTTAAAAACTACTGGGGTTCGGCCATCGACGCCACGCGTCGCGCGGCGAGACGCCGGGAACGTGGTCGTCCGCCCTGCTCGTGGCGTGGCTGTCCTCGCGGGCGACGCGTTTTGCCCTCGCTGGCAACGGTTTCGACCTCGCGGGCGATGTCTTGCATCGTCACACCTGGAGTTCGCTCCGCGTTCACGAGGGCACTCCCCCGCGATCGACGGCCGAATCCCGGCGCTACCTTCGCCATCCCGGTATTTTTAATAGTGCGACGCGCGCCTTCCCGGATATGCCTGGACGACCTCTCGACGTTCTCGAAGAATCACTGGACGGTGCGGTGACGGTCCATCTCAAGGACGGCACGACGTACTACGGAATCCTCGCCGGCTACGACCAGCACATGAACGTCGTCATCGAACCCGAGGACGGTGCGGAAGAGCGGTTCGACGTCGAGGAGGAGTTCGCCGTCGCGGTGGAAGACACAACGATTATACGCGGCGATAACGTCGTCACTATCAAAGCATGACCGGAGCTGGAACGCCCTCTCAGGGGAAGAAAAACAAGACGGTTCACGTGAAGTGTCGCCGCTGTGGCGAAGCATCCTACCACATCAAGAAGGAGCGCTGCTCCTCGTGTGGGTTCGGGAAGTCCGCGAAGCGCCGTTCGTACAGCTGGCAGTCGAAGACGGGCGACAACTGACGCGTCGTTTCCGTTCTTTCTCTCTTCGAAGTTTCACCGCGTAGCGACGCGGCCGTCGGCGTCGATCTTCACAAGTAGCGACGCAGCCGTCAGGCCTCGAGCGCGTCCAGGAACTCCGTGAGCACCGCGTTGAACGCGGTCGGTTGCTCCAACATCGCGAGGTGCGCTGCGTCCTCGATCAGCGCACGCCGGCAGTTCGGCATTTCCTCCGCGAAGAAGTCGTGGAAGCGCGGCGGCGTCAGCTTGTCGTGCTCGCCGACGACCGCGAGCGCCGGGGTGTCGACGTCCGAGATCAGGTCCCGAACGTCGAACCGGTGGCACGTTCGGAAGTCGCGCTCGGTGACCGCACGACCGGTTTCGCGCATCTGCGCCTCGGAGAGCTCGACGTACTCGTCGGGCGCGTCGTGGAACAGTCGGTCCTCCCCGTGGAGGAACTCGATCGCCCGGTCGAAGTCGCCGGCGAGCCAGTCGAGCAGGTCCTGCAGCACCGAGAGCTTCGCGCCGGTGCCCGAGAGGACGATCCCCTCGGGGTCGAGGTCGCGCTGGAGGGCGATCCAGAGCACGACCGCGCCACCGAGGGAGTTCCCGCAGAGTACGTCGGCGTCGACGGCCTCGGCGACGGCGACGACGTCGTCCGCGTACGCGATGAGCGTTTCGTACCCCGCCGCTGCCTCGACGTCGTCGCTCTCGCCGTGGCCCGAGAGGTCCAGCGCCGCCACCGGGTACTCGTCGGCGATGCGAGCCTGGGCCTTCCAGACCCCGCTAGACCCGCCGCTGCCGTGGATACAGAGCACCGTCGGTCCGTCAGCGTCGCGGTCCGACAGCCGATACGCGGTCTCCCGGTCGTGATGTGACACCCACTCCATACGACACCTCCCGGCGGAGCGGGCAAAAACCCCGTGGGCCCCGTCGCCCTGGTCCGGATGGCGTGTCACGTCGCCGCCGCCGCCGTCGGTGGACGGCCCGGATTGAGAGACGGTAGCATTGCGGTATGAACCGCAACATCATCCTGTGGGACCGACCCGGAGCCCTCTTGCGATTAGTTGGCGACAGGCTTATATAGTCTCGAACCTAACTTGTAGTTAGCACTAATGAACTCAACGCAAACAATCGGCGGCGAAAGTCTGCTGCGTCGCTACGAGTACGAGGACCGGTGGGTCGTTGCCGCCGACCTCGGTGTCGACGAGGACGACGTCTCCGTCGACACGGTTGGTTCGACCGCCATCGTCGTGGTCGACCGCGGGGACGACGTGTCCGAGGCGGAGCTCGACCTGCCCGACACGGCCGACGCCGCGTCGGTATCCAACGGTGTCCTCACCATCGAGGTGGAGAAATGACGCTGACGGTCAAACCCCTCAAGCAGAAGGATGCCGGCCGCCGCCTGGCCGCGATCGACCGCGTCGCCGCCGAGGAGAAGGACCTCTCCGGCGGTGACTTCGTCCGCGTCAGCGGCGACGAGGGCAGCGCCATCGCCCGCGTCTGGCCCGGCTACCCCGAGGACGACGGCTCCGGCGTCATCCGGATCGACGGCAACCTTCGACAGGAGGCCAACGTCGGCATCGACGACCAGGTCGACGTCGAGAAGGTCGACGTCAAGCCCGCGGAGCAGGTCACCATCGCGCTCCCGCAGCGCCTGGGGATCCGCGGCAACGTCGACGCGCTCATCCGCCGCGAGCTGGGCGGCCAGCCGGTCACCGCCGGCCAGAACGTCCAGCTCCCGCTGGGATTCGGCTTCATGGGCGGCCAGTCGCAGGCGGTCCCGCTGAAGATCGCCTCCACGACGCCGTCCGGCACCGTCGTCGTCACCGACGACACCGAGATCACCATCTCCGAGAAGCCGGCCGAGGAGATCGTCGAGGAGACCACCGGCGGTCCCGAGGGCACCGGGGAGGGTCCCGACGTCGCCTACGAGGACATCGGCGGCCTCGACGACGAGCTCGAGCAGGTCCGCGAGATGATCGAGCTGCCGATGCGCCACCCCGAGCTGTTCAAGCGGCTCGGCATCGACCCGCCGAAGGGCGTCCTCCTGCACGGCCCGCCGGGCACGGGGAAGACCCTGATCGCCAAGGCCGTCGCCAACGAGATCGACGCCAGCTTCCACAACATCTCCGGGCCGGAGATCATGTCGAAGTACTACGGCGAGAGCGAGGAGCAGCTCCGTGAGATCTTCGAGGAGGCCACCGAGGAGGCCCCCGCGATCATCTTCATGGACGAGCTCGACGCCATCGCGCCCAAGCGCGAGGAGGCCGGCGGCGACGTGGAACGGCGCGTCGTGGCCCAGCTGCTCTCGCTGATGGACGGGCTAGAGGAGCGCGGCCAGGTCGTCGTCATCGGGGCGACGAACCGGGTCGACGCCATCGACCCCGCCCTGCGCCGCGGTGGCCGCTTCGACCGCGAGATCGAGATCGGCGTCCCGGACCGGGACGGCCGCAAGGAGATCCTGCAGGTCCACACGCGGAACATGCCGCTGGTCGACGAGATCGACCTCGACGAGTACGCCGAGAACACCCACGGCTTCGTCGGGGCCGACCTCGAGTCGCTGGCGAAGGAGTCCGCGATGCACGCCCTGCGGCGCATCCGGCCCAACATCGACCTCGAGTCCGACGAGATCGACGCTGACGTGCTGGAGTCCATCCAGGTTACCGAGAACGACTTCAAGGAGGCGATGAAGGGGATCGAACCCTCCGCCCTCCGCGAGGTGTTCGTCGAGGTCCCCGACATCACCTGGGAGGACGTCGGTGGACTCGAGGAGACGAAGGAGCGCCTCCGCGAGACGATCCAGTGGCCCCTCGACTACCCCGAGGTGTTCGAGGAGCTCGACATGGAGGCCGCCAAGGGCGTCCTCATGTACGGCCCGCCGGGCACGGGGAAGACCCTGCTCGCGAAGGCCGTCGCCAACGAGAGCGAGTCCAACTTCATCTCGATCAAGGGCCCCGAGCTGCTGAACAAGTACGTCGGGGAGTCCGAGAAGGGCGTCCGCGAGATCTTCGAGAAGGCCCGGTCGAACGCGCCGACCGTCGTCTTCTTCGACGAGATCGACGCCATCGCCACGGAGCGCGGCCAGAACACCGGCGACTCCGGCGTCAGCGAACGGGTCGTCTCCCAGCTCCTGACGGAGCTGGACGGCCTCGAATCGCTCGAGGACGTCGTCGTCATCGCGACGACGAACCGCCCGGACCTCATCGACTCCGCACTGCTGCGTCCCGGTCGGCTCGACCGCCACATCCACGTGCCGGTGCCCGACGAGGACGCGCGCCGGAAGATCCTCGAGGTCCACACCCGCGAGAAGCCGCTCGCGGACGACGTCGACCTCGACGAGATCGCCCGTCGTACGGAGAACTACGTCGGCGCCGACATCGAGGCGCTCACCCGCGAGGCCTCGATGGCGGCCTCCCGCGAGTTCATCGGGAGCGTCTCCCCCGACGAGCTGGCCGAATCCGTCGGCAACGTGCGCATCACCATGGCGCACTTCGAGGAGGCGCTTGAGGAGGTCGGCCCGAGCGTCACCGAGGAGTCCAAGGAGAAGTACGAGGAGATCGAAGAGCGGTTCCAGAAAGCGGACGTCGAGACGGAAGAGGAAGTCGGCCCCGCCGCCTTCCAGTAAGTCTCGCGCCCGCGTTCGACTCCGATAGCTGCGGTAGCTGTCGATACGGCACCCTGCCGTCGCCGTCGACCACGACGACGGCACGACGTTTTTATAAGAAGCAACAGACGACCACTGGCGAGTCCGTCCAGGGAGCGCCGCGCCGAGACGGTAGTCGATCCTGGCACGCGCGCGGCAGAAATCCGTTCAGTCGACCGAATCCCTCGCACTCGCCGGAATCCGTTCATCGCCCGAACCCGTCGCATCCGCCGGAACCACCCGGTTTTTCCCGCATCGCTTGCTGAGTGGTACCATGGTTGGCCCCCGCAATACCCGCGTCCGGTATCCGGCCGGGAAGCGCGCGCCCTACGGCGTCGCCGCGTTCCTCGTCGGCTACCTCGCGTTCCTCCCACTGGCGGCCTGGACGTACCAGTCGCTGCTCGCGAGCGCGCAGTTCGAACTCTCGTCGTTCAGGCTGTCGCTGACGGACGTGCTGGGACCGAGCGTCGTGTCGACGCCCGTCGCCGCGGGCCACCTCTTCTATAACGCGCAGTTGGCGCCGCTGTCGGTGCCCGTCTCGACCGGCGCGGAGTTCAGGGCCTCGGTCACGATCAACCTGCTGCTGGAAGCCGGCGGCCTCCCCCTGCTCTTCCTGGCGATCCCGGCAGTCGTCTACACCGTCGCCGGCGCGCTCGCGACGCGCGACGTCGACACGACCTTCGGCATGCGCCGAGCGAAGAAGGCGGCCCTGCTGTTCACCGGGACTGCCCCGCTCGGGCTGATCGGGGCGTTCCTGCTCCGCGTCCCCGGCGAAGGCGGAACGATCATGCCGAGCATCCTCTGGGCGACGTTCGGGGTTGGCGTGATCTATCCGGCCTTCTTCGCGGGCGTCGGTGGCTACCTCGCGGTGGTGTACTCGCGACGCCGCGAATAGGTAGTCGCCGTCGCTACCAGCGCGGAGGATCGGCGGCCGCCCGCGACGGCGACGCAGCTGAGCGAGTGGGGGTCGACCTCACTGGACCGAGTGGCCGCACCGCTGGTCGATGTGAGTCAAGAAAAAACGGGAGTCAAACGTCGAGTCCGCGTCGAGGTCAGTACGCCCGCGTGGGCGCGCTCCGGGAAGCCGGAGTTTAACCGAAGAGCTCGCCGAGGCCTTCGCCCTCGTCGCCCTCTTCTTCCTCTTCTTCTTCGGCGGCTTCCTCCTCTTCGGCTTCCTCTTCTTCCTCGGCAGCCTCGACCTCCTCGGTCTCGGCTTCGGCGGCGCCACCGGCGGCTGCGCCAGCGGCGGGCGCCGCGGCGGCCGTCTCGACGGCTTCCTCGATGTCGACGTCCTCCAGCGCGGCGACGAGCGCCTTGACGCGGGATTCCTCGACGTCGACGCCCGCAGCCTCGAGCACGTCCGTGAGGTTTTCTTCATTGATTTCGTCGCCCGATTCGTTCAGGATCAGTGCAGCGTAAACGTATTCCATTGTTGTAAACTCCGTTTAACCGAACATCTCGCCGAGACCTTCGCCGCCGTCACCGTCTTCGTCCTCGTCGGTGTCGTCGGGTTCCTCGGCAGCTTCTTCTTCGTCAGCCTGTTCCTCTTCGTCCGTCTCCTCGTCCGCAGCGCTCTCCTCGGTCGGAGCCGGGGCGGCTTCGACACCCTGCAGCTCCTCGGGGAGCGCATCCTCGTCCTCGACCTGCGTGGCGACAGCGCGAAGCTGTGCGTCCGCCTTGCTGATCAGGTCCGGGACGACGTCCGGGCTCTCGATCTCCGCGAAGAGGCCCACGGCCTTGGCGTCGCCGGCGGCCTTCGCGATGAGGCTGCCGGCGGTCTGGGCCGTCGGGTACTCCGCGTTGATGGAGAGGTTCCGGGCTGCGGCCGCGGCGGACTGGATGTCCGCGCGGTACTCCTCGACGTCGATTTCGAGCTCGTCCGGCTCGAACAGCACGCCCTCGGAGTAGACGCCCTTCAGGTCCAGTCCGACTTCCTTCGGCTCGATGCCGAGTTCCGTCAGGACGTTCGCGAGGTCGTCGTCGACGACTTCGCCTTCCTCGAGGACCTTCGAGTCCTCGGTAACCTGGATGGAGCCCTCCTGGATGCGCGCAGCAGCGCCGATGGTCTGGAGCTCGCCGACGAACGGCCCGGGGTCGACGCCCGTGTCACCCTCGGGGATGACGATGTCGTTCGGGGCGACCTCGCCGGCGTTGATCGGGGCCGGCGTCTTCGAGGCTTCCAGCTGCTGGAAGAGCCCGAAGGGGTTGTCGTTGGTGCCGATGAGCGCGACCTGTCCGTTGACGTACTGGGTCAGCTCCTCGACGCCCTGGTTGACTTCCTCGAGCGCACGCGTGACGAGCGTGTTGCGGCTCATCCGCAGCTCGGCCGAGCCGTGCAGGTCGCGGCGCATGCTCTGGAGCTGCTTGCTCGGGATGCCCGCCATCCCGACGACCCCGACGGAGGCGTAGGAGTCGATGAAGTCGACGAGCTCGTCGACCTCCTCCTGCTTCCACTGCGGGATCGTCTCCGTTTTGCGAACGGAGCTCATGCGGGCACCTCCACGGACGGACCCATCGTCGTCTTCACGTACAGGTCGCCGAGGTTGAGCGGCCCCTTCTCGAGGTCCGCTTCGAGGCGACGCACGATGACGTCGATGTTGTCCGCGATGTCGTCCGCGTTCATGTCCTCCGCGCCGACGCGCGTGTGGAAGGTCCGCCGGTCGCGGGACCGGAGCTGGACCGTGTTCTTCATCCGTTCGACGGTGTCAACGACGTCGTCGTCGGGCTGGAGCGGGGTCGGCATCTTCCCTCGCGGACCGAGGACGGTACCGAGGTACCGACCGATGTCCTGCATGAGGTTGGCCTCGGCGACGAAGAAGTCGGTCTTGTCGGCGAGGTCCTTGGCCTCGTCGTCGTTGTCGCCAAGCTCCTCGAGGTCGTCGCTGTCGAGCACTTCGTCAGCCACGTCCTCGGCGCGGACGGCGGTCTCGCCTTCCGCGAAGACGACGATGTACGTTTCCTGCCCCGTGCCGGACGGCAGCACGATGGACTCGTCGATACGATTCGACGGATCGTCTAGGTCGATGTCGCGCAGGTTGATAGCCAGGTCGACCGTCTCGCGGAAGTTCCGCTCAGGTGCCTCGCTGAGTGCGCGGGATACTGCTTCTTCTATTGAATCTGCCATTAGTTCACCTCCGTAGTACGCGTGAATGCTCCTACGGGTCAGTGAAACAGGCGAAGCCTGTCTCATCGGAAAGACGCCCATGACAGGCTTAAAAGCGTCGAAGGGTGTGGCCCGTGAGACTGCGTCGCGTGGGAGACGTGTGCGCTCCGCTTCCGCTGGTGCGCTCCGCTCCCGCCTGTGCGCTCCGCTCCCGCTTCAGCGCGACTCCCGCGTTCGGGGGTCGAGCCAGGCACTCGCCAGGTCGGACACGAGGCTGCCGCCAACGCCGACGACCACGAACACCATCGTCGTCCCGAGGATCAGCGGGATGTCGTTCTCCCTCGTGGCGACGTACATCAGCCAGCCGATCCCCTGGATGTGGAACACCGTCTCCACGACGACGATCGTGAGGACGAGGACGGCGAACAGCTCCGCCGCGAGCAGCGAGAGCACGGGGACGATCACGTTCCGGAGCACCCGCCAGGAGATCGCTCCCTCGGAGAGTCCCTTCGCGCGGAGGAACTGGACGTAGTTGGTGCCGAAGTGGTCGACGCTGTGGGACCGCGTCAGGCTCACCTGTCCCGCCAGCAACCCGGCGGCGACGATGCCCGCGGGGGCGACGACCGTCCAGACGAGCCCGGCCTCCCCGCGAGCCACCGCGAACGGCGTCCCGCTATCGCCGAGGAGCGCGATGCCGACGGTCGCCAGCCAGAAGCTGGGGAGGCCCAGCAGGACGTAGCTCCCGATCCGGCCCGCCCGGTCGGAGACGGTGTCCCGGCGCCGGGCCGAGTGGAGGCCGAGCGCGGTCCCGCCGACCGTCGCGGCGACGACCCCCGGGAGCAGGTACGCCGCGGTTCGACTCACCGCCCCGGCGACGGCGTCGACGACGGGCTTCTCCTGGGTCGGCGAGAGCCCCCACCGGAAGAGCGTCACGTCGACCAGCCAGTCGACGTAGCGCTCGGAGAGCGGCGCGTTCCGATCGCGGGCCGCCAGGTACGTCTCCCGGATCTCGGCCAGTTCCTCCTCCGACGCGCCGGCCCAGGCGGCCGTCCCGAGCTCGCCCCGGAGGTTCGCGTCCGGCGTCAGGACGACGACGGCGAAGGTGAGCGAGATCACGAGATAGACGGCGATGACGGCGAACACGAGCCGCTTGAGGACGTGACGACGAACGTTCATGGAGGGGTTCGGAGGGGGTTTAGAGGGGGTTCGGAGAGTGTTTGGAGGGGGTTCGGGGAGGGTTCGGGGGTTGTTCGTTACACGAGCGTCAAGAGGATGAGAGATAAATCTTATCAAGACATGTACAGTGGTGTCCCCCATCGATGCCCTCCCGCAACCGCTGGCAGCGGCACCGCACCAGCCTATTCGCCGTCGTGCTCGGGGCGGTCGCTGCCGTTGCCCTGTTCGACCTCCTCGTTCGAGACGGGTTCACCGTGGGAACGTGGCGGGCGACGCCGCTGGACTGGCTGTTCATCGCGGCTCACGTACCGCTGCTGTTCTACGTCGTGATCCCGCTCGTGGCCGACCGCGAACAGGCGCGGACGCTCTGGGCTCGGTTTCGCGCCCGACCCGAAGCCGTCGTCGGGCTCTGCTGGCTCGCCGCCGTGTACCTCCTCGGAACGGTCGGCATCGTGCTGGCGCCCGACCTGAAGCTCACCTTCCTGCACGCGAACCAGCCGCCGGTGTTCGCCACTATCGACGCCACCCACGTCCCCCAGTGTGCTGGTCGGGTCGTCGAAGGGCAGTGCCACGGCAGCTGGCAGTACCCGCTCGGGACCGACCTGAACGGGTACCGGCTGGAACTGCTACTGCTCCAGGGCCTCCACATCACGCTCTACGTCAGCGTCATCTCGCTCGCGTTCATCGTGCCCATCGCGCTCGTCGTCGGCGTGGTGGCCGGCTACCAGGGCGGGCTCGTCGACGTCGTCTCGATCCGCTCGGTGGAAGTCCAGGACGCGGTACCGCCGCTCATCGTCTACCTGCTCGTCATCTTCATCACCGGCGAGTCGCTGCTGGTCATCCTGCTGTTGTTCGGGTTCCTGGGCTGGGGCGGTGCCGCCCGGATCGTCCGGAGCGAGACCCGTCGCCTCCGCGACGCCGAGTTCGTCGAGGCCGCACGCGCACTCGGCGGCAGCGATCGGCACATCCTCGGTACGCACGTCGTCCCGGCCGTCTCCGGGGTCACCATCCCGACGGCGACCCGGCAGGTGCCCATCCTGCTGCTGACGGAGGCGGGGCTGGCGTTCCTCGGACTGGAGGCGTTCGATCTCCAGTCGTTCGGAAACGTCATCGCCCGCGGGACCGTCCGCGGCGAGGTGCCGCTGCTGGTGAAGTGGTGGGTCTCCGGCTTCGCCGTGGCGACGCTGGCGGCGACCGTCGTCGCGTTCAAGGTCGTCGGCGACGCGCTCGTCGAGAGCCTCGACCCGCGGATGAACTGAACGCGAGCAGAGCCGCGGCTTCGCTACTGTAGCGGGTTCGGGAAAGCGGCGAGCCGCGAGTGAAAAGTGGAACTCGTTACGCTTCGAGCGTGTCGTCGTAGTCGCCGGCGTCGACGCGGTCGTCGAACGTGCGGGCGTCCTCGCCGTCGATGGTGACACCGAGGGAGGCGCAGGTGCCGCCGACTTCCTTGGCGGCGTTCTTGGTGTCGTACGAGAGCAGGTCGGAGGACTTCTGCTCGGCGATCTTCTTGACCTGGTCGATGGAGAGGTCGGCGACGAAGTCTTCCTGGGGCTCACCGGAGCCCGTCTCGAAGCCGGCCTCGTCCTTGATCAGCTCCGCCGTCGGCGGGACGCCGACTTCGATGGTGAACGAGCCATCGTCCTCGTACTCGACGGTGATGGGGACTTCCATCCCGTCGAAGGCTTCGGTTTCCTCGTTGATCTCGTTAACGACTGCCTGCACGTCGACCGGCGTCGGGCCGAGCTCCGGACCGAGTGGCGGACCGGGGTTGGCCTGCCCGCCGGGGACGAGCACTTCGATAGTTCCAGCCATATCCATACGAACCCTCCCGCGACTTTTAACGGTTGTTCTTCAGCGCGAGGCACGCGAGCGCTTGTCACGCCGCGCTCCGCGTTCCCGGACCGTACCCTCCCGAGAGCAGCCCCTGTTCTTGAGAGTACCTCCGTCCCTCTCGCGTGATTCCCCACTCTCGCGCCCATGCGACGTAATCACTCGCCGATTGCTATTTCCGATCGGTCGACCGCTTCTTCGCGTCGACGTCTCTACGGAGCGAACCGACGTCTCTACGGAGCGAACCGACTCTCGACGAGCGGAAGTCTCCCGGGCGATAGCGATCGCGGCCGCCGGACGTGACGGCTGAATCCGGAAACGGGGTACCTGGGACGCCGCCCCGGTTTTCTCACGAAAACGCAGGATGGCGTTTGTCCTGTATCCCACAGGCCCGGATAGCCGCTGCGGCCGACATTCCACCGGCCGACGAACGAGGGCTCGCGCCGCCGTCCCTCGTCCGTAGCAACGAGAACGCGGACGGCTCCCCTCAATCGTCTGCCTAAGTAGTTTGGTTCCTCGTCGCCCCCGGCGAGAAAAACGAGGGCTACCCGCGCATGAAGTCGGAGAGCCGGTCTCGCAGGGAGTTCTCGCCCAGCTTGAGGTAGTAGGCGTCGCCACCGTCCTCGTAGTAGCTGTCGATGTGCCGTTTGATCTCGAAGCCGAGGTGCTTGTAGAAGCCGATGGCGTTCTCGTTCGTCGTCCGGGCGTGACAGGTGACTGTGCGGTGGTTCTCGGCCACCTCCGCGACGAGCCGCTCGCCGTAGTTACGGCCGCGGGCGTCGGGCGAAACCGCGAGAAAGAGGATGTAGCCGTCGCGACGGGCGGAGGCGAACGCGACGAGTTCGTCGTCCTCGAACAGCAGGTGACAGGTCGCCCGCCGATAGGCGTCGGTAAAGAACCCTCGTCGCTGCTGGAGGACGCCCTCGGCCTCCCGAATCCGCTCCTTCAACTCCCACGCCTCCGTGACGTGATCGGAGCAGCCGATCGGGTCCTCGCGTTTCTCTGCGGTGACGCTCACTGAGGTGGACTAAGAAGCGCATCGAATATAATTCCTCCGTCACAGGGGACTGCCGCGGACCAGATGGCGTTCTCGGCAGTCGCTTCCAACCGTCCTCGCCCTGCACCGGTGTCAGAAGTGTTAACTCCCGCACCCGTGTCCGATCCGACGATGGCAGACGACTCCCCGCGGATCGTTTCCGAGCTCCGGAACGCGTTTCTCACGGGCGTTGCGGTCATCGTTCCGCTGCTCATCACGCTGATCGTTCTGGCGATCGCGTTCAACTACATCTACGTCTATCTCGACTTATTCTCCGACGTCATCCTCCCCTTCTCGCCGCGGGTCCACGTCCCTCACTACGGCGTCGTCGAGCGCGAAGTCCTCGTCGAGGTCACCACGCCGCTCGTGCTCCTGGTGCTGATCCTGCTGGTCGGCCTGACGGCCAACTCCTCGCGGTACGGGGAGCTCGCCGTCGACTACTTCGATTACGTCATCGAGCGCATCCCGGGCATCGGCTCCGTCTACCAGAGCTTCCGCCAGATGAGCGACGTGATGATCGACTCCGAGACGGAGAACTTCCAGGACGTCGTCCTCGTCGAGTACCCCACCGACGGGTCGTACACGATCGCCTTCGTGACCAGCGAGACGCCGCAGTCGATCGCCGGGCCGGTCGGCGAGAGCGACATGAAGACGCTGTTCATGCCGATGGCGCCGAACCCGGTGATGGGCGGCTACGTCATCTTTGTCCGCGAGGACCGCGTCGTCGACGTCGACCTCACGGTCGAGGAAGGGATCCGGGCGCTCGTGACGAGTGGCGTCGCGCTCACCGAGGCGACCGGGGGCGTGTCGGGCGTCTCCGAGAGCAAGCTCCGGGAGATCTCGATGATCGACCAGGTCGAGCAGCGACTCGACCCGGGACAGAAGATCGGCGACATCACGCGCCCGCAGGACCTGATCACCGACCGACCGGAGGAGTACGACGAGAACGTCGACCCCGAGCGCGCCAGGACGGCCGACTCGCTCGCCCGGCGGGAGCGCGAGGAGCCGGAGACGCCGGACCGCTCCATGCCCGGCGACAAGGACGACGCGTACAGCCGGGTCACGCCCGCGGAGCGCGCCGGCCGGTACGAGTCCGAGCGGGAACCGACCGAACGGCCCCCGGACGAGGCCGCCCGAGACCCCGACGAACGCGAGCCGACGGAGACCGAACCCGAACGCGCCGCCGGGCGCGACCCCGACGAGCGCGAACCGACCGAGGAACCGCCCGAACACCGGACGAACAGGGCTCGAAGTGACCGGGTCGAATCGGCGGAGTCGGCTGAAGGCGACGGTGAGTCCGGCGACGGCGCGGGTAGCGAGCGCTCGACCGACGACGCGGACGGCGAGGACGACGGAGAGAGGGACGCATGAGCTTCGACCTCCGCGCCCACACCGCCGACGTGGCCGTCGAGGCGACGGCCGACACGCTCGGCGGCGTCTTCGCCGCGGTCGCCGACGGGCTCACCGCCGCGATGTGCGAGGACGTCCCCGAGGTCGGCGACCGATTCGAGTTCGAGGTCCGCGCGGAATCCCGCGACGCTCTCCTCTTCGACTACCTCGACCAGCTCATCTACGAGCGCGACGTGCGCGGCGTTCTTCCCGCCTTCCACGAGGCCGCGGTTTATAAGCCGGACGGGGAGGACGGCGAGTGGGTCGTCGACGCGAGCGCGCGGGGCGTCCCGTTCGACGCGGTCGACGCCCGCGACGTGAAAGCCGTCACCTACTCCGAGATGGAGCTGGAGCGGCGCGACGACGGCTGGTACGCCTACGTCGTCTTCGACGTCTGATCCGCGAGTTGTTTCGTCCCAGCTGAGCCTTTATAAATAGCGTCGGTTGTCGTCGCGAGCGACACCACTCGGCACCCCCAGAAAGCCCCAGCCGCTGAGCGGTCGCGCTGCTCGTTGCGCTCCTCACCCGGCTCGCTCACTGCGTTCGCTCGACGGGTTGCGGTGCTACCATCGCAGTGCTTCCCGCTCAGCGGCTGCCCCTTTCAGTCCCACCCAGGAGTGGTGGCCGTGGCGTCGCGCGCGGCGGCCACTGGGCTGGCGTCGTCCGCCGGACAGCTGGCGCGCGGTGCGGTTGCAGAGCTGTCGCCGTCGCGGTTGCGGAGCTGTCGCTGTCGGGGTTGCAGAGCTGTCGCTGTCGCGGTTGAGGTGCTGTCGCTGTCGCAGTTGCCGAGCGGAGCTGTCCTGGCGGGCTGAAAGGGCGACGGCCGGTCGCGGTGTAACGGAGTCGCTGAGCCAGGCTCTATCCGCGGCGGGCTTTGCGGAGAGCCGCGGATATCCTGCTCAGCGACCGCGAGCGGCCGATGGCTTTCTGGTTGTTTGCAGTGCTGTCGAGAGCAAGACCGTATCACCTGTTCAAGCGCGCTTATAAAGAAAGGCCGAAGGCTTTCTGGGCGTTTGCGATGCGGTCAAGTGCAGCAGCGTCTGCACCTGTTCATACAGTTTATAAGCAAGAGCGGCAGAGACCGCTCCAGCGGTTCAGACCAAGTACCCCAGCGGCCGTTCCTTTATATAGTATATAAAAAACGAACCATCGAACCACCACCCGCGACCTTCAGAAGTCGAGTTCGCCGTCGTCGGTAATGACCTGGTCGACCAGCTCCACGGGAGTCGCGTCGTAAGCGGGGTTCTCGATCGCCACGTCCGCCATCGGTTCGCGGGCGACCTCGACGGCGTCGCGGAAGTCGTTCTCGAAGTGGAACCCCTCGATCACCTTGCCGCTCGACCCGACGACGGTGACGGGCACGTCGAGGTGATTCGCCGTGACGACCAGCGGGAGCGTGCCGACGCGGTTGTAGTAGGTGTCGTCGGTGATGCAGGTCATCCCGAGGATGACGCGGTCACACTGCTTGAGAGCATGGCCCATCGCGCTGTCGACGACCATCGTCACGTCGAGCGCGTCGTTCTCGGAGAGCTGGCGCGCGGAGCGCCGCCCGAGGAATCGGGGACGGGCTTCCGTGACCCAGGCGTCGAGCTCGAGGCCGTCGTCGGTCGCCTGCTCGACCGCCTCGAAGACGGTCGTGGAGTAGTCGTGGGTGAGGAACGTCTCGCCGTCGGCAAGGGTCTCGGCGGCGTTGGCCGCGGCCTCGCGTTTGCCGCGCTCGATGCCCGCGACGACGTCCTCGATCGCGTCGCCGAGTAGCCGCTTCGCGTCCTCGATGCTCGTCGCGTCGCCGACGACCCGGCGTTCGACCTCCCGGAGGGCAGTGTGCAGCGTCGCGTGGGAGGGGTTCGACCGCCGGAGCGCGCCCGCGTTGTGCTCGAGGTCGCGCTCGAACTCCTGGACGGAGGCGTACTCGCGGTCGAGCAGCTCCGCGAGGGCCTCGGTCGCGATCTCCGCGACCTCCGAGGAGCTGTGGGACTCCATCGCCCGGATCTCGGCGACTGTCTCGTCGATCATACCCTGTGGGTTCCCCGGCACATCTCAAAGTCCTTCCGGGAATGCAGTCCGACCCTACCCCTTGATGTTGCAGACGGGATACGTCCGCGCGACCTTGTCGCCGATGCCGAGGGCGTCGCTGACGCGGACGACCTCGTCGACGTCCTTGTACACGCCGGGCGCCTCCTCGGCGATGGTCGCGCCGCTCTCGGCTTTCACGTAGATCTCGTTCTGCTCCTCGAGGTCGTCCTGCACGTCGCCGCCCCAGTACTCCTGTTTCGCCGCCGTGCGACTCATCAGGCGGCCGGCACCGTGCGCCGTCGATCCGAAGGAGACGTCCATCGAGTTCTCGCCGCCGCGGAGTACGTACGAGCCCGCGCCCATGCTCCCGGGGATGATCACGGGCTGACCCACGTCGCGGTAGGCGGCCGGGACCTCCTCGTGGCCTGCCGGGAACGCGCGCGTCGCGCCCTTCCGGTGGACGAACAGCTCGCGGTCCTCGCCGTCGACGTCGTGAGTCTCCCGCTTCGCGATGTTGTGCGCGACGTCGTACAGCAGCTCCATGTCGAGGTCTTCGACCGGGTCGGCGTCGAACACGTCGCCGAACACCTCCCGCGTGCGATGCATGATGAGCTGGCGGTTCACCCACGCGAAGTTGATGGCGGCACACATCGCGCCGTAGTACTCGTGGGCCAGCTCCGAGCCGGCCGGCGCCGCGGCGAGCTCCGTATCCGGTAGCGACTCCAGCAGGTCGGCGTGCTCCTGCTCGATGTCCCGCAGGTAGTCCGTGCAGGTCTGGTGGCCCAACCCGCGGCTCCCGCAGTGGATCAGCACGACGATCTGGTCCTCCTGGAGGCCGAACGCGTCCGCGACCTCCTCGCGGTACGTGTCCGTCACGCGCTGGACCTCGAGGAAGTGGTTCCCGGAGCCGAGCGACCCGACCTGGTTGCGCCCGCGGTCCTTCGCCTTCTGCGAGACGAACTCGGGCCGCGCGTCCGGCCGGCGCCCCTCGTCCTCGCAGTGGTCGAGGTCGCTCTCGATCCCGTAGCCGTTCTCGACGGCCCACTCGACGCCATACTCGAGGATGTCGCCCATCGTGTCGCTGTCGGCCTGGACGATGCCGCCGCCGCCGAGCCCGGTCGGGACGGCGTCGAAGAGGGCGTCCACGAGTTCGCGTTCGCGCCCGCGGACGTCCTCGTAGGTGAGATTTGTTTTCACCATCCTGACGCCGCAGTTCGAGACGACGAACCCATCGGCCACGAAATTGTGTGCGTCGTGTGTAACACCGATGTCGTAAACCGGCTTCTCCCCCCGCTCCGCGATGTCGACGACCTCGGCAGTTACTGACAGGTCGTCCTGAACGATCGTTTCATCCCGGTATTCGTCGTAATCCGGGAAGTCAGCCGGCGGACGGGGACGACCGTCTCGTTCTCCGTACAGGCTTCGTTCGACGAACCGGTCGTTGATGTCGAACCGTTTCTTGATTTCCTTCGGAGCGACGCCGCCGTCGGCGAGCGCGCGAGCCTCCTCGGCGATCCGGGCTCGCGCGTCGATGACGCGTTCCTTGTGCTTGAGGTACTGCGTTGCTGCTATCGCCTCCTTCTGCTTCTCGCGTGCGTACCGGTAGCCGACCGTGGTGAAGAACCGGATGAGGTTGTCCGGGTCCGTGCTGATACCGAAGCGGAACCGCACCGTCTCGCCGACGGTCGTTTCCGTCCTTTCGACCTCCTCGAGGGCGTTCGTCGAGATTCCGAGGTCGTTCAGGTGCGTCATCAGGTCCCGGAGGAACGTCTCTCCGGCGTCCCGCTCGGCGACGAGGCGATTGTGTGAGACGGACGGCGCATAGAAGTTCTTCGCCGAGACGGTGTCGGGCGCGCTCATCTCGGCGCCGAAGAACGTCGACAGGTACAGCGCCTTCTGCCAGTCCGCAAGTCGGTCGAGATACTCGGGGGCCGTGAATCCCGACTCGACTTTCCTCCCTTCCGGAGCACCGAGCTTCACCAGCAGCTTGCGGAACGATTTCGCCGTCGAGCGCGCACTGTACTCAACTCGTTCGAACGAGTTGCCGTCGATCTCGTGGTTCCGTTCTCGCTCGTAGATCCGCGACGGGTCGAACCCGATGGCAGCAATGTCCTCCTGGATCCGTTCGAGATCCTTCGGCTCGCCGTAGAACCACGACTGGTTCCCGCTGAAGGAGCCGTCGCCAGTGTGATAGCCGACCAGTTTCAACAGGCGATTGAACGCCTCGTCGGTGGATTTCAGGGGAAGGAGATCGCGGTCTTTCAGCGCGCGAACTAACTGTGGATTTTCTTCCTCGAAGTCCGACTCGTCCAGCAGTGTGAACTCCGGCGGCGTTTCGTCCTGAAGCCCCTCGAACGGATGGAGGTAGACGTCGTCACCCTCCTCGAGGTCGTCGAGTTCCACCATTCCGTCCGCCGTTTTAAATGGGTGATCGGCGGTCGCCTCTACCGTGTCGCCCGTTTCCGTCTCAACCTCGTAGACGGTTTCGGGCTTCGACATCGTAAAGAGGCGGATGTCCGACGCGACGGCGTCGTCTCCCGTGGCGACGACCGCCGATTCGTCCTCGAATCGATCCCAGAGTCCCTCGATACGGCGCCGGCGACCGTGCGAGAGGAGGACGTCGGTGTCCCCCGGAAGGCAGTTGATGTCGTAGCCGACCGCTCCCGGCGAAATACAGCCGTTCTGGGCGTCCGTCGCGCCGACGCCGCCGACCGGGAAGCCGTACCCCTGGTGGCCGTCGGGCATGCAGATCGCGTGCGACGTCATCCCCGGGAGGTGCGTCGCGTTCCGGAGCTGCTGGAGGGTCTTGTCCTGGCCGATCTCGTCCAGCAGCGCCTCCGAGGCGAGCACGCGAGCGGGCACGTTCATCCCGTCGGCCTGCGGGATCTCCCAGACGTGCTCGCGCACTTTCTCGAGGGTGATGTCGCCGATCTCGCGCGTGGTCATACTCGAAGCGTCTCCCCCGAGAGAGAATAGCGTTACGACGGCCCGCCGGTGTGCGACACCGTCGCTGCCGCGTGGCGGCCGCGGTCGAGCCGCCAACACTACCTCCACCGCCCCGCTTCCAGTTTCACTTCCACTGGGGGGGTATGGCTCGCGCCTTTTTCCGAGGCCCACGTACGTCCGCCCATGCACCCCGACTTGCCGCAGCTCGACGCCGGCGACGTCACCGCGTTACGTCGCGAATCGCCCCGAGACAGCTCGCTCCACCGGCTCGTCGTCGACGAGCTCGGGCGCGCCGACGAGGCCCTCTGGCTCGACGCGCGCAACAACGCCTCGACGTACACCCTCTACGAACTCGCGCCGGGCACCGCGCGCCTCGATGACTTGCGCATCGCCCGCGCCTTCACGGCCTACCAGCACCACAGCATCGCTCGCCGCCTCGTCGCGGAGGCGACGCCGGCGACGGACCTCGTCGTCGCCCCCTGCCTCGCGAGCCTCTATCGCGACCCCGACCTCCCGGACGAGCGCGCGACGCGGCTCCTGCGCTCGACGCTGTCCATCCTCGCGGAACTCGCGGCCGCCGTCGACGCCGCGGTCCTCGTCACCGTCGAGCGCGACGACCACGCGACGGAGCGCATCCTCGCCACGGCCGACCGCGAGCTCGAGGCCAGATCCACGGCCGAGGGCGTCGCCTTCGAGGGCGACGACTACGTCACGCCGGGCTACTGGGGCACGGGCTTCTGGCAGACGACCGTCCCGTACTGGGTGGACGTCTGCGGCACGACGCCGGCGGTCGACCGCCCGGCCGTGCTCGGCAACTCCATGCGTCCCTCCGTCGCCAGCGCGGACCCGGACCTCGTCGGCGCCAACCCGCCCATCGCGCCCGAGATCGACACCGCCGGGCTGCTCGACCGCACGGACGCCGACTGGGGGGCCGTCTGATGGGCCGGACGAACCCCACCTTCCGGGACTTCCTCGACGGCTACGAGGCGCGCTGGAGCGCCTACCGGCGCGCGCTCCGGAAGCGCCATCGCGACGACTTCGACCGCCTGTTCGCGCGCGTTCGCGACCACGCCGACGCCGCCAGCCACCAGAACGCGACGGACCCCGAGATGGCCGTGCTCGTGTCAATCCTGCTCTCCCAGGAGCGGGAGCTCCGGCAGCTCCGCGAGTGCGTCGACGAGCTGGAGCGGGCGGGGGAATGAGATGTTCACCGTCGACTTCCGCGACGCGAGCGCCGTGGACGTCGCCGGCGGTCGTGCTGGCGACGGCGCTGGCGACCGCGACGATACCGCCGATTCCGCCGCTGCCGCCGAGAGCCCCGCGGCTGCCGACCGCGCCCTGAATCCCGTCTGCCCGAACGACACCGTCGCCGTCGAGTGGCACCGGACGGACGCGGGCCTCGAACGTCGCGTCGTCGACGACTACTGCCCGACGATCTACGTCTCGGGGCCGGACGCGGCGCTGACGGCGCTCGGCGAGACCGTCGCCGACTGGCCCGCCGTCGCCGGCGTCGACACCGAGCGCTGGCGAACCAGCCTCCACGCCGACCCGGACGAGCGGGAGGCGGTCCTCCGCATCGATACCGCCATCGGCGCGCCGGCGCGGGTCGCGCGGCGGATCCGCGACGAGTACGAGCCGGACCGCCACGCGCCGGGGACGCTGAAGCTATACAACGTCGACTTCGAGCCCGGACTGCGCTACGCGCTGGCGACGGAACCGGACCCCATGCCGGGCGAGGACGCGTCACTGCGCGTACTCCGGATCGGGCTCGGGAAAGACGCGCTCGCGGAACGGAACGTTTCGGCCCTCCGGATCGACGGCGAGGTCTGCGCCGGCAGCGGCACCGGTGGCGGCACCGGCGGCGGCGAGGGCGGCCCCGAAGCGAGCCTCCGGACGCTCGCGCGTCGCCTCCGCGAGGGCGATCCGGACGTCCTCGTCGTCTCGTCGGCGGACCTGATCCCCCTGCTCGCGGAGCGCGCGGTCGCGCACGACGTCTCGCTCCCGCTCTCGCGCGACGGCGACGTCGGCGCCGACAGCTACGCGAAGCTCGCCGGGCGGAGCACGTTCGAGAGCTACGGGCGAACGGGCCACTCCCCGTCGCGGTACGCGGTCCCCGGCCGGGCCATCGTCGACACGTCGAGCTCGTTCCTCTGGGCGGAGGCGCGCCTCGACGGGCTCTCCTACCTCGCCCGCCGGTCGGCGCGCCCGCTCCAGGAGACGGCGTGGGCGAGCATCGGGACGATCCTCACGGCGATCCAGACCCGCGAGGCGCTCGCGCGGGGCGTGCTCGTCCCCTGGCAGAAGTGGGAGCCCGAGGCGTTCGTCGACGTGGGGACGCTGCACGCCGGCGACCGCGGCGGGGCGACGCTGGCGCCGAACCACGGCCGATACGAGAACGTCCGCGAGGTGGACTTCGCGTCGCTGTACCCGAACGTCATCCGCGAGTACAACGTCAGCCCCGAGACCGTCGCCTGCGACTGCTGTGATACCGCCGACGTCCCCGAGCTCGGCTGGTCCATCTGCGAGGAGCCGGGCTTCCTCGGCGACGTGCTCGGCCCGCTGCTCGACGACCGCGCGTGGTTCAAGCGCGTCGCCGCCGCGGCCGAGCGCGCCGGCGACGACGCCCTCGCGGGGTCGGCCAGCGCGAAGTCAGCCGCGATCAAGTGGATCCTCGTCTCCTGTTTCGGCTACCAGGGCTACCGGAACGCGAAGTTCGGGCGCATCGAGTGCC
Organism: Halosubterraneus shenae; assembly: GCF_050510935.1. Lineage (NCBI taxonomy): Archaea > Methanobacteriati > Methanobacteriota > Halobacteria > Halobacteriales > Haloferacaceae > Halosubterraneus > Halosubterraneus shenae. The sequence goes on along the minus strand of NZ_JBNLVO010000004.1, from coordinate 157,756 downwards.
ACGAGGCGATCAACGCGTACGCTCGCGACGTACTCCTCGCGGCGAAGGAGCGCTTCGAGGCGGGCGGCTGGCGCGCCGTTCACGGCATCGTCGACAGCCTCTGGGTGACGCCGGACGACGAGCACGCCGAGAGCGCTCCCCGCGACCCCGAACCCGCCGCCGATCTCGCCGCCGACGTGACCGACGCCGTCGACGTCGAGCTGGAGGTCGAGGCCGAGTACGACTGGCTCTGTCTGCTCCCGCGGCGCAACGACGGCGGCCCGGTCGGCGGCCGCGGCGGCGCGCTGACGCGCTACTTCGGCCGGAAGGCCGGCGTCGACGCCGACCCCGCCACCGGCGAGGGGTACAAGTACCGCGGCATCGAGTGTCGCCAGCGCAGCACACCGGAGTTTGTCGCCGACTGCCAGCGCGAGCTGATCGACGTGCTCGACAGCGACCCGCGGCCCGAAGCGGTCTGTGACCGCCTGTCGGCACAGCTTCAGGAGCTTCGATCGGGCGCCGTCGACCCCGCGGACCTGACCATCCGGACGCGCCTCTCGAAGGCGCCCGCGGAGTACAGCCGGAACACCCGGACGGCAGCGGCGCTCCGGCGTGCGGAGGACACCGCCGTCACTTTCCACGCCGGACAGGACGTGGAGTACGTCGTCACCGACGACGACGCGGACCGCCAGCTCGCCCGCGTCCGTCTCGCGTTCGAGGACCCGACGGACTACGACGCCGAGGCCTACGCCGAGCAGCTGATCCGGGCCGCCGAGAGCGTCACGCTCCCGTTCGGCTGGGACCGCGGGCGGATCCGCACGTACCTGGCTGGGGACCGGAACGCGTCGCTATCGGCGTTTTAAACCAGTTCGCTAGCTGTCGGAAAACGGACCAAGCCAGGGCAGGGATTTGAACCCCGGAAGTCTCGATTACAAGTCGAGTGCATGAACCGCCCATGCTCCCCTGGCGCAGGCGAAGGTAACGCATCCCCGGTTTTGTCAGTATCGTTTCCGGCCGAGTTCACGTCGAGTCGAGGGATTCGTCGCGGTCGGCTCCGTCGGTCCCGCTCTCGGTTCCGCCTTTGGCTCGCTCGTCGAGAGGCTTCTCCAGCTCGACGCGGTGTGGCTCGTAGCCGTGCGTGCGATAGAAGCGGCGGGCGTCCTCGTTCGCGGCCATCGCTTCGAGGGCGACGACGTCCGCACCGGCCTCGGCCAGCGTGCGTTCGGCTGCTCGCAACAGCTCGCCGCCGACGCCGTCGTCGCGGAACTCGGGGCGGACGTAGATCGCGTTGACGACGCCGCGTGTCACGTCCTGGTCGTAGCCGCCACGGTCGATCGAGGCCATCACGAAGCCGGCGACCGCGTCGTCGTCGCGGGCGACGGTGACGTAGCCGGTCACGACCTGCCGACCGACGGTTTCCCGGACGGCGCCCCGACTGGGATCCGCGCGGACGTGTGACCCGTGTTGCCGCTGGTCGCTGGCCAGGTCGACCCAGAGGTCGACGATGGCGTCGACGTCGTCCGTCGTCGCCGGCGTCAGGCGCATACCAGCCCGAAGGTGTGGGCGCGGATTGAACCTGTCGCCGCGAAGGTACCGTTCGGCAGGGTCGCTCCGGAGCCATCGGCGACCTCGGCGTGTTTCAAAAGCCCAGAACGCCGAGCCGTCGGGTTGTTGTCGCGACTACGACCCGTCCTCGGCCAGCACCTCGTCGTCGACCGAGTCGTCCCCCAGCGATCGACGGAGGTTGAGTCCCAGACCGAGGCCGAAGGCGATCAGTGCGCTCGCAAGGATCCACGCGAGGTTCGGGTGCTCGAGACCGAGGTGGCCTACCACTGTCATGTGGTAGGTTCGAGGAGCGAAGGGGAAACTGTTGTCGGATTTTCGTCGGCAGCGTCCCGCTCCACCGGTCTCCATCCACGGTGTCGTTGACGAAATTCTCGTTACCGGGCGTATAGTGCGACGCCGCCGGTCGGACGGCGGGGAGCGACCGGGAGGTCGCTGCTACACCTCCAGACAGTCCTGACAGAGCAGCTTTCCGTTGGACCGATCCAGGTCGGCCGTGAGCGCGCCACACTGCTCGCAGATGCTCTGGGTGACGACGCCCGCAGTGTCACCGACCTCCTGCGTCGAGGTGGCGGCCTCGCGTTCGGCGCCGGTCTCGCGCTGGATCTCCCGCTCGGGCGCGCGACGCATCGGAGTCGCCGCGAGCACGTCCCGCTCCGTAACGACGCCGACGGCTTCCTCGTCGACGGTGACGATGAGTCGGCCGGTGCCCTCGGTCACCAGCCGCTCTTCGGCGACGGCCACCTGTTCGTCCGCCTCGATCGTCGGGACCGGGGGTTCCATCACGTCGCCGACGGTTGCCCCCTCGAGCTGCCCGTCCTCGAGGAGCGCGGTCAGCGCGCTCCGCGGGGTGAGACAGCCCACCGCCTCGCCGCCGCGGAGCACGACCAGACAATCGGCGCCCTCGCTCAGCATGAGTTCGGCGGCGTCGGCGAGATCGTCCGACTCGCTGACGCCCAGAAACTCCCGGTGCATCAGGTCGCGAACCGTGGTACCGTCACGCATACTAAAAGGAACGGCGTGAGAGGTGTAAAAAGTGCCTACAGTAGAGTTATACCGCTTGCCGCGTAAGCTTCGAGTTCGATGCGGCGGACCGCGTTCGCGGTCGGGTTTGTGAGTACTGAGCGACACGGTCGAGCGTCGCCGCTGAGAGTTGAGCCCCAGTCGGGTGCAAAAAGCAGGGTTCAAACGCGTCCCGCCCTCAGTCGGAGATATGGCCATTCCGTCGTTCGTGATCGGGATCGCCGGTGGCACCGGCGCGGGGAAGACGACGGTGGCGCGGCTCGTCACGCAGAACGTCGACGACTCGGTCACCAGAATCCCGATCGACAACTACTACGAGGATCTCTCGCATCTCGACTTCGAGGAGCGGGCGAACGTGAACTACGACCACCCATCAGCCTTCGAGTGGGACCTCCTTCGCGAACAGCTCGAGGCGCTGCTGGAGGGGCAGTCGGTCGAGATGCCCCAGTACGACTTCGAGATCCACAACCGCAAGGACGAGCGCGTCACCGTCGAGCCCACGGACGTCATCGTCCTCGAGGGCATCTTCGCGCTGTACGACGAGGCGATCAACGAGATGCTCGACCTCCGGCTGTACGTCGAGACCGACGCGGACGTGCGCATCCTCCGGCGCATCGACCGCGACGTCGTCGAGCGCGGCCGCGACCTCGAGGGCGTCATGGACCAGTACCTCTCCACGGTGAAGCCGATGCACGAGCAGTTCATCGAGCCGACGAAGAAGCACGCCGACCTGATCATCCCCGAGGGCGCGAACAGCGTCGCCGTGAACCTCCTCGAGGAGAAGATCCACGCCGAGGTCGACGGCGACGCGGTGCGGAGCTGGGATCGTGGAAGCGTCGAAGGCGAACTCGCCGACGGCGTGACGCTCGATACTGAAAGTTAACGCTCTTCTCCGTTGCTGTCTCGTAGACGCGTTTCTTCGTCGACTGTTCCTAGTGGCTCGGGTGGCTGTCCGTTCTCGTCCGCGACACGCTCAGTATACGTAGAAATGTCGGGCTGCTGCGCGGTCGAGCTTATAAATAAAGTCAGTTATCGACGCTTCTCATACCACTCAGCACACCCAGAAAGCCCCAGCCGGCGAGAGGTCGCGCTGCTCGCTGTGCTCCTCACCCGGCTCGCTCACTGCGTTCGCTCGCCGGGATTGCGGTGCTAGCGTCGCAGAGCGTCCCGCTCGCCGGCTGCCCCTTTCAGTCCCGCCCGGGAGTGGTGGCCCGAGCGTCGTTCGCGGCGGCTGCTGGGCAGTCGCGGCGCAGGTTCGGGCGCGCGCGAGCAACGCGTGCGAGGGAGGGCGGGGCGCGCCGCGCGTTGCGGTCCCGGCGCGCCCCGGCCGAGGCTGGGGAGGGCTGAGGCTTGCGGTTGCTGTGCGGTCGCGTTGCTGTCGCGGTTTGTGCTTTCGCGGTCCTGGCGGACTGAAAGGGCGATGGCCGGTCGCGCCGGAGGGGAGTCGCTGAGACAGGCACTATCTGGACCGGGTGGTGCGGAGAGGTCCAGATATCCTGCTCAGCGACCGCGAGCGGCCGAGGGCTTTCGAGGAGGCTGCGGTGCTGTCAAGAGCAAGATCGTATCACCTGTCCAAACCTGCGCGTAGCGAGCGGCCGAGGGCCTACTGGGTGTTTGCGGTGCTGGCAAGCGCAGCAGCGTCTGCACCTGTCCAACCGTTCGCTTATAAAGACCGGCAGGATTTCCGGCTGCTGTAAATCAGTGTAGCAGGATCAGCACCAACGCAGACGCCACTATCGAACTCGAAAGAACGAAGAAAGACGCGAAAACCGCAATCAGCTTAGCGAACGCCCGAACTTAGCACTCGGACCAGCCGCACGACTCGCACGTCTTGCAGCCTTCCGAGTAGTAGAGGTTCATGCCGCCGCACTCCGGACACTCGGGGGCCTCGCCGGCCGCGATGAGGTCCTGCACGTTGCTCTGCTGGTCGTCACCGGTCGATTCGCCCGCGCTCGGGCCCGCGGCGGGCTCCGAGTCGACGGCCGCGCCGCCGTCGGTCTGGCGACCGGGTGCGGCGTCGGCTTCGTCAGGGTTCTCGACCTCGTCGAGCTGCTGCTGCTGGGGAATGCCCTTGTCGACCTCGTCGTCGAGGTAGCGGCGCAGGGCCGTGCCGATGGCGTCCGGGATGGACTGGATCTGCTCACCCTTGTCCCAGGCGACCTTCGGGCTGCGGGTGCCCTGCAGCTCGTCGACGATCTCCTCGGGGTCGACGCCCGAACGGAGCGCCGTCGAGATGACCTTCGCGAGCGCCTCGGTGAAGGAGTTCGTGTACCCACCGGAGTGACCGATGTTCGCGAAGAGCTCGAACGGCTGGCCGGCCTCGCCCTCGTTGATCGTGATGTAGAGCTTGCCGTAGCCCGTCTCGATACGCTGGGTGACGCCGTTCAGCGAGTCCGGACGCGGGCGCGTCTCGGTGTAGTCGACGTTCGGCTGCTCGGTCGCTTCGAGCAGGTCCGAGATCTCCTCGTCGATCTGCGCCTGGACGTCCTCGTTGTCGAGGAACGCCTCGACGCCGCCGAAGACCTCGTTGATCTGGTCGACGATGGTCTCCGCGGCCTCGGTCTCGTCGGCGAACTCGGCGTTCTTCGCGCGAGTCGTGAGGACCTGCTTCGAGCGCGTGCCGTCGCGGTAGACGGTGACGCCCTTGCCGCCGTTGTCGTAGATGTAGCGGTACACCTCGTCCATGTCCTCGGGCGATGCCGAGTTCGGGAAGTTACAGGTCTTCGAGATGGCGGAGTCGACGCCCTCCTGGCAGGCGGTCTGGACCGCCGCGTGCTGCTTGCCGGAGAGGTCGCCGGTGACGACGAACAGCTCGCCGATGGCGTCCGGGACCGTCGTGAGCCCGTCGACGCCGTCGAACTCGTTGGCGGCCATCTGCTCCTGGGCCTCCTTCTTGACGGCGTCGACGTCGACGTCGTTGGCCTCCAGCGTGCGGAGGAAGTAGTCGTCGAACTCGACGAGCATCTCGTCGCCCTGGACGTCGTCGGAGACGTTCTTGTAGAAGGCGACGTTGTAGATCGGCTCACAGCCGCCGGTCGTGTTGCCGATCATCGACGTCGTCCCCGTCGGGGCGATCGTCGTCGTGTTGTGGTTGCGGATCGGGTAGCCGTCCGCCCAGTCCTCGGGGTCCTCGCCCGTGTGGTGCTCGAACCAGTCGGGGTACTGCGTCGGGTTCGCGTACTTGGAGTCCGCCCAGTCGTTGAACGTGCCGCGCTCCTGGGCAAGCTCGTGGGAGGCGTCCTTCGACCGGTGGTTGATGTGGGTCATCAGCTGCCGGGCGATCTCGTTGCCGGCGTCGGAGCCGTAGCGGACGCCGAGCTGGACGTACAGCTGCGCGAGACCCATGACGCCGAGGCCGATCTTCCGCATGTCGCGGACCTTCTGCTCGATCTCGTCGACCGGGAAGTCGGACATCGTGACGACGTTCTCGAGGAAGCGCGTGCCGTACTCGATGCGGTCGTCGAACTCCTCGAAGTCGATGGCGTTCTCGAGGTACGCCGCGACGGCCTCCTCCTGGGTGTCGTACTCGTCGCCGTGCTCGTCCGACCAGACGCGCCAGTCGGGCGCGTCGAGGTCGGCCAGCGTGGAGAGGTTGATGTGGCCGAGGTTACAGGCCTCGTACTCCTCCAGCGGCTGCTCGCCGCACGGGTTCGTCGCGAGGATGCGGTGCTCGGGGTGCTCCTCGACGTCGAAGGAGTGCTTCTTGTTGACGCGCTCGAGGTAGATGACGCCCGGTTCGCCGTTCTCGTGGGCGCCCTCGATCATGTCGTCCCACAGCTCCTGGGCGGGGATGGAGAGCTCCTCGCCGACCTCGACGTAATCGCCGAGCCCGAACATGTCGTACAGCTCCTTCGTCTCCGCGGTCGCGATGTGGGGCTCACCCGTGCGCGGGTTCGTGAAGGTGAACTCCTCGTCGTTGTACAGCGCCTCCATGAAGTCGTCGGTGACGCCGACCGAGATGTTGAAGTTCGAGAGGTGGCCCTCGACGGCGTTCCGGAGGTGCTTGGGGACGCGCCCCTCGTCGTCGATGAGCTCGCGGGCCTCCTCGAGCGCCTCCTTGAAGGAGTTGTGCGTGTAGTCGTCGGGGTCGTTGAGGCGCAGCGAGTGGGCCAGCGAGACGTCCTTGTTCTTCGAGTGGATGAACTGGATGACGTCCGGGTGCGAGACGCGCATGACGCCCATCTGGGCACCGCGGCGCGCGCCGCCCTGCGCGATCGTCTCGCACATCTGGTCGAACGTCCGCATGAAGGTGATCGGCCCGGAGGCGATGCCGCCGGTCGAGCCGACGGAGTCGCCGTACGGCCGGAGCTTCCAGAACGCGTACCCCATGCCACCGCCGGACTGGAAGACCTCGGCGGCCTCCTTCGCGGTCTGGTGGATGTTCGTGATGTCGTCCTCGGGGGAGTCGACGAAACACGCGGAGAGCTGCTGGAGCTCGTCGCCCGCGTTCATGATCGTCGGCGAGTTCGGCATGAACGAGAGGTTCTCCATCCCCTCGCGGAACTGGTCGGCAACGTCCTCGACGTGGGCCCGGATCTCGTCGTCGAGCTCGGGGACGATGGTGTCGTACGCGAACTTGTTGACGTTGTGAGCGGTCAGCGTCGTCTCGACGTCGTCGTCGACGGCGGTGCCCGTGCCGAAGACCTCCTCGGCGAGCTCGTCGCGACGCGGGTGGTCGGGCTTGAGCTGGTCCGGCGTGACCGTGACCTCGACGTCGCGCTTCTCGGCCTCGAAGACGGCCTCCGCGAGCGCGATGTTCTTCGCGACGCGGACGAACAGCTCCTCCTGGCTCTCGATGGTGTCGCCGTTGGCGTCCTTCCGGAGGTAGCGCGCCGGGAGGATGTTGTGGTACGCGTTGTCCGTCAGGCGCTCCTCCATCGTGTCGCCCTCGACTCGTTTGATCGGTCGTTCCAGCTCGTCGGCTGTGAGGTCCGTCCCGCTCATTGCGCGGACCGCCCTCCGTATGGTACAGTAGTCATCTATCGTGGTTTCGTAGTGGTGTAGTGGACCTCTTTAGCGTTCCGCTCCCGGTCCAGTAGGCGGCGATCTGTTCGATAGCTTAGTATCGATTCCTTGGTGCGCGGCACTCCGCGCTCGTACACTCAACTAATGCGGGTGGAGCGTACAAAAGGGTGCCCCCACCGGAGTGAAAGTAGAAATGGAACCTGATAAATCAGGCGACAGCGACCTGATATACAGTCGAACCGAGGGGGCGTTCCAACGACGACCGTGCAAGGTGTGGCCATGGTACCGAACCAGATCCGCTGGATGATCGTGGATAGATCGTCCCCCGTAGACAGCGATACCTATCAGATTTCAATGATAGTCGGGGATCATCGCGAAATCCCCGGCTAGCGGCGCCCACAAACTTATGCCGTGGCTACCCATTTGGCAGCACATGCTAACCGAACTGCCAGCCGTGCTCCTCCAGCCGGGCATCTTCGCGTCGCCGCTCGGCCGGATCCTGCTCGCGCTGATCGGCATCGCCGTCGTACTCATCATCGGTCGCTTCCTGCTGTCGCTGGCGTGGAAGATCGTGACCATCGCGGCGGTCATCGTCGGCCTGCTACTGTTGCTGTCGATGTTCGGACTGAGTCCGGTGTAAGCGGCGCCGCCGACGGGATTCCGGAGCCGTCGTCGCCCGCAACGCTTCTACGCAACCTCGGTCAGGAAGTTCCGGATTACGTCGTGGCCGGCCCCAGTCAGCACGCTCTCCGGGTGGAACTGCACGCACTCGATGGGGTACGCCTCGTGGCGAACGCCCATGACGAGCGTCTCGCCCTCGTGGTCCGTCGTCGCCGTCACGTCGAACTCCTCCGGCACTTCGGTCGCGACGAGCGAGTGGTACCGCCCCGCCCGGAAGCCCTGGTCGAGCCCCGCAAACACGCCCTCGCCGTCGTGGTCGACGGGGAACGCCTTCCCGTGGATCGGCTCCGGCGCGTGGCCGACCTCGCCGCCGTACTCGTAGACGGCCGCCTCCAGCCCGAGGCAGACGCCGAGCGTCGGGACCTCGGGCGACAGCTCCCGGAGGACGTCCATCGTCACGCCGACGTCGCGGTCGTGTTTTGGGTGGCCCGGCCCGGGACTGATGACGATGGCGCCCGGGTCGGTGTCGGCCACGTCCGCGAGCGACGCCTTGTTTTTTAAGACGGTCGTCTCCACGCCGTCGGCGATCGGCTGCTCGGAGACGTACTCCACGAGGTTGTACGTGAACGAGTCGTAGTTGTCGACGAACGTGACGTTCATTGGTCACCTCCCGCGTCGGCGGCTTCGTCGCCGTCGCTGGCGGCGTCGGCGACTTCCTCGCGGTCGCCGGCGACGGCGTCGTCGCTCGCGACGCCGTCCTCCGGCGCTTCCTCGCGAATCCGGTCGACCGCGGTCAGCACTCCGTCCATCTTCTGCTCGGTCTCCTCGTACTCCGATTCCGGCACCGAGTCGGCGACGAGTCCGGCGCCGGCCCGGACGGTGATCCGGTCCTCGGTGCCGCCGTCGCTGCCGCGCTCGGTGCCGCCATCGCTGCTGCGCTCGGTCGCGACGTCGTGCTCGACCGTCGCGGTCCGGATGACGATCGCGAAGTCCGCGTCGCCGGTCCACGAGTAGTAGCCGACGCCGCCGCCGTAGACGCCGCGGGGCGATCGCTCGAGGTCGTCGATGATCTCCATCGCGCGGACCTTCGGCGCGCCGGTGAGCGTCCCCGCGGGGAACGCCGCCCGTGTCGCGTCGAAGACGTCGGCGTCGCCGGCGAGGGTGCCGGTGACAGTCGACTCGATGTGCTGGACGTGGCTGTACTTCAGCACGTTCATGAACTCCTCGACGCGGACGGAACCGGGCTCGCTCACCCGGCGGACGTCGTTGCGCGCGAGGTCGACGAGCATCGTATGCTCGGCGCGCTCCTTGTCGTCCGCGAGCATCTCGCCCGCGAGCCGGCGGTCCTCGACGGGACTCGTTCCGCGCGGGCAGGTGCCCGCGATGGGGTTCGAGACGACGCGGTCGCCCTGCACCGAAACGAGCGTCTCCGGGCTCGCGCCGACGATGGAGCGGTCCCCGTGGCGCAGCACGTACATGTACGGCGAGGGGTTCACGTCGCGCAGCGCCTCGTAGAGGCCCAGCGAGTCGACCTCGCCGGTCAGCTCGCGCGTCCGCGAGATGACGGCCTGGTACACGTCGCCGTCGACGACGTGCTCCTTCGCCTGCTCGACGGCGGCCTCGTACTCGTCCTGCGGGCCGGCCGTCTCGCCCGTCTGCACGAAGCCGTCGTGCTCCGGGACCGTCGCGGTCCGGAGGTCGGCGGCGACGCTCGCGGCCTCCGTCGCGATCTCGTCGTAGATGGCGCCCGCGTCGTCGCCGTCGCGGACGATGGGCGTGAACACGAGCTCGACGCTGTCGTCGACGTCGTCGAAGACGAGGGTCCGCGTCGTCAGGCAGAACTCCGCGTCGGGGACGACCGCCTCGGGACGCTCGACGCCGACCTCCTCGAGCCAGAGGTCGTAGACCGCGTCGTACGCGAGGAAGCCGACGAACCCGCCCGAGAGCGTCTGGCGGCTCGTCTCCGGGAACGCGCGGCGCTCGACGTCCGGGAACGCGTCGCTGACGCGGTCGAGTGTGTCGCCCGCGTCGGGCCCGCCGGCCTCCTCGAGCAGCTCCGCGCCGGGGCCGAGCTGCTCCAGCTCGGTGTGGTCCGGATAGACGGAGAGAACGGCCTCGGGGTCGTAGCCGACGAACGAGTAACGCGCGTGCCGGTCGGCGTCGGTGCCGGCCGCGAACGCGCCGTCCGGGTCGCTAGAGGGGATCTTCTCCGCGGACTCCAGCAGGAAGCTGTGCTCGCTCCGGTCCGCGAGCGCCTCGTAGGCCGCCAGCGGCGTCACGTCGGCGGCGATGGGCGCCGCCACGCGGATGACGGCGGGGCGGTCAGCCTCGGACGCGTGTTCCACGAACGCCTCGCGGTCGATGGAGAGCGCGGGGGCGCCGTCAGGGGTGGGTTCCGCAGCCGATTCCTCGGCGGACCCGGTCATGCCAGCTCGACCTCGCGACCGGCGTTGCGGACGAAGCGGGCGACGGCGTTGTGATCCTTCCTCCCCGCCTCGCGCTCGACGCCCGAGGCGACGTCGACCGCGAACGGGTCGGCGACGGCGACGGCCTCGGCGACGTTCTCGGGCGTCAGTCCCCCCGCCAGAATCACGGGCGAGGTGAGTTCGTCGGCCAGGCGGCCGGTGGCCTCCCAGTCGTGCGTTTCGCCCGTGCCGCCGGCGCCCGATTCGGTCGTCGAGTCCACCAGGATCGCGTCCGCGGCCTCGTCGAGGTCGCGAGCGGCGGCCTCCTCTTCGGCGTCGACGGCGATGACCACTTTCGTGTCCGTCTCCGCGCGGATGAACGCGACCTCGTCGGCGGTCCACTCGCCGTGGAGCTGGAGCGCGTCCGGGCCGACCGTCCGCGCGAGGTCGACGGCGTCCTCCGCCGTCTCGGGCATGGTGACCAGCGTGCCCGTGACGAACGGCGGGACCGTGGCGAGCAGGTCGGCGGCGGTCGCCGGGTCAACCTCCCGGTCCGTGTCGACCGACACCTCGGAGATGACGCCGACGGCGTCGGCGCCGGCGTCGATCGCGGCGCGGAGGTCGGCGTGGCGCGTCAGCCCGCAGATCTTCACGCGGGCCATCAGTCGTCGACCTGCGCTTCGGGGTCGGCGTCCGGTGTCGCCTCGCCCTTATCCGTGTCGCCCTCGGCGTCCTCGCCGCACAGCGCCGCGAACTTCGCCGCGGCCGCGCCGGAGTCGATCGCCTCGGCGGCGACCTCGACGCCCCCCGACAGGGAATCAGCTTCGCCGGCGACGTAGATGGCGGCGCCCGCGTTCGCGAGGATAAGGTCGCGCTTCGGGCCGGTGACCGTCCCCTCGACGATGCCGCGGAGGTCCTCGGCGTTCTCCTGCGGCGAGCCGCCTGACACTGCTTCGATGGGGGCTTGCTCCAGCCCGAGGTCCTCCGGCGTGATGGTGTACTCCGTCACGTCCTCGCCGTCGACCTCGGCGACGACCGTCTCGTCGTGGATCGTGATCTCGTCCATGCCGGAGCCGTGAACGACGAGCGCGCGCTCGACGGGCATGTGCGCGAGCGACCGGGCGATCTGGGGGACGAGTTCGGGGTCGTAGACGCCGAGCACCTGCGCGTCGGCGCCGGCGGGGTTCGTCAGCGGCCCGAGCACGTTGAAGATGGTCCGCATGCCGAGCTCCTTCCGCGGGCCGATGACGGCCTTCATCGCGGGATGGAACACCGGCGCGAGCATGAAGCCGATGCCGTCCGACTCGATGGCGTCCTCGACGGCGGGCGGTTCGGCCTCGACGTCGACGCCGGCGACCTCGAGCACGTCCGCGCTCCCCGAGGAGGAGGAGACGGAGTAGTTGCCGTGCTTCGCGACCGGCACGCCGGCGCCGGCGGCGACGATGGCCGACGTCGTGGAGACGTTGATCGTGTCGTAGTCGTCCCCGCCCGTCCCGCAGGTGTCCACCAGCAGGTCGTTGTCGGGTTCGATGGTGCGCGCCTCGTCGCGCATGCCCTTCGCGAAGCCGGCGATCTCGGTCTCCGTCTCGCCCTTCGCGCGCAGCGCCGCAAGCAGCGCGCCGATCTGCGCCTCGGTGGCGTCCTCGAAGACGGTCCGTGCCGCCTCGCGCGCTTCCTCGACTGTCAGATCCTCGCCGTCCGTCACCCGCCCGATTGTGTCCTGGAAATCCATTGTGGTCACCAATGTATAGGTTCGTCTTGTAATGTACAAGTCTGTACATCGTTTTAAGCCTGTCGTGTGGATCGGTGGCACGGAAGGCGAGCGTCCCCACTCTCTCGTGCCGACCATCCGCACCGCCGCCCGGTTCCCGAACGATTAACCTCCCCGCGCCGCCGAACACGACCATGACCGAAGCCGCCGATCGGGTGTTCCTGAACGGGGAGATCCACACCCTCACGGAGCCCGACGAGACGTACGAGGCCGTCGCCGTCCGGGACGGGGAGATCGTCCGCCTCGGCAACGACTACGACGTCGAGTTTCTTGCCGGCGTCGACACCGACGTCGTCGACCTCGACGGGCGCGTGCTGCTTCCGGGGTTCATCGACGCGCACACGCACCTGACGACCGTCGGGCGCTACCTCGTGAACGCGGACCTCTCGGCCGCCGACTCGGCCGAGGAGGCCGTGGAACTGCTCGAAGCACAAGCGGACGCCGAAGAAGCCGACTGGGTCCTCGGCTACGGCTACGACGAGTCGACCTGGGTCGAGGAGCGCTACCTCACGCGCGAGGACCTCGACGAGGTGGCCCGGGACCGCCCGGTCGTCGCCTTTCGCGAGGACATGCACGTCGCCTCCGTCAACTCCGTCGCCCTCGAGGAGTTCGCGGACGCGTTCGCGAGCGACGCGGTGCCCGACGGCGACGTCGTCACCGAGGACGGCGAGCCGACGGGCGTCCTCCTGGAGGCGGCGATCGACCCGGTGTACGAGGCCGTCGAGCCGGACCGGGAGGAGACGCGGGAAATCGTCGAGGCCGCCATCGCGGACGTCAACGCGAAGGGGGTCACCGGCTTCCACGACATGGTCCGTGACTCCCACGCGCCGCGCGTCTACCGCGACCTCGACGGGGCCGACGAGCTCACCGCCCGCGTGCGCATCAACTACTGGAGCCACCACCTCGACGCGCTCCTCGAGACGGGCCTCCCGACGAACGCCGGCAGCGAGTTCGTCGAGACCGGGGCGATCAAGTCGTACACCGACGGGAGCTTCGGCGGGCGCACCGCGAAGCTCACGGAGCCCTACGACGACGCGCCCGGGGAGACCGGCCAGTGGGTCGTCGACCCCGACGAGCTGGCGGAGATCGTCGCCCGCGCGGACGACGCCGGCTACCAGGTGACCGCCCACGCCATCGGCGACGCCGCCGTCGACGCCGTGCTCGATGCCTACGAGACCGAGGCCGACGCCGGCGAGGCCCGCCACCGCGTCGAGCACGTCGAGCTCGCCAGCGACGAGGCCATCGAGCGCTTCGGCGAGAGCGGCATCGTCGCCAGCGTCCAGCCGAACTTCCTAAAGTGGGCCGACGAGGGCGGCCTCTACGAGTCCCGCATCGGCGACCGGACCGCGGAGACGAACCGCTACCCGGCGCTGCTCGACGCCGGCGCGAACCTCGCGTTCGGCTCCGACGGGATGCCGATGGACCCCCTCCTCGGCGTCCACTGGACGGTCAACGCACCGGCCGAGAGCCAGCAGCTCGGCGTGACGGAGGCACTCCGAGCGTACACCCTCGGCGCCGCCTACGCCGGCTTCGACGAGGACCGGCTCGGAACCGTCGAGCCCGGCAAGAAGGCCGACTTCGTCGTCCTCGAGGACTCGCCGTGGGAGCGGGCCGACGCCATCAAGGAGATCGACGTTGCGATGACCGTCGTCGACGGCGACGTCGTGCACGACGCGCGCTGAGCTGGCGCCGGTCCCTTTTCCGCTGTCGCCGTCGCACCCGGAACCGATACGCCTTAGCGCCCGCCCGTTCCAGACCCGTCCATGACGACCGCCGAAGCCCTCGCGGACCGAGTCCGGGACGGCGAGCTGCGACTGCACGAACTGGGCGAGGAAGCCGACGCCGACACCGCCGCGGCCGCGCGCCGGCTGCTCGTCGAGGAGCAGTCCGGCGCCGACCTGGAGACCGTCGGCGACTACGCGTTCCCCGCCGAGGAGGCGGCCGGCACCAACGTCGAGAACATGATCGGTGCCGCGCAGGTGCCGCTCGGCGTCGCGGGGCCGGTCCAGGTCAACGGCGACGCGCTCGAGGGCGAGCGCTACCTCCCGCTGGCGACGACGGAGGGCGCGCTCGTCGCGTCGATCAACCGCGGCTGCTCGGTCATCAACAGCGCCGGGGGGTCGACCGCGCGTGTGACCGCTTCGGGGATGACGCGCGCGCCGGTGTTCAAGGTCGACGACGTCGCCGAGGCCGAGGCGCTCGCCGAGTGGGTCGGCGACAACGAGGGTCGGCTCGCGGCGGCCGCGGAGTCGACGACGAGCCACGGCGAGCTGCTCGGGATCGCGACGTACGTCGTGGGGAACTCCGTCTTCCTGCGGTTCCGCTACGACACGAAGGACGCGATGGGGATGAACATGGCCACCATCGCCACGAGCGAGGCCTGTAACCTGATCGAGGAGGAGACGGACGCGGCGCTCGTCGCCCTCTCGGGGAACCTCTGCTCGGACAAGAAGCCGGCCGCCATCAACGCCATCGAGGGGCGCGGCCGGTCCGTGACCGCCGACGTGACCCTGCCACGGGAGACCGTCGTGGAGCGCCTCGACACGACGCCGGAGTCCATCGCGGAGATCAACACCCGGAAGAACCACGTCGGCTCCGCGAAGGCCGGCTCGCTCGGGTTCAACGCCCACGTCGCCAACGCGGTCGCCGCGATGTTCCTCGCGACGGGCCAGGACGAGGCGCAGGTCGTCGAGGGCGCGAACGCCATCACGACCGCGGAGGTGACGAGCGACGGCGACCTCTACGTCTCCGTCTCCATCGCCAGCCTCGAGGTCGGCACCGTCGGCGGCGGCACGAAGCTCCCGACGCAGGCGGAGGGCCTCGACGTGCTCGGGATCCGGGGCGGCGGCGACCCCGCCGGCGCCAACGCCGACGCGCTCGCGGAGGCCATCGCGACGGGCGCGCTCGCGGGCGAGCTCTCGCTGCTCGCCGCCCTCGGCTCGCGACACCTCTCCTCCGCGCACGCCGACCTCGGGCGATAGCCCGCCTTATAAACAAACCTACGGCCGGGCTCGTCCCTGCCCGCCCTGCCTGACTGCATCGAACAGTAGGACCCCGCCACCGACCGCCAGCAGGACCACGCCGACCCAGGCAGCGGTCCCGTCGCCGCTGGCGGCCACGACGCCGAACCCGACGCAGGCGAGCACGTGGCCCGCGGCCTGCTTCGGATACCCGTCGGCGGTGTACACGAGCGCGATGCCCGCGTAGAACACGGTCAGGATCGCGAGGAGGATCCGGACGATCACGGGGTCGCCGAGGCCGGGGCTGGCCAGCCGCGACGCGACGACCGCCAGCGCGGTCGCGACGACCAGCACGCCGGTTCCGAAGGCGACTCGCCCCCGACTGTACATCGAGTCACCCTTTCGAAGACCCAACGTAAAACCGTCAGTCAGACGCCCGTCTGCCCTCCGCATGCGGGAGGGTGGATCGCAGGCTGTCGCGGACCGTGCGGCGTCACACCCGCTCGCTGTCCCATCGCCGGCGACGGTTTATAAGAGCCGATACTCGCCACCGGACTCGGAGGCCTCCCCGCCGCGAACGAGCCGGTCGAGCAGCTCGCGAGCCCGATCCGCGGGGACCCCCCTGTCCGTCGCGTACTCGACGACTGCCTCCTCGGTCGGCGCGGAGAGCTCGCTGACCGCGTCGCGGACGATCTCGTCCTGCGAGCGCGAGGCGTCGCCACCGCCGGCGGCGCGCTCGCCGGCCGCGAACACCTCGTTGGCGTCCAGCCCGGACTCCGCGAGATAGTCCGCGTCGTCGACGCCGGCCTCGTCGACCTGCTCCTCGAGCTCCGCGACGTGCGCCACGTCGGCGAACTCGGCGCTGTCGCCGTGCTTCTTCGCGAGCAACGCGGACCGGGCCTGCTGGGCGGCGGTCCGGTCGTCGGACTCGAAGAAGGTCTTGAGCTTCGCCGTCCGGTGGGTCTTCCCGCAGCGCGAGCAGTTCGCCGTCTCGCTCGTCCGCGGGTCCGTCACGAGCCACATGTTCCCGCACTCGTTGCAGCCGACGACCGCGTACATGGGCGGGGTTTCCCCGTCCTTGGATTTGAATCCTCGGACCCACGTCGGACGGTGCCGGCGCACGGAGCCGGCGCACGGTGCCGGCGTCCCGCGTATTTAAGAGGGATCGGTCCACTCCACCGGACATGGAGATCGTCGACCACGACGCGATCGACCGGACCGAAGCCGTCGACGGCGTGCACCTGTCGCAGGGCGCCGCCGGCGACGACACCAGCGTGCAGGAGTTCTTCATCGAACCCGGCGCCGAGGTCCCGGAGCACAGCCACCACCACGAGCAGGCGGGCGTCGTCACGCAGGGCACCCTGACGTTCGTCATCGACGGCGTCGAGCACCTCGTGCACGCGGGCGACTCGTACAACATCCCCAGCGACGAGCCGCACGCCGCGTACAACGACGGCGACGTCCCCGTCGAGGGCTACGACATCTTCTCGCCGCCGCGAACCAACCCCGACTGGCAGGACTGAGTACGCGGCTTATTTAAAAGGAGGCGTCGCGCTCGGCTGTCGGCACTGTCCTGATTCCGTCGCCGCGGTCCTACCGGTTCCGGCCGATAACGAAGTACAGGACGAACCCGATGAGCGGCGCGAACAGGACGATGAGTGCCCAGAGCACCGCCGGATGGCTGCTGTTCTTCCCGGCGTCCGAGTAGGTCCAGAGGATCATCGCCACGTGAACCAGCAACGACAGCAGGCCAAACACCGACGTGAGGATGCCAGGCCCGGGCTGGAGGAGGATTGCGGATAGCATGGATGGATCTCTCGGGCTGGCCCGATGAGTCTTCCGCCGAAAAGAACGGCAAAAGGGTCGACCGGCGCGAGCCGGGGTTCGAAGAACTGGGTCGATTCCTGTCGGCGTCGAGGGGGAACCCGTCTACGCCAGCTCGTCGATCTTGTCGACGACGGCGTCGGCGAACTCGCTCGTCGCGAGCTTCTCGCCGCCCTCGATCTGGCGGTGGAGGTCGTAGGTGACCTTGCCGGAGGCGATGGTCTCCTCGACGGCATCGCGGACGAGGTCAGCGGCCTCGTCCCAGCCGAGGTAATCGAGCATCTCGCGGCCGGAGAGGATCATCGCGGTCGGGTTGACCTTGTCCTCGCCGGCGTACTTCGGCGCGGAGCCGTGGACCGGCTCGGCGAGCACGCGACCGTGGCCGTAGTTGGCGCCGGGCGCGATGCCGAGGCCGCCGATCTGCGCGCCCGCGGCGTCGGACATGTAGTCGCCGTTGAGGTTCATCGTCGCGATGACGTCGTACTCGTCCGTGCGCGTGAGGAGCTGCTGGAGCATGTTGTCGGCGATGCGGTCGTTGACGACGATGGTGCCGTCGGGCTGCTCGCCGTCGTACTCCTCCCACAGCTCGTCCTCGGTGATGACGTCCTCGCCGTACTCCTCCTCGGCGACCTCGTAGCCCCAGTCGCGGAAGGCCCCCTCGGTGAACTTCATGATGTTGCCCTTGTGGACCAGCGTGACCGTGTCGCGGTCCTGCTCGATGGCGTAGTCGATGGCCTCGCGGATGAGGCGCTTCGAGCCGAACTCGGAGATGGGCTTGACGCCGATGCCGACCGGGCCGTCGTGGATGACGTCCGGGACGTCCATGTCGTCCTCGAGGAACTCGCGGACCTGCTCGACCTCGTCGGTGCCGGCCTCCCACTCGATGCCGGCGTAGACGTCCTCCGTGTTCTCGCGGAATGTGACCATGTCCATCGCCTCGGGCTCCTTGACGGGCGACGGGACGCCGTCGAGGTGGTAGGTCGGCCGGACGTTGGCGTAGAGATCCAGCGTCTTCCGGAGGGCGACGTTGAGCGAGCGGAAGCCGGCGCCGACGGGCGTCGTCAGCGGGCCCTTGATCGCGACGCGGTGGTCGCGGATCGCGGAGACGGTGTCCTCGGGGAGGTTCTCGCCGTACATCTCGCGGGCGGACTCGCCGGCGTAGACACGCATCCAGGCAATAGAACGGCCAGTCGCTTCCGCGGCGGCGTCGAGAACTTTCTGTGCGGCGGGCCCGACGTCGGTGCCGATACCGTCACCGTGGATGATCGGCACGATGGGATTCTGCGGTACGTCGAGTTCGCCGGTTTCCTCGTCGGCGAGTTCGACGCGCTCGCCGTCTTCGGGAACGTCAACCTTGTCGTAGCTCATAGCGCGTCGGACTTCTCGTACCCTCCTAAAGTGAGTACCGCTTTCCGAAAACGACGCGGCGAATCGGGGGTGAAGCGGTCGATTTCGCCGGTTACGCGGGGAGGTCCGGCGTCCGTTCCTCGTACAGTCGCCACCCGGCGGAGAGGTACCCGGAGAGCGCCAGCAGCAGGAACTCGCCGCGGTCGAAGAGGTAGAACCACCGTTCGGCGTCGGGCTCCGCGTCGGGCCCGGGGTCGGCGCCCGTGTAGTAATGCGTCTCGGTCGAGGCACCCTTCGAGTCGCTGTCGGCGACCGTCGTCCCGCCGTCGGCACCGGACTCGAAGGAGACGAACGTCTGCTCGATGCCGCGCTGGTCGGAGATCAGCAGGTGTCCGGAAAGGTCGATGTACTCGTCGTGGAGCGGCCACAGCAGGTTGGCGCCGTTGTGGTGGGCGTCCAGCAGCACGCCGGCGACGATCCAGCCGCCGAGGATCCCGACCCAGGCGACCCGATAGGCGCCAGGCCCCCAGCGCGAGCGGAGGATCGAGTCCCTGCCACGGAGCGCGTCCGCCCAGACGCCGACCAGGAGCACGGTCGGGAGGACGAGGTTGTGCAGCGCCGTTCGGTGGCCGCCCTCGAACAGCCACAGACCGACGAAGGTGTCGAGGTCGGGGAGGACCGCGAACGCGAGGACGACGAGGAGCGCCCTGGCGTCGAAGCGGTCGGCGAGCAGCGCCGTCCCGATGAGCGCCGCGAACCCGACGTGGACGAGAGTGGATGGCATGGCAGGAGCTAGTGGTGAGCAGGCTTAAGCCCTTGTTACGGCCTGTCAGTGCCCGGGTCCGGAGCCCGTCCTTCTCGTCCGGTTCCCACGGCCTTATCACTCGTCCCGGAGAGCGACCACGTATGCGAGTCATCGTCCACGGAGGCGCGGGCAGCACGCCGGACGAACCCGAGCCCCGACAGGCAGTACTCGACGAGGCCGCCGAGGCCGGATCGGTCGCATCGACGCCGCTGGACGCCGTGGAGGCGTCGCTCAACGTCCTCGAACACTCCGAGCGGTTCAACGCCGGGATCGGCGGCGCCGTCCAGTCCGATGGCGTCGTCCGCACGGACGCGGGCGTGATGACCTCGGATCGGGAGATCGGCGCTGTCAGCTCGATGGCGGGCGTCGAGAAAGCGATCTCGGCCGCGCGCGTCGTCATGGAGAACACGCCGCACGTCTTCGTTTCCGGCGAGCACGCCGTCGACCTCGCCGCGGAGTACGGCGTCGAGACGGGCGTCGACCTCATGACCGAGAAGACCCGGAACCGGTACGAGGAGGAGAACCCGCCGGAGGGCGGCCCGCGCGAACACCTCGACTGGCTCCAGACGCGCTTCGGCTCCGGCAGCGACCAGGCGGGTGGCACCGGCAATGGTGCAGGTAGTGCGTCGAAGGAGGAGGCACCCGATCACGACACCGTCGGTGCCGTCGCGTACGACGGCGACACCTTCGCCGCGGCGACGTCGACCGGCGGCCGCTCCTTCGCGCTGGCGGGCCGCGTCGGCGACGTCCCCCAGGTTGGCTCCGGCTTCTACTGCGGCCCGGCCGGCGGCGCGAGCGCGACGGGCGCCGGCGAGGACATCGCCCGCGTCACCCTGACGCGGCGCGCCGTCCGGCACATGGAGGAGGGCCTCTCCGCCCAGGCAGCTGCCGACCGCGCGATGGACGAGTTCGGCGAGATCACCGGGTCGGGCGCCGGCATCATCGTCCTTGACGACGAGGGCGCGGGCAGCGCCTTCAACACCGACGGGATGCAGACGAGCGTCGCCGCCGACTTCTGAGTCGTTTGTGGGTTCGGCGGTTCTGAGATTTTGAGTGCTTATAAATAGAGACAGTTGCGTCGCCCGCAACACCACTCAGCATGCCTCGAAAGCCCCAGCCGCTGAGGCGGTCGCGCTGCTCGCTGCGCTCCTCACCCGGCTCACTCGCTCCCTGCGGTCGCTCGTTCACCGGGATTGCGGTGCTAGCGTCGCAGGGCGTCCCGCGCAGCGGCTGCCCCTTTCAGTCCCGCCCACGAGTGGTGGCCGGGGCGTCGTTCACGGCGGCTGGCTCTCCGTCGTCGCGCGCCGGCTTTCCGGTGTGCGGATCGGGGGCGGTCGGCGCGCGCGAGCAACGCGTGCGAGGGAGGCCGGTGGCGCGCCGATGCGGTGCGGCACCGGCGCGCCCCGGCCGAGGCTGGGGAGGGCAGAGGCTTGCGGTTGCTGTGCAGTCAGGGTGCCGTGCGGTTGCGGGGCAGTGCGGTCCTGGCGGACTGAAAGGGCGACGGCCGGTCGCGGTGTAACGGAGTCGCTGAGCCGACCCCTATCCGCGCCGGGCGGTGCCGAGAGGCGCGGATATGTCGCTTCGCGAGAAATCGAAGATTTCTCGGAGCCCGAAAATCTCCGATTTTCGAGGACAGCGACCGCGAGCGGCCGAGGGCTTTCGGGGTGTCTGCGGTGCTGTCAAGTGTCGCAGCGTCTGCACCTGTTCATACAGTTTATAAGCAAGAGCGGCCGAGGACGTTCCCGCTACTCTGACCCAGTGGAGCAACGTCTACACAATCACATCCGATTTATAAGCGATAGCGATCGACGGCCGTCGAGACATCTCGAATTCGAACGTCAAAGTGCAGTCCAACAACACCACCAGTTCACACCCAAACGACCCATACCCGCAACCTCTTTCCGAACCGTCCGCCAACCAGCGCGCATGAGTGACGGTTCCCTCGACGACCACGCGGTCGAGAGCTATCGGGAGGCGGGAGAGATCCTCGTGGAGACGATGAACGAGGCGCGCGAGATGATCGAGCCGGGCGTGACCCACCTCGAGGTCGCCGAGTGGGCGGAGGACTACGTCCGCGAGCAGGACGCCGGGCTGGCGTTCCCGGTCAACATCAGCATCGACGAGGAGGCCTCACACGCGACCCCCGGCGTCGACGACGACACGGAGTTCGGCGAGGACATGGTCTGTCTCGACATCGGTGTCCACGTCGACGGCTACATCGCCGATGCCGCCGTCACCGTGGACTTCACCGGCAACACCGAACTCGCGGAGGCGTCGGAGCAGGCGCTCGAGGCCGCGCTGGACGAGGCCGGGCCGGGCGTCGAGGTCGGCACCATCGGCGAAGCGATCGAGGACGTCATCCGCGGCTACGGCTACACGCCCGTGCTCAACCTCTCCGGGCACGGCGTCGAGCAGTACGACGCGCACACGGGGCCGAACGTCCCGAACCGCGGCGTCGACCGCTCCGTCGAGCTGGAAGTCGGCGACGCGGTCGCCATCGAGCCGTTCGCGACGGACGGGAACGGGAAGGTCGGCGAGGGGACGACCGAGGAGATCTACGAGCTCCAGCGCGAGAAGAGCGTCCGCGACCGCCGCGCGCGCCAGGCGCTCGAACAGATCGAGGAGTTCGAGGGACTCCCGTTCGCGGCGCGCTGGCTCGACGTCGACGGCGCCGACATGGCACTGCGACGCCTGAAGCGCCAGAACGTCGTCAAGGGCTACCCGGTGCTGAAGGAGGACAGCGGGACGCTCGTGAGCCAGGCAGAGCACACGTTGCTCGTAACGGAGGACGGTGTGGAGGTCACGACGGCCGGCATCCACGACTTCGACTGATCGGTTCGACCGCCGAGCATGGCGGTGCCCAGCCGGGGTAGGTCCAGCCGGGCAAGGCTCCAGCCGAGCAAGGCTCCAGACGAGCCGGCGTTCAGTTCGGCCGCGACTCGAGCTGCTCGGCAGTTCACCCTGGCGGCCGGCAGTCCACGCTGGCGGCCGGTAGGCTGTCGTTGTTGCGCACCTACGCGTTGTTCATCCGCGTCGCCGTCTCCGCGCCGCACTCCTCACACACCGCGATGCGGTACGGCTCCCGCGAGAACGCCACGTTTTCGTCCTTCCTGCTCTCGGTCCGGATCTCCACCCGGACCTCGTGCGGAGTGTTCCCACCACAGCTGGGGCACTGCTCCCGGATGCTGTCAGAGTCTGTGGGCTGCGTTGCCATATAGCACGATACACCCAATGCGGCGATAAAGACTCGCATAACTAACCCGACAGTTTTGGTTCGTCAGTCGACTTTCTACGCCTTTTCCGCCGATCCGATCAGTATTCCTCTGGATGTCCATAGCTAGTCGCGGCCCTCTGGGAATACCCATTTATACGATCAATAGTTGTTCCCGGTCGGAGCCCGCAAGGGCGGGATTCAAGACGAGCCGGCGGCCAGTATGGACATGGACGAGCTGTTCGCACCGTGGCGGATCGACTGGGTCGAACGCGAGGAGGAGCCGGTCGAGGGCTGCCCGTTCTGTGTGCTTCCCGACCGCGACGCCGACGTCGACTCCCGCATCGTCGCGCGCGGCGAGCACAACTTCGTCCTCCTGAACAACTATCCGTACAACCCAGGTCACGCGATGGTCATCCCGTACGACCATACTGGCGAGTGGGGTGCGCTCGACGACGCGACGATGCTCGAACATGGCCAGCTGAAGGCCGCGACGATGGAGGCGATGCGCGGCGCGATGGGCCCCGAAGGGTTCAACACCGGGATGAACCTCGGCGGCAGCGCGGCCGGCGGTTCCGTCGACGACCACGTCCACACGCACGTCGTCCCGCGCTGGGGCGGCGACACGAACTTCATGCCCGTCATCAGCGACACGAAGGTGATCGTCGAGGCCGTCGCGCGCACGTACGACCGCCTGCACGAGTCGTTCCGCGGGCTCGACTGTGCGGTCGACGAAGCCGGCGAAGGCGGCGAAGCCGACGAATCGGAACCGGCGACCGCAGTCCGCGTCTCCTTTGCCGATCGCGACGCTACCGAGGACGCATGAGCGACGGCACGCTTCCGACCCCGGTGCTGGACAACCACCTGCACCTCGACCCGCGGCACGGTCGCGGGATCGAGGCGGTGAAGGACTTCGCCCGCGTCGGCGGGACGCACCTGCTTGTCGTCAACAAACCCTCCTGGCACCTCGGCGTCGAGGCCGACGAGCCCGAGGACTTCCGGGTCGTCTTCGAGGAAACCATCGCGGCCGTCGCGGACGCCACCGAGGTTCTCCCCGGTCGTGCGTGGCCCGTCCTCGGCGTCCATCCCGGGCTCGTCAGCCGCCTCGTCGACGAGCGCGGCTTCGCTCCCGAGGAAGCGCGCGACCTGATGCAGGGCGGCCTGGAGGTTGCCGCCGAGTACGTCGCGGACGGGCGCGCGCTCGCGCTCAAGTCCGGGCGCCCGCACTACGAGGTCACGGACGCGGTCTGGGCGGCCTCGAACGAGGTCATGCGCCACGCCTTCGCGCTCGGCGCGGACCACGACTGCGCGGTCCAGCTTCACACCGAGGCGAGCGAGGACCTGACCGAGATCGCGGAGTGGGCGGAGGAACGGGGGCTCTCGCGCACGCAGGTCGTCAAGCACTACGCCGCCGGCAAGCTCGCGGGCCCGACGCCGAGCGTGATGAGCGAGAAGGACCGGCTCGAGCGCGCGGCCGAGCGCGACGAGCCGTTCCTCATGGAGACGGACTTCGTCGACGACCCGGACAAGCCGGGCGCCGTGCTGGGGCCGAAGACGGTCCCGCGTCGCGTGCGCTGGCTCTTAGAGGAGGGGTACGAGGACGCCGTCCGGAGGGCCCACGTCGAGACCCCCCGCGACGTCTACGGGATCGACACGGAAGCGACCCTCGACGAGTGAGCAATCCGGGCGTGCGCGCTGGCGTATGTGGTCGTCGCCTCCGGGGGTGCGAGCCACTCTCTCGGCGCTCGCGGATAGGAAAGGCATTTGAGTAGGCCGGGAGACGTTTTGCACATGACTGAGGACGAGGCCGTCGAGACGTTCTACACCGAGGAACGCTGGCAGAACTGGCTCGACCGCGTCGAGGAGGAAGAGCTCGATCCCGAGAACGAGGAGTCCGCGCGCCTGCTCCTGAATCTGCAGGACGACGCCGCCATCGCGGTCGCGAAGATCATCGCGGCCTACGACGACGGCACCATCGACGAGGACCGCGCACTCGACGAGCTGGAGAAGGTCCGCGACATCGTCCTCGCCGAGGTCGACTTCGAGAACGAGGACAAGCTCATGCTCATCGACGGCGTCCAGACGTCGCTCGTGCCCGTCTTCTACTCCGCGGAGGAGTACATTGTCGGCGGCGTCTCCGAGGGCGACGTGGACGAGTTCGTCCGCGCGGCCGCCGACGCCGAGGAGGGTGAGGACCTCGACGCGGCGCTCGGCTACCTCGTGCAGGCCGGCACGCGCATCATCGACGGCGCGAAGCTCGACATCGACCTCGTCGACGAGCTCGAGTACGGCCTCGTCTCCGAGTGGGTCAACGGCCTCGACTCCCTCCAGTCTGCGATGGAGGACCCGGAAGTCGTCGAAGAAGAGGAGTAGAGCGGTTAGAAGACGAAGACGGTCGTCGTAAGCGACTTCTGCTCGCCGCCGACCTCATAATAAATTGTGAGTTTGAGGTAGTGGCCGTCCATCGAGAGCGCTTTAATGTCCTTTCCTTTTTCGTCGGTTCCCTCAAATTCGAACAGGTAAATCGTCCCCGATTCGCCGGCCCCTACTGTTGCATTCTCTCCAGCACCCGAACTTAACTCGGCTTTCGTTCCGAACGGAAGTTCATTATCCGGATCCTCGTAGTAGCCATCGTCTGGTTCCTTCGTGTCCGGGTCGGTATTATTGACGTTGATGAATACTTCTCGGTTCCAGCGACCCTCCGTCGTATCATTGCTTTCCGCGAGTTGGACGGCACCATGGTCTGTTTTATTTATAGATATGCCAGTGATATTGATATTTTCTGTACCGCTGTTGCGGATGTCGAGCACGACTCCCGTGTCACCACTATCCGGGCCGCCTGGAACACCGCTGAGAACCTGTAGGTTTCCGAAGTTCAAACTGGACCCACCGCCCGAGTCCGTCACACCGATGTCGAACGTCGCGGTCTGATAGCTCGCGCCGCCGATGCTCGCGTCGACGGTAACGCTCCCGGCCTCGATGGCGTCGTCGCCGTTCGTCGCGGAGTAGACCACGGTCGCCTTCCCTTCGCTGTTCGTCGTGACGGTCGTCGTACTCGTTTTCGTCCCGTCGTCGAGGACGAACTCGCCGCGGTCGCGCGTGAACGTCACCTGCTCGCCGGCGACGGGGTTGTTGAACTCGTCGCGGACCTCGACGGTCAGTTCGGTGCGACTGCCGCGCTGGATGGTCTGGGTCGCGGGCGAGTCGGTGACGACGTACTCCGCGGTCGTGTCGCCGACGACGCTCACGTCGTTCTCCTCGCGAACCTCGACCTTGGCCAGTTTGAGCTTGTACGTCTCGCTCCCGTCGAGAACGATTCGGATCCGGTTGCCCTCGGGCTCGACGTCGAGTACGCGGGGGTTCGATGCGTTCAGTCGCTCGCCGGTTCGGTTGACCCAGGTCTCTGCGGTGATTCCCGGCGGCGTCCCGAGGCGGAGCGTGATGTCGCTGCCGTCGCCGGTGATCGTGACCGTTCGCGTCGACGCGCTCACCGGCTCCGTCGTGACCGTCGTCGTCGACCCCTGCGCGCTGAGGTCGCCATCGATGAACACGAGGTTCAGCTGGTCGCCCTGAAGGAGCGTCTGCCCCGTCATGGGGAGGAACTGGCCGCCGTCGTCCGAGGTGTAGCGGTACGCCCCCTGGCCGGTGACGACCATCGGCTGGCCGTCGAAGACGTTGTAGTCGGGCGTGAAGCGCACGTCGCGCGTGCTGTAGTTGCGCCCTGCCATCGCGTTCTCGACGTACAGTTCCGTGTTGGCCGACTCGCCGTCGACGGCGGTGACGTTCTCGAGGGTGACGTTCCGGGGTTCGGTCGTGCGCAACTCCCCGATCGGCGGTGGCGGGTTGATGAACACCGACCGGGAGGGGTACGCCGCCCCCGTGCGGACGTTGGTTCCGGTCGTCGTGTCCTTGCTCGCCGCGGCGATCACGTCGTTCCTGAGTTCCGTCAGGTCCGACGCTGCATCCTGATACGCGTTGAACTCGACGCCGCGGTTCTGGTTAGGCACGATGGTCGCCTGATAGAGCGAGAGGCCGAGGATGAGGAACCCGAACAGCAGTATTGCGCCGACCTGCAGCGCCTGCGCTCGGTCGTCGCCGCGGAAGTCCATTGTCGGTAGATGGCCAGCGGGCGCTAAAAGGTCTTGCCCGCGTTTCGACCCCGCACCGACGGCTCCGGCGGGAACTCGGCCGCCGATTTACTCGGCTGGCGATTTCTGCGGGCGGTGATTTCTCCGGGCGGTGATTTTTGTAGCCGGCCCGCGACCGTTCGTCCGTGCAGACCGAGCGGGCGCAATCGGAGATCGTCGGGACCATCCTCCTCGTCGCCATCGTCGTTATCGGCGTTAGCACCATCGGCTCCGTCCTCTTCCTGAGCTTCGACCAGCCCGCGAAGCCGACCGCGGAGGTCAACGCGACCGCCAATGCGACAACGCTTGAACTGACTCACGTGGCCGGCGAACCGATCGCCGTCGACGAACTCCGGCTCGTCGTTCGCAACGGAACCGACGAGGGACGCGCGGCGTTCGCCGACGGCTCCATTTCGACCGGGGACTTCACCGTCGCCGACCGATGGACGGCGGCCTGGACCACGCTCGGGATCGACCCGAACCCGGACGAGAAGGTCACGGTCGTTCTCGTCCACGATCCGAGCAACAGCGTCGTCTATCGCGGGACGGTCGTCGCGGGCTGATCGGGACCGCCCCGATTTCGTCCGGTGACAGGGGCGGAAACGGGGCTTCGACGATCGACGTACCATCTCATCGACAAGCCCATAAGCCCCCTTCGTGAACAACCGTGTATGACAGCTGTCGGCATCGACGCCATGGAGATCTGGACGGGGAAGCTGCAACTCGACCTGCCGAACACGTTCGCGCCCGTGAAGGGCGACGATCCGGAGAAGTACACGAAGGGGCTGGGCCTCGAGAAGTCCTCGTTCCCGGACGTCTACGAGGACATCGTGACGATGGGCGCGAACGCGGCCAAGCGGCTGATGGACCGGAAGGACCTCTCGCCGGAGGACGTCGGCCGGATCGACGTGGCGACGGAGTCCGCGTTCGACCACTCGAAGCCGGTGTCGACGTACATCGCCGGCTGCCTCGAGCAGGTGTACGACGGCGACTTCCGGCACGCCAACAAGGGCGAGCGCAAGTTCGCCTGCGTCGCCGGCACGCAGGCTATCGACGACGCGTACAACTGGATCAAGGCGGGCCGCAACCGCGACAAGGCCGCCCTCGTCGTCGCCACCGATACCGCGCTGTACGAGCGCGGCGACCCCGGTGAGGCGACCCAGGGTGCGGGCGCGGTCGCCCTGCTCATCGACGAGGACCCGGACGTCCTCGAGCTGACGGGCGACCAGGGGTACGGCAGCATGGACGAGACGGACTTCCTGAAGCCGAACCAGCAGTTCCCGTCCGTCGACGGCAAGCGCTCGATGCAGGTGTACCTCGCCCGCATGCGCGAGGCCTGGGAGGATTACGAGTCGATCGCGGGCCAGATCGAGCCCGACGACTTCGCGTACAGCCCGTTCCACACCCCCTTCCCGGGGATGGTCCGGAAGGCCGGCCTGTTCGCGTATCGGCGCCTCGTCCGGAACACGCCCGTCGAGGACGACCTCGCGGAGACCATCGGTCGGCAGCCCCGCGAGCAGGATTACGAGGACCGCGACGCCTACGAGGAGGCCATCAGCGAGTACATGGACGAGCTGAAGGCGACGGACCTCTACCAGAACTGGTACGCGGGGACCGTCGAGCCCACGCTCGAGCTCTCGCGGAACGTCGGCAACTGGTACACCGGCTCCGTCCACATCGCCCGCGCGAGCGCGCTCCGGCACGCCGCGGAGACGGACCGGGACCTCGCCGGCGAGAAGCTCCTCGTCGCCTCCTACGGCTCCGGCGCGCAGGCCGAGATCCACTCGGAGGTCGTCGCCGACGGCTGGCGCGAGGAGGTCGAGGCGCTGAACATCGACGAGCAGCTCGAGTCCCGCTACGACCTCACCTTCGACGAGTACGAGCAGGTCCACAACGTCCACGACTACGACAAGGACGTCGAGGTCGAGGAGTTCACGGCGCCCGACGGCGAGTTCGTCTTCACCGGCTGGGGCCGCATGAACGAGCGCAAGTACGAGTTCGCGGAGTAACCCGGCAACTGCCGCGGGTTCGCGGTTCGCAGTTCGGTAGTCCTCGGGGGTCGGAGGTGTCCACTTTTCAGTGTCGACCGCGTAGTGAGCGTATGACTGAAACAACCGACGAGCGCCCCGTAACGCTCGAGGACGGCGACGATCTCGCGGCGCTGCTCGAAGAGGAGGACGTCGCCCTCGTCGACTTCTGGACCAAGGGCTGCTCGCTGTGTGACGCGCTGGAGCCGGTCGTCGGCAACGTCGCGCGCGTCGCCGACGTGCAGGTCGCGACGCTGAACCCCGGCAACGACATCGAGCTCGTCGACGAACACGACATCCGGAGCGTGCCGACGCTCATCCTCTTCGTCGACGGCGAGGAGGTCGACCGGATCGCCGACGGCTTCGTCGGCGTCGAGGGCGTCCTGTCGATGATCCGCGAGCACGTTCCCGAGCGCGTGCCGGCGGACGCGGTGCCGGACGCCGACGGCGACGCCGAAGCGGAAGCGTAGCCGGCGCTCCTTGCCTGCGGATTTAAAAAGAACGAGAAAGAATCGGTCGCCGATTTATCGAAGTGCAAGGAAAATGCCCGGGGGCTTGACCCTGGGGTTGAATCCGAAAGTTGATGACATTAACTATTAAGTAGAAACACGCCGATAATAACGGTACTGAGATGTGGTACGACTACCGCTTCCGCGCCTATCCCGACCGAACAGGTGTGGCTGCGGAAGTGGAACGCCACATCGACATCCACCGCCAAGCCTACAACCATACCCGCTCCGAATACACCGCCCTAGACATCGACGAAGACAACATCGGGTCGGTGTACCAACATCAGAAACGGCTTACCGAGTGGAAGGACGAGTGGCCCGTGTTCTCTGAAGTCCACTCGAAGGCGTTGCAGAAGACCGTCGAACGCTTCTACGACAACCTCTCGAACCTCTCTGAGAAGAAGCAGAACGGTCACAACGTCGGATGGCTCAAGTGGAAGTCGCCAAGGGAATACCAGAGCATGACGTACTCGCAGTCCGGCTTCGAACTCAAAAACACGAGTGACCGACACGCGACACTATGGCTCTCCAAAATCGGTGACATCCCCATCCGCTACCACCGCGAAATTCCCGACAACGCCATTATCAAAGAAGTCACGCTGAAAAAGGAGACGACGGGTGAGTGGTACGTCACGTTCGGCCTGGAAGTCGAGGACGCCACACTCCCAGAGAAACCCGACGTGAATGACTTGGATGCTGGGGACTGCGTTGGTATCGACCTTGGCATCCAGAACTACATCTACACGAATGACGGCGATAGCGTGGACTGGCTCAATCTCTCCGACGAGTACGACCGCTTGCGTCGTGAACAGCGCAGTCTCTCCCGCAAGGAACACGGTAGCAACAACTGGGAAAAACAACGCCGGGAAGCCGCCAAAATCAAGCGCAGAATCAAGCGAAAGGTCGAGGACTTCCAGCACAAACTCACGACATGGCTCGTCAAGACGTATGACGCCGTGTTCGTGGAGGATTTGAACGTCTCAGGGATGCTTCAACAGCGTGGAAACGCTCGGAACAAGCAAGACGCCGCGTGGCGCGGCTTCATCGAGATGCTGCAGTACAAGGGCGACCTGTATGGGACGCACGTCGTCCAAGTAGATCCTGCGGGGACGACAAAAGAGTGTGCTGAGTGTGGAGTTGAGACGGAGAAGCCGTTGTGGGTGCGGGAACACAGTTGTCCGAGTTGTGAGTTTGAAGCAGACAGAGACGCAAATGCGTCGTATAACGTTCTTACTCGCGGTCTTCAGGAGTTAGGTCTGGGACAGACCGAAGTCACGCCCGTGGAGACTGCGACCGCTGTGGGGACTGACGGAGGCCAGTCTTCGTCGGTTCCTGCAAGTCGCGTCGTCGAAACGGGAAGCCTCGGGGCTTGACCCCAGGGCGGTTCACGAGGGCGACATCTCGATGTTGAGGCTCTTCTGGATGATCTGCGTGAACGCCATCGAGCAGAGGAAGTACCAGACGATCCACATCTGCATGGGCCCGACGATGCCGGCCGTCCAGCTCACCTCGCCGGCGAGCGGGACGACGAGCCGGCCCAGCTCGTAGTGGGCCGTGCTCCCGCGGAAGCCGACCGCCCAGTACATCCAGAGGAAGGCCGGGATGGTGAGGAACATGATCCAGACCATCGGCCGGAACTGCTCTTTGAACATGCCGAGCTGGTCGCCCATCGCCTCCATCTGCTCCTCCTGGATCTGGTCGAGGGCCTCCTGGTCGTCACGCTCCTTGGCGGCCTTCCGGCGCTCCTGGATGTCCTTCATCCGGTCCTGATACTTCCCCATCGTCTCCATGTCCATCAGGCCGGCACGCAGCAGCGTCGAGTAGAGTCCCGTCGCGAGCGCGACGACCATCACGACGACGTAGAACGGGACCATCTCGATGAGCGGCCCGAAGAACACGTCGACGATGCCCGCGATGACGTTCCGGACGGGCCCGTAGGCGTAGCCGACGAAGAAACTGACCGTGACGAGCCCGGCCATCTTGTCCCACTTCGTCCAGTCGTTACCCTCGGGCACGTCCTCGTCGCCGCCCGCGCTCTCGCTGCCGGCTGCGGGCGATTCGAGGCCCGCCTCGACGGCCTCGCGGTCCGGAATCGCAAACCCGGACTCGCCGTCGACGAGGACCCCTTTCTCGATGAGGCGGCCCCACTGTCCGCTGGTGATCTCGTCGCGGACGTCGACCCACTTGACCTCGCCGTCGCCGGCGTTGTCGAGGACGACCTCGATTGCGTCCCGCATCTCCTCGTCGTCGGCGACGAGGGCGCGGACTTTCCGTTCGACCTTACTCATTGGAAGCCAGTAAGCGACCACCCGTTAAGAACCTTTTAGGTTACTGCTCCCGCGATCGACCGGCGCTGCGGCTGTTCGGGACGCGAATCGGGAAACGCGAAAAGCCGGCGGTCGGCTGCCGGCGGTCGTTCGCCAGCAGCTCAGTTCTCGATCGCGTCCGTGATCCGGTTGAAGACCTCGTCCGGCGTCGCCTCGCCGTCGATCTCGATGAGGTCGCCCTGCTCGCGGAAGTGCTCGATGACCGGCTCCGTGTTGTCGTAGAAGACCTGCAGCCGTTCGCGAACGGTCTCCTCGGTGTCGTCCTCGCGCTGGATGAGCTCGCCGCCGCACTCGTCGCAGACGCCCTCCTCCTCGGGCGGCTGGAACTCGACGTGGTAGTTGGCGCCGCACTCGTCGCAGACGCGGCGGCCGGTGAGGCGGTCGACCAGCTCCTCCTCGCTGACGTCGAGGTAGATGACGGCGTCGAGGTCGGTGATCTCGTCGAGGTACTCGGCCTGGTCGAGGTTGCGCGGGTAGCCGTCGAGGACGTAGCCGTCGGCCTCCTCGAGGGCGACCTTGACGATCTCGTTGACGACCGGGTCCGGAACGAGTTCGCCGGCCTCCATGAACGAGCGCGGCGTACCGTACTCCGTTTCCATGTCCTTGTTCGCGCGGAGCGCGTCGCCCGTCGTCACGTGTTCGAGGTCGTACTCTTCGGCCAGCTTCTTGCTCTGGGTACCCTTCCCTGCACCGGGGGCACCGAGCAGAAGGATATTGCGGCTCATACAGGGGTCTTGACGGCCGCACGTAAAGCCTTGAAGATACGCGACAAGACTGCGCTTTATATCACATGTTTGATGTGTGTGGTGGGGCTGGTTCCTTTGAAATTGTCTTGAAGCTGTATCGGCTGCCGCGCTCGATAGTATCGCGGACGTTTTGAAAGCTCTCGGCCGCTCTTGATTATAACCCGGATGAACAGGTGCAGACGTTGCTACACTTGCCAGCACCGCAAACACCCAGAAAGCCCTCGGCCGCTCGCGGTCGCTGAGGAGGCCCTATCTGCGCGGGCGGTGCGGAGAGCGCAGATATCCTGCTCAGCGACTCCCCTCCGGCGCGACCGGCCGTCGCCCTTTCAGTCCGCCAGGACAGCGACGGCACCGCAACCGCACAGCACCGCGACCGTGACAGCACCGCAATACCTCAGTCCTCCCCAGCCTCGGTCGGGGCGCGCCGGCCGCCCTGCACCGCACACCGGAAAGCCGGCGCACGCCATCGGCAAACCAGCCGCCGCCAGCGACGCCCGGCCACCACTCCCGGGCGGGACTGAAAGGGGCAGCCGCTGAGCGGGACGCCCTGCGACGTAAGCACCGGAACCCCGGCGAGCGAACGGAGTGAGCGAGCCGGGTGAGGAGCGCAGCGAGCAGCGCGACCGCCTCAGCGGCTGGGGCTTTCTGGGTATGCCGAGTGGTGTCGCTCACGACGATAACCGATTTACTTATAAACACGATCGGTCAGCGGCTAGGGGTTTCAAGGCGTACCGAGTGATGTCGAAAGCAGCGATGGTCGAATTTATTTATAAATACGACCGTCGCAGCGGTATGGGCTTTTAAAGAATACTGGGTGCTATCGCGATCAAGGAGCACCGATCGATCCAAAAAGCGGGTCGCTGTTCCAAAACGCTTTGAGTCGGAACCTCTTTCGGGGTAGTAATGATTCTGCCCGAGGGGTTCGCGTTGCCGCCGCTCCCGTATCTCGCGGTACTGGCCGTGGCGCTGGCCGGGGTCGCGTACGGGCTCTCCCGGCGGTCGCTGGAGGTAACCAGTCGGCACGTGGTCGCGCTGGCACCGTGGATGACCGTCGGGTCCGGGCTCTACGTCCTCTACTCCGTCGGCGCGCTCCCGGCGCCGGTCCGCCCGCTGGCCGGCACGCCGTCGGTGTACCTGACGGTCGCGGCCGTCGTCGGCGCGATCTGGATCGGCGCCGACGCGTCGGCGGCCACGCGCGACCGGTTACCGACCGTCCTTGCGGCGTCGGGCATTCTTGCGTTCACGCCGGTGGTCCTCGCCGCGCTCCGGTGGGGCGCACGGGAGGGGACGCTGACACCGTTCTGGCCGGGCGTCGCGATGGCGATCTCGATCCCGGGCGCGCTGGCGACGTGGGGGGTCCTGAAACGCCTCGTGCCGCGAGTCGCCGTCACCGGGCACGCCGGGCTGCTCGCGGTGTTCGCCCACGCGCTGGACGGGATCTCGACGGCGGTCGGGATCGACGTGCTCGGCTTCGGGGAGCAGACGCCGCTGTCGGCCGCGATCATGCACTTCGCCGGGACGCTGCCGACGGCCGAGCTCCTCGGCGTCGGCTGGCTGTTCGTCCTGGTCAAACTCGCCATCGCTGGCGTGGTCGTCGTCCTCTTCGCGGACTACGTCGAGGAGGACCCGACGGAGGGCTACCTCTTCCTCGCGCTGATCGCCGCCGTGGGGCTCGGGCCGGGCGTTCACAACCTGCTGCTGTTCACTGTCGCCGGGTAAGGCAGGCCCCGGAAGCGTGCGGCTCCCCCGGACACACCTACCGATCGTCTCGCTCACATGTGCGGACTGGTTTTAAGTACCCCGGGTGAAACGGTGAAAGATACTCATGGTCGCTTCGGGGCTGGGCGGGTGGGTCGTCGTCGGTGTCGCGGCGGGCCTCGTCGGGGGCGTCGTGATGGACCTGCTCCTGACCCAGCAGGAGGACGGCTTCGCGCCGGCGCGAGTCGGGGTCGCCGTCCTCACCGGCCGGTCCCCGGTCGAGGTACCCTTCCGCGACGCGGTCGTGGCCCACCACGTCGCTAGCGGCCTCGTCGGCGGGCTCTACAGCGTCCTCTCGTTCGCCTTCGCGGCGCTCGTCCCGACCGAGTGGCTGGTCGGCGGCGTCCGAACCATCCCGCACGCGCTCGCCGTGCTGATCGTCGTCGGATTCGTCTACTTCCTTTTTACCGCGGTCGTCCTCCCCCGCGTCGACGACAGTGTCTACGAGGACCGCGCGACGGCGATTCACGGGCAGTGGCTCCGCGCCGCCGCGCTCTTCGGCGCGGTCCTGCTGGTCGGCGTCCCCGCGATCGTCACTGTGGTCCCGTGATCGTCACCGTGGTCCCGTGATCGTCACCGTGGTCCCGTGACCGTCCCAGTAGTCCCCTGATCACTCCGGCGTCGCGTGGCGAGACCCGACCGCAGCCGCGACGGCCGCGACGACGCCCCCAGCCACGCCGACGACGAGGGCCTGCCTCCACGCGAGGCCGAGCAATGGAACTCCCAGGATCGCGACGAAGAGCCCCGCGAGGACCGCGACGACGCCGATCGCGAGGGGGCCGCCCGCCTCGTCGAGGTCGAAGTCCGGTTCGTCCGCATCTCGTTCGTCCATGCTCGTTCGCTCCCCCCGAAGCTGGGAAAAAGGGTCGGTCGGAAGCTCGGCGTTCCCAGCGCCGGTATCGTACCGTTTTTGGCCCGTGCCGGGGAGCCATAGGATATGGCAAAACAGCCGCACCTGCTCGTCGAGGAGGGCGACGTCCACGATATCGCGATCATTCCCGGCGACCCGGGCCGCGTGGACCGGATCGCCGACCTCTGTGACGACGCGGAAACCGTCTCCGAGAACCGCGAGTACAAGATCGTCAACGCCGAGTACGAGGGCGTGCCGCTCACCATCTGCTCGACCGGGATCGGCTGCCCCTCGGCGGCGATCGCCGTCGAGGAGCTTTCACGCGTCGGCGTCGACACGTTCCTGCGATGCGGCACCTGTGGGGCGCTCCAGTCCGACGTCGAGATCGGCGACATGATCGTCGCGTCCGGCGCAGCCAAGGAGGAAGGCACCTCCAAGCGCTACGAGTCCGTCGAGTACCCGGCCGTGCCGGATTACGAGGCTCTCACCGAGCTCGTCGATGCGGCGGAGGCCCACGGCGAGGACGTCCACGTCGGCCCAATCGTCTCCGACGACGCGTTCTACAACGAGAGCGAGGACTTCGTCGACGACTGGGAGGCCGCCAATCTGCTCGCTGTCGAGATGGAGGCCGCCACGGTGTTCTCGCTGGCTCGTCGGAAGGGGCTCCGCGCGGGCGCCATCTGTACCGTCGACGGGAACCTCGTCGAGGGGACCCAGAAGGGCGAGACCGAGGAGGGACAGGAGCTGCCCGCCAAGGCGAAGAACAACGTCGAGCGCGCGATCCGACTGACGCTCGAGGCCGTCACCAACCTCTAACGCGTGTCCGACTCCGCAGGCGACTCGTCCGGCACCGACGCCGAACCACCGACGGACAGGATCCCCTGGTTCGACCCGGAGCTGGCCACGGGCTGGCTCGCGGCCCAGCGCCGGCACCTCCGGCGGTCCTACCAGCGTCGCCTCGCGGCCGCCAGTCGCTGGCTGGAGAACACCGAGAACCTCCTCCACGTCTCGGTGCTGGTGTTCGTCCCCCTGCTCGTCGCGGTCGTCACGGGGCTCTCGAACGCGCTCGCCGAGCTCTCCTTCCTGCTGTTCCCCCCGCTCGCGTCGGGCGCGTACACGCTGTTCGCGAACCCGGAGGGCGAGTACGCCTCCCCGGGTCGCTTCGTCGCCGGGCTGACGCTCGGCGCGCTCTCGGGGTGGGCCGCGCTCCTGGTCAGCGGGTCGCCGACCGGCGTGATCTCCCCGACCAGCGCCGGGCTGGCAATCTTCCTCGTCGGGGTCGTGACGTGGGCGTTCGATGTCGAGGAGCCGGCCGCCTTCTCCACGGCGCTGCTGGTCCTCGTCACCGAGCAGGCGAGTCCGCGGGCGTACGTCGTCAGCGTCACCGTCTTCGGCGCGGTCGTCGCCGTCGCGTTCTCGGTCTGGCGTCGCCGCGTCTACCAGCAGCGGGCGACGTTCCTCTACGGCACCGTTCGCGCGGACGACCACGTGCTCGTTCCCCTGGTCGAGGGCGTCGACGACGCGCTTGCGGCCTTTGGCGGGCGTCTCGCCGCCGCTCACGACGCGGGCAAGGTCGTTCTCCTCGACGTCGTCTCGGAGCAGGAAGTGGCGGCCGCGGAACGGGCCGCCGTCGCCGGGGAGGGATCGTCCGGGTTGGACACGGGGGAATCGTCCGGGTCGGACACGAGGGAATCGTCCGGGTCGGACACGGGCGAGTCGGCTGCGGCCGATCCCGGGGCCAAGGCGACGGAGTCACTACCGAGCGGCGTCCGCCAACGAGTGACGGAACTGGAGGCGACCGCGGACCGGCTCCGTCGCGAGTTCGACGTCGCCTGCGAGGTCGCCGTCGCGTCGGGCGACCCCTTCCAGGCGACGCGCCGCACGGCCCGCGAGGCGAACTGTGATCTCGTCGTGCCGCCGTTCTCGGACGCGACCGAGCCCTTCGTGCAGCAGGTGTTCGAGAGCGACGTCGACGCGGTCGCGCTCCGGGCTGCCGACGGCCACGAGTCGTGGCGCCGCGTCCTCGTGATGATCGCCCGCCCGGGCGACACCGCCCATGCGATGGTGGACTTCGCCGACCGACTGGCGGGCGAGGGCGGCCGAGTGAGCGTCTGCACCTGCATCGACAGCGAGCGGGAACGTCGCCGGGCGGAGGAGAAGCTGGCGCGGGTGGCCGAAACCGAGACCACGCCCATCGAAACGCGCGTGATCGAGTCGTCGCCGGGGGAGTTCTGTGCGTCAGCGGCCGGGTTCTACGACCTGATCCTCGTCGGCGCGACGCGTGGCGACGGGCCGTTACTGTCCGTGTTCTCGCCGGCTGACCTCGAGACGCTCGCCGAGGTCGACTGCGACCTCGGCATCGTCGAGCGCGGGCCGCTTCGGTAGGACGCGGAGCGCCCCACGGCGAGTGGTAGCCAGCGGGCCGCTCGTTACTCTTCCTCGCCGACGATGGAGTCCGCGATGGCCTCGGAGTTCTCGCCGAACGCGGAGTCGACGAGGAGGTGGCCGCCGAGCGTCGACGGCGAGATGACGTGGTCGGCGCCGGCGCGGCGCAGCTTGTCGACGTTCTCGCGCTGGGTTACTGCGGCGACGATCCGCACGTCGGGGTTGAGCTGGCGGGCGGTCAGGATCGCCAGCGCGTCGGCGGCGTCGTCGTCCGTGGCGACGACGACCGCGCGGGCCTCCGCGATCTGGACCCGTTCGAGTGGGTCGACGTCGCTCGGGTCCGCCGCCAGGACCGACACGTCGCGGTCGTCGAGGTCGCGCGCGGCCGCCTCGTCGTCGGTGACGACGACGTAGTCGACTTCGCGGCCGTCGAGGTCGTCGAGAATCGGTTCCGTCAGGTCGCCGTAGCCCAACACGAGGACGTGGTCCTCGAGCAGGTCGAACTGTTTCTCAGTCATTTTTCCAAGTGCTTTCGAGAACTGCGCCTCGATGGCGGGCGTCAGCAGGACACCGAGCGCCACCGCGAAGGCGGCGACGTTGATGACGAGCACGGAGAGCCCGAACATCCGCCCGATGCCGGTGACGGGAGCGATGTCGCCGTAGCCGACGGTCGAGGCCGTGACGACGGTGTAGTAGAAGGCGTCCGTAATCGTCTCGATGTCGTTGAACTCGCTGCGGAGCGCGAAGGAGCCGAGGGTCCCGTACGCGACGGCGGTCGCCAGCGCGAGGCCGGCTCCGAGCTGCGTCGGCGAGGGGCGGGCCACCCGAGTGAACCGACCGCGGTTGACCGCCAGCGCCGGCAGCGAGAGCAGCGAGAGCAGGACCAGCGGGAGCGAGACGACCGACACCTGCAGGAGCCCCTGCAGCGCCGTCAGCGGGAGCAAAACGGCCGTCGCGTACCAGCCGATCCGGTATCCCCTCTTGAGGGCGTAGCCGCTGGCGAGCATGGCGAACCCGGTGAGCGTCCCGGTGAACCCGACCGCCTGCTTCACGAGGTCGGGAATGAACGGCGAGAGCGGGCCGGCGACGCTGACGCCGGCGATGTGGAGCAGGCCGACCAGGATCGACAGCAGCGCGACGAAGAACGTCAGCGCGATGGAAGCCCGGACGGTGATCCATTCCCG
This sequence comes from Halosubterraneus shenae, assembly GCF_050510935.1. NCBI lineage: Archaea > Methanobacteriati > Methanobacteriota > Halobacteria > Halobacteriales > Haloferacaceae > Halosubterraneus > Halosubterraneus shenae. The sequence goes on along the minus strand of NZ_JBNLVO010000004.1, from coordinate 119,369 downwards.
GTTGAACTCCATGCCACCTCTTCCGGCGAGGACCGACTTAAAAGGACGGTGCTGCCGGCTGGCGATACGCGCGGCGGCGCGTTCGGGTCGTGCGCCGCGGCCGTGGTCGAGTGGGCCGCCGTGGTCCACGGGGTCGCTGTGGTCCACGGGGTCGCCGTCGTGGAGTAGCCCGCCGTGGTCGTTACTGGTTTATCCCACCCGCGTGAGACGTTGGTATGGCATTACCGGTCGAGATCCTCTTCGGGATCTACCTCGGGGTTCTGACGGGGATCATCCCGGCGCTCGTGGCTGGGATCCTCGGGTTCGTATTTAAATACTTCACCGGGGTGACGATCCCCGGGTTCGGTGTCGTCGTCCTCGCGCTGGCGATCGCGGGGGTCAACGGCGGGCTGCTCGCGCTCAACGACCCGACAGTGCGCTCCTCGGAGCGCGCGCCGGCCATCCTGACGTCGATCATGGTCGTGTTGATGCTCTCGCTGTACGCGCACGCCCAGGGCGACAAGCTGGGCGCCTCGGTCCCGCGCCGCCTCTCGCTCCGGAAGCTCCGCGACCGGACGCTGTCGGCCGACGTCATCGAGCGCGTCGGGGGGCGCGGGCAGGTCCGCGTCACCGTCGCCGGCGACGTCGGCGACATGGAGGGCTACCCGGCGCTGCCCGCCGAGACGCGCCAGTCGATCCTCGAGGGTGAGTGGACGTTCCCCGCGGACCTCCCGCTCCCGGAGATCGAGACGCGGTTCGAGGACCGACTGAAGACGGAGCTCGGCCTCGCGGACGTGAGCGTCACGCTGGACGAGCGCGCGCACGCCACGGTCAACGCCGCGCCGCCGATGGGCGGCCTCTCGAAACGCGTGCCGGCCGGGAAGCGAGCGGTGTCGGTCTCCGCGCTGCTGCCTACGGGCGTCGCGCGCGGCGAGGTCGTGCGTATCGTTACTCCCTCGACCACCGTGGAGGGCACCGTGCTGTCCGCGAAGTCAACCGGGAAGCCGGGGGAGAAACCGGCCGTGCCGTCGCCAGCGGCGACCGGGGCCGAAGTCGAGGAGGACGAGGACCTCCGGACGGACGGCGGTGCGTCGGCGGCGTCGGGCGAGGCGACCGAGACGACCGCGGCGCTGCGAGCTGGCGCGACGACGGGCGGAGAGGGACGCATCACCGTCGCCGTCGAGCGGTCCGCGGCGAGCGCACTCCTGCAAGCCGACCGCGGGCGCACGCTGGTGCTCTCGCGCGGGACGCGCCGCGAGTTCGAGCTCGTGTCGCTGCTTCGGCGGGCCGGCAAGCGGTTCCGGAAGGTGGCCGTCGTGCCCGACGGCCCCCTCGACGGCGCCACCATCGGCGAGGTCAACGTCCGGGAGGCGTACGACGTCGTCATCGTGGCCGCGCGCCACGAGGAGTGGCAGATCGCCCCACGAGGGAGCATGGCGCTGTCGGCGGGTGACGAGCTGTTCGTCGTCGGCACGTCGGCGGCGCTGGACCGGTTCACGGAGGCCGCACGATGAGCGCGGCGCCGATCGCCCTGCCGTCGGTCGTCGTGAGCGCATTCGACGGGATCGCGCAGGCCGGCGGCCCGGGGGTGACGTTCAACTCCTCGCTCGTCGAGGTCGGGGTCTACCTTGCGGTGTTCGCGATCCTCTCCGTCGCCACGGCGGCGGCGAGCGCGGTCGTCTACCGGTGGTACTTCCGCGACGTCGTCCCCGAGGGCGTCGCGATCATCCTCGGCGGCGCGGTCGTCGCCCTGTACCTCAACACGGCGTCGCTGGGCGCCGTGATCGGCGGCGAGGAGATCGCCCTGTACGACCTCGACACGATGCTTTTCAACGTCGTCGCGCTGGCGCTCGCCGGGTCGGTCGCCACGGTCGGCCGTCGGCTCGGTGACTCCATGGGCCGGAACCTCTTCGCGCTGACCGGCGTCAAGCAGCTGGAGGGCGAGGTCAGCCGCGTCGTCCGGACGGTGGGTCGCGTCACGGCGGTCACCCTCCCCGCCGTAGACGCGATCGAGGACATGGAGGGATACGACCCGGTCGCGCCGGTCAAGAAGACGGAGATGGCCGGGAAGACGCTACTGTTCCCGAACCGGCTCACGGTCGCGGAGCTGCGCGACCGACTCGTCACCCGGCTGAAGGAGGATTACGGCGTCGGCTACGTCGACGTCGACCTGACGGAATCGGGCGAGGTCGAGTACTTCGCCGTCGGGTCGCGGGCGGCCGGCATCGGGCCGACGCTCGCGCCCGGGTCCGCGGCGGTCGCCGTCCAGGCGGACCCCGCGAACAGCGCGACGCCGGGTGACGTGGTCCAGGTCTGGGAGGCCGGGGAGTCGCCCGAGCGCGTCGCGAACGCCGAGCTGCGCGCGACCGTCGGCGACGTGGCGACGCTCGCGGTCGACGAGGCGGACGCGGCCGACCTCGACGAGACCACGACCTATCGGCTCGTGACGCTGCCCGCGGAGCCGCAAGCCGACCGGGAGTTCGCGTCCCTGCTGCGGAACGCCGACGAGACGATGACGGCCATCACGGTCGCCGCGGGCAGCGAGGCCGAGGGAGCGACCGTCGACGACGTGTCGGCCGTCGTCGCCGCCGTGAAACCGGCGGACGGCGCCATCCGCGCGATCCCGTCCCGCAGCTACACGTTCGCCGCGGGCGACCTCGTCTACCTCGTCGGCCGCCCGGACGCACTCAGGCGGTTCGAGGCCGGGGCCGCGGCTCCGGAATCGTCGCCGTCGGCGGGCGACGGGGCGTCCGAAGAGCCGGGTGCGGAAGACCGGGCCTCCGGCTCCACAGATACCGTACCGTAGGCTGTGCACCGACCACTCGCGGGCGCTCGCGAACGTGGATCGACCGGCAAGACGCGAGCGGGACGCAATCCTCTTAGGCGCGGCAGCGGGATGTTCGGGCATGGAGTGGAAGCTGTTCGCCGACCTCAGGGAAGTCGCCGGGGACCGGACGATCGACGTCGACGTCGAACCCGGAGACACCGTCGGCGACGCCCTCGACGCCCTGCTGGCCGATCGTCCCGACCTCGAAGCGCGCGTCATGGAGGACGGCGAGGTCGCCGACCACGTCAACGTCCTGCGCAACGGCGACAACGTCCTGCACCAGGGGGGCCTCGACACCGAACTGACCGACGGCGACGAGCTCGCGCTGTTCCCGCCGGTCAGCGGCGGATAGGGTTCGCTCGTCGCCGTCGCTCGCGCACCGAGACCACGACAGCGACGGAACCGGACTTTTCAAACGCGTGCCGGAACAGGTTGGAGTATGAGCGACGACCACGACCCGGACGAGGTCGACGGTAGCGGCGAGGGCGACGCGAGTGCGACGCCCCACGACCCTCACCGCGAGGAGTTCTCCGAGGACCCCCTCGCACACGCCGAGGCGCGCGCGGGGATGACCGTGAGCGAGCTGGTCGAGCAGTACGGCCACGCCGGCATCGGTGCCGAATCGGTCCACGAGGCGGGCGACGTGCTCGCGGAGATGTTCGGCGACGACGACTGCACGGTCTTCCTCTCGCTGGCGGGCGCGATGGTGCCCGCGGGCATGCGCCGCATCGTCGCCGATCTCATCCGCGACGGCTACGTCGACGCGCTGGTCACGACCGGCGCGAACCTCACGCACGACGCCATCGAGGCCATCGGCGGGAAACACCATCACGGGCGCGACCGCGACCCTGAAAAAACCCTCCGCGAGCACGACGAGCAGCTCCGTGACGAGGAGGTCGACCGCATCTACAACGTCTACCTCCCCCAGGAGCACTTCGCGCTGTTCGAGGCGCACCTCCGCGACGAGGTGTTCCCGGCCCTCGACGAGGAGGGGACCGTCTCCATCGCCCGCCTCTGCGAGGAGCTCGGGCGTGCCAACAGCGAGGTCAACGCGGCGAAGGACGTCGACGAGGCGCCCGGCATCGCCGCGGCGGCCTACGAGCACGACGTGCCGATCTACTGTCCCGCCGTGCAGGACTCCGTGCTGGGCCTGCAGGCGTGGATGTACAGCCAGACGGGCGAGTTCACGCTCGACGCCCTGGCGGACATGACGCCGCTGACGGATCTGGCGTTCGACGCCGACGACGCCGGCTGCCTCCTCGTCGGCGGCGGCGTCCCGAAGAACTTCACGCTCCAGACGATGCTCGTCACGCCGCGGGCCTACGACTACGCCGTGCAGGTGACGATGGATCCGGAAGCCACCGGCGGCCTCTCGGGCGCGACGCTGGAGGAAGCGCGCTCGTGGGGGAAACTGGAGAAAGATGCGCGCAACGCCTCCGTCTACGGCGACGCGACGGTCATGCTCCCGATGCTCGTCGCCGCCGCCCGCGAGCGCGTCGAGCTGTCGTAACCGTCAGAGGTTCCCGTCACGGCCGGGCTCCAGAAGCGCGTCCACCTGCTCGAGCGTCGCGGCCTCGCTCCCGGAGTTGTCGACGACGCTGTGGTCGATCTGCAGGGGCTCGTACTCACGCCGGAACTTGCGATGGATCTCGAAGTCGGCGTCGCTGAGCCCATCGCGGTTCTCGATCCGGATCTCGACGACGGACACGTCGCATTCGACCTTGATCGTTCGGAGCGGGACGCCCGCAGCCCGTGCGAGCCCCCGCGCGTTCCGTCGCGAGCGACGGCGCTTGAACGTCGCGTCGAGAACGACCGACTCCCCGTCGCCGAGTCGCGCTGCTGCGCGCGAGAGCAGTTCCCCGTAGACCGCGCGACTCTCCGCCTCGGTGTAGTCGGGGTCCGGGAAGAGGTCCTTGCGGACGGCGTCCGTGCGGAGGACGTCGCCGCCGATCAGCTCGGCCGCCCTGGCCGCGACGGTCGTCTTCCCGACGCCCGGCAGCCCGCAAACCACGACGAGCTGGGGGTCGGGGATCGCACCCGCGGGATCCCCGTCCGCGGCGGCGGAGCCGGGACGCGGCGTCCGTCCGTCGGTCGGTGTCGACTCGTCACGACTCACGCCGGCGAGCACCTCCGGGGCCGTCGCGCGGGAGCGGGGTCATCTACCTCCGTCTTGCGCGATAGGCGTAAAGTAGATTTCCTTCGCACCCGGCGAGCGGACAGGCTTGCACCGTCTCCGAGAGCTTTTGACGTTGCCGCCGAAGGACGTGCTATGGACTGCCCATCGTGCGGCGGCGAGCTCGTCCCGTTCACCGAACTGCCTGACGACGTCCGGGAGCGGCTGGAGGCCGACGGCGGCAGACAGCGCCAGTCGGTCGCGCACCGACGCCGGAAGCACACCGCCTGCCCCGACTGCACCCTCGAGATCCACGGCTGTGGCCAGCCGTACGCGCTGCCGCCGGAAGCAACGGCGACTCGCTAGCCCGGGTGTCGTGCCGGGCGTCGTGGGTCGGTCGGTCGTCGGTCGGTCGTTGTCGGTCGGTCGTCGTCGCCAGCGGCCTCGCAGTCAGACGCCCTCGACCGTCTTCCGGTATTCCCTGACGTGGTCGAGCGCCTGCTCGACGCGTTCGGCTACTTCGTCCGATCCCTCATCCACGAATCCGCGCAGCGCGTGCTCCAGTCGGGCGAGCCGACCGTGGTCCGGCTCCTCGTTCCGGGTCGCGAGGTCGGCGACCGTTTCGGCTTTCTCGACGAGGTCGTCGGCCAGCACCGGCGACGCGACGTCGGCAGCCTCTCGCAGCGCGTCGCTCGCGGCCTCGAGTTCCGGTCTGGACATGTGCTATTCTAAAACTACGCGGCCACAATAGAAATACCCACGGTAGCGACAGGCACGGTGGCAAGAAGCCGTTCGACATGAACTTTTATGACGTTCTCGGCCGGTGGTGGTACTGTGAAGGCACCCGTAGTACAAGAGTGACGCCGACTCCCGCAAGCAGCGTTCGCTGACCGATACACCGACCTCTCAGATGTCCACACACGCGACAGCCACCGATAGCACCGCCGCGCGCGACGACTTCACCGACGCGACCGCCGAGGCCCATCCCGCCGTGGCGGACGCGACGCCGGAGACGACGGTGGGCTCGCTTACCGCGGCGGAGGCTGTGGCGGCGTCGCCGTCGCCGTTCGACACGACAGCGACGAAGCGTCTCCCGAACACGACCGATGGGGAGAACCAGGTCGTGCGCTAGGCGGCGCGAGGTCTGAGCGTTTAAAAAGCCGCGCGGCGTAGGCCCGCGTGGCCGATGACGAAGCACCGCTCCGAGCCGGCTCGGCACCGGTGACGACGAGCCCTATGAGTGCCGAGGCCGTTTTCACCCAAAACCCGATGACCCGCCAGTCCCAACGCCACCCATGACCGAACGCGGCCGGGTGCGCGACACCTACGTCGCCGCCATCCAGCACGACAAGGTCGACCTCGCGGGCGACGAGCAGCTCGTCGGCGTCGTCCGCCGACCGCACTCGTGGTTCCACGGGCAGGTCGACGAGAACCGACCGGCGCTGGCCCCGCCGGAAGATCTCCTCGACGAGTTCAAGGCGCACGCGTCGACGCTGGAAGACGAGGGCCGATCGGACCGGGCGGCCCACAACGAGGCGTGGGACGCGGTCGACTTCGACGCCCGCTATCGCCGGCACCTCGCGACGTCGCCCGACGCTCGGGAGGCGATGGACGACCTGCGGGAGCGACTGGCCGCCGGCGACGACGTCGTGCTGGTCTGCTACGAGAACACCGACGAGAAGCGGTGTCACCGAACGCTGCTGCGGGACGAACTCGGGCCCGAATCCCGGTGAACGCACGACGGTCCACCGTCGGCGAGATAGCCCGAGGAAGTTCGACGATCGTGGTAATCACGGTCCAGATCCGGGGCAGATAGTAGCACCTTTATACGCTGAGTCACGCGTTTCTCAGGAAGAAGTTCCCCTCGCGAACCCCCTGAGAGACAAACATGGCGGAAGAATACGACCTTATCATCGTTGGCGGCGGCATCAGTGGCGCATCGTTGTTGTACACCGTCTCGAAGTTCACCGACGTCGAGAGCGTCGCGCTGTTCGAGAAGGAGGAGGAGATCGCGGCGATCAACTCCGACCACACGAACAACTCCCAGACGCTCCACTTCGGCGACATCGAGACGAACTATACCCTCGAGAAGGCCGAGGAGGTGAAGGAGGGCGCGGAGCTACTCGCCGGCTTCCTCGAGAACGAGGACCCAGACCGGTCGTTCCACGATCGTCGTAGTAAGATGGTGCTCGCCGTCGGCGAGGAGGAGGTCGAGCAGCTGGAAGCCCGCTACCACGAGGAGGGCTTCGGCGACCTCTTCCCCAAGCTGGAGCTCATCGACCGCGAGGAGATCGCGGAGATCGAGCCGAAGGTCGTCGAGGGCCGCGACCCCGACGTGGAGCTGCGCGCGCTCCAGACGCCCGACGGTTACGTCGTCGACTACGGCCGGGTCGCGCAGACGTTCGTCGAGCAGGCGCGCGAGGAGGCCGGCGTCGACGTGTACACGGGCGCGGGCGTCGAAGACGTGACGCGGGCCCCGGACGGCTACACGATCACGACGGAGGACGGCCCGTACAGCTGTGACGCGGCCGTCGTCGCCGCGGGCTCGCACAGCCTCCAGATCGCCAAGGAGCTCGGCTACGGCGAGGACCTCGTGCTCCTGCCCGTCGCGGGGAGCTTCTTCCTCGCCGAGGACTTCCTGAACGGGAAGGTGTACACCCTCCAGATGAAGAAGCTCCCGTTCGCGGCCGTCCACGGCGACGCCGACGTCCACGACGATTCGATCACGCGCTTCGGGCCGACCGCGAAGCTCGTCCCGACGCTGGAGCGCGGCCGCATCTCGACCGTCACCGACTTCCTCGACGTCTTCGGGCTCAACGCGGCCTCGTTCCTGAGCTACGCGAACATCCTCTCGGACCGGGTGCTGCTCCCGTACGTCCTCCGGAACCTCGTGTACGACGTGCCGGAGGTCGGCACCCGCGCGTTCCTCCCGCACGTCCAGAAGGTCGTGCCGAGCGCGACCCTCGACGACATCGAGCGCGCCGAGGGGTACGGCGGCGTCCGCCCGCAGATCGTCGACACGAGCGAGAAGTCCCTCGACATGGGCGAGGCGAAGCTCACGGGCGAGGACATCGTGTTCAACATCACGCCCTCGCCGGGCGCGTCGACGTGCCTGAAGAACGCGATGCGGGACACCCACACCCTCATGGAGTTCCTCGACGACGAGTACACGTTCGACGAGGCGGCGTTCCGCGCCGAGACCATCGGCAACTTCCCGCGAGCCGACGACGCGGTCGACGAGTCCGGTGACGAGCCGGTCGCGCCGAGCGCCGACGACTGAGGGCCGCTGTCACACGTTTCCGATAGCTTACCGAAAACGGGCGTAAGCTTCGATACCGTCTGGCGGGACCTGCGGCGAGCGATTGCAGTTCCCGGAGGTGTCCCTGTTGCCCCGATCGCCACAGGAATCTTCCCTCTGCCTCGTGAAACCGCTCCATGATGACGCCAATCGATATCGCGTTCCGGCTGTTGGCCGGGATCCTCCTCATCCTCGCGAACGGGTTCTTCGTCGCGATCGAGTTCGCACTGACGCGGGTACGCCAGTATCCCGAGGCCGAGTTCGACGAGCCAGGGCTCCGTCGCGCCTGGGAGATGACCGACGAGCTGGAGATCTACCTGACGAGCTGTCAGGTCGGCATCACTGCGTCGAGTATCGCGGTCGGTATCGTCGCGGAGCCCGCGCTCGCGGCGCTCATCGAACCGCTGTTCGCGAACACGGCCCTGGCGGCGGTCGGGGCCGGCGGGCTGATCGGCTTCGCGATCATCAACCTGGTCCACCTGACCCACGGCGAGCAGACGCCGACGTACCTCGGCGTCGAGCGCACGAAGATGGTCTGTCGGTACGGCGCGACGCCGCTGTACTGGTTCGCGTGGCTCATCCGTCCGATCATGTCCGTCGGCGACTCCGTCGCGAAGTGGACGCTAGGGCTGTTCGGCATCGAGATGACCGGCGCCTGGCTCGAGACGGAGGAGGAGGTCATCGAGTCGCGGGCGCAGCTCCGGCATCGCCTGAGTTCGGTCCTCGAACAGGGCGAGCTCTCGGAGGAGCGCCACGGCGAGGTGCTGAGCGCGCTGACCGCGGGAAGCCAGACTGTCGACGAGGTGATGGTCGACGTCGACGACGTGGTATTCCTCTCGACCGAGGAGTCCGTCGAGGAGAACCTCGGTCGGCTCTCGTCGGCACCGCACACGCGCTATCCGCTCGTCGGCGAGGAGCCGTCGGAGTTCGAGGGCATCGTCTACGTCCCGGCGGTGCTCGACGAGATCGACGCGCTCCGGAGCGGCGAAACCACGTTCGCGGAGATCGCCGCGCCGCCGATGACGATCTCGGCGGACACGACCGTCAGCGACGCCATCGACCAGTTCCAGGCGGAGCGCCAGGAGCTGGCGCTGGTGTTCTCGGAAGGCGAGGTCGTCGGGCTTATCACCGCGACCGACGCGCTCGAGAGCGTCATGGGCGAGATCGAGGACCCCCTCGACCAGCAGCACGAGGCGACTCGGTCGTAGGTGGACGGCCGAGGTCGCTGTGCTCGTGGTGGCCCCGGGCACGCGGACTCGACGGGCACAACATCTTTACTGGCTTGCGGAAATCGTTCAGCCAGTGATCGTCATCCTCTGTGGCCTCCCCGGGTCGGGGAAGACGACGCTCGCGACGGGCCTCCAGCGGCGACTCGCGGCGCGGGACCTGACCGTGGACCTGCTCCACTCCGACGACTTCTCGCGGCGTACCTACGAGCAGCTGTATGAACACGTCGCGGACGCCGGCGGCGACTGGATCCTCGACGGGACCTTTTATAAGCGGGAGTGGCGCAACCAGTTCTACCGGCTCGACCGCGTGTTCGAGGTGTGGGTGAAGGCGTCCAACGACACCTGCCTCCGCCGGAATCGGCAGCGGCAGGACCCCATCTCCGAACGCGGCGTCTACTCGATCCAGTCGGAGTTCGAGCGCCCGCACGCCGACCTCGAGCTCGACACCGAGGCGCTCAGCGTCGAGGAAGCGCTCGACAGCCTCGAGGAGAGCGTGGTGTCGTGGCTACCGTCGGACGACGGCGACGAGGGCGACGGCGACGACGAGTAGTCCGTCATCGGGGGGTCGCGGCCGCCAGGTCGATCGCTGGCGTCACCCCTCCCTTACACGTCGAGGTCCGGCGTCGGCACGGCCCCCTCGTCGACCGCGGCGTCGTACTGCTCGACGGCGGTCAACGCGATGTCGAGCGTGCCGTCCTGCCCCCAGCGGGCGGTGTTGATGGTGAGGTCGTAGAAGGACTGGTCGTCGATGTCGATGCCGTAGTAGGATTCGTAGCGCTGGGCCTCGATCACCTCCCGGACCTGCATCTCCGAGGCCATCTCCTCCCGGTCGCCCGTGCGCTCGATCCGGACCTCCTCCGGCGCGTTGAGTCGAATCCGGAGGTCCGCGCGGTTGCCGGCGATCCAGCCCGCGAGCCGCGATTCGAGGACGAACGGCTTGTTCGCGGCGCCCCACTTCTCGGCGATCCGCTGGAGGCGACGGTCGAGCTCCCGGTCGAGCTCGTCGGACTCGCCCGCCTCGGCGATCAGCTGTGAGAGGGTTTCGTCACGTTCCTCGGCGATCTCGCGGAAGATCTCGCCGCCCGAGACGTACGCGCAGTCGAGTGCGTCCGCGAGTCCCTCGGCGAGCGTGGTCGCGCCACAGCCCGGCGGGCCGGAGACGGTGAGAAACAGATTGCTGTCGATCCGCCGGTCGACCGGCGTGTCCTGGCTGGACATCTTGCCGGAAAATCGAGGCGAGGCCGGTTAAATTCGAGGGTCGACACAGTGTTCGTCGGTACGCGAGCCCGTCGCTGCGGCCGCTCAGGAACGCGCTTAACTGTCGCGGGCGCCGAGCCGGTAGTATGCCGGATGAACGCCAGCTTTCGCAGGAACTCATGGGCGTGGTCGCGGGCGGGTTCGGGGTCGCGACCGACGAGACCACGGGCACCGTCCGCTGTGCGCGGTGTGCGAGCGCGCTCACCGCCGCGGACCGGGTCGTCGCCGTGCTGCGGGAACACGACAGCGAGCAGTGGGGGACCGAGTCGTTCTACTGCCACGACCACGGCTCCGAGGACCTCTCGGGACCGATCCCCGACAGCGGTGCCAACCAGGTGCTGGTGAAGGCAACGCTGGAACCGACCGGCGCGTTCGGCCCGCGAGGAACCTTCCAGCCCGAGGCGCTGACCCTCGGCGCCATCGAGATCCTCGAGTTCAGCCCCGCGGCCGACGAGGAATAGTTCGACTCCGTTTTTAAACCGCTACTCTCCAGCGGCTTCCATTACGCCGCGTCTGACTCCGCGGATGACGGCCTCGAGGTCGTCCGAATCGGCATCGACGTCGATTTCGAGGGACAACGCGTGGTCGTCAGCGGCGTCACCGTCGCCGTCGCCATCGCCGTCGCCGTCGGCGGCACCGGCCGCGTTTCCGTTCGCCGCGGCAGCTCCGTTTCCGTCGCCCGCTCTTCGGGCTTCCTCGGCCGCCTCGCGTGCCTCCTCGGCCGCCTCCCGCGCCTCTTCGGCCGCCGACTCGACCTCGGTTAGTACCTCCGTGAGTATCTCGGCCGTCTCGTCCGGGACGTCCTCGAGCGCGCTCGCCACGGCAGCCTCGACCTCCTCGGTCGTCTCCTCGCCTGCTGCCTCGGCCTCCCCTGCTGTCTCCTCAGCTTCCTCAACTGACTCTTCGGCATCCTCCGCAACTTCTTCCACCGTCTCCGCTGCTTCCTCTTCAACCTCCTCGGCTGCTTCTTCAGCCCCCTCGGCTGCTTCTTCAGCCCCCTCGGCTGCTTCTTCAGCCCCCGCTACAGCTTCCTCGGCCACTTCCTCAGCTTCCTCGGCAGCTTCTTCCACCGTTTCCGCTGCTTCCGCTTCGGCACCCTCTCCGGCTTCTTCCGCCTCCTCTCCCGCTTCTTCCGCCTCTTCAGTCGATTCTTCAACTGCTTCGGTCTCCTCAGTCACCCCTTCGGCTTCTCCGAGGGCTTCCTCGGCCGCTTCGCCGCCGGCTTCGACTGCGGCCTCCGGGCTCAGCGAGATGGTGACGCCCTCACCAGCGTCGACCTGGATCCGGACGGTGTCGTCGCCGGCGGCGAGTTCGACGGTCCCGTCACCGTCCGTTAGCAAGCGGTCGTCGTCCGCGTCGTCGGGGGCGGATCCGGGAGTGCCGCCGTCGGTTTCCAGCTGGTCGTCCTCGGTCGATTCCGTGTCCGTCTGGAGGTCGACGCCTGTGAGTTCCTCGGCGTCAACGTCCGCCGGGAGGTCCACGCCCTCGACGAGGACGTCGCCGTTGACGGCGATTTCGATGCCGTCGTCGGTGATCCCGATTTCGACGCCCTCCTCGCCGCCGACTTCGGCCGTCAGTCCGCCGTCGTCGTCGAGCGTGACACTGACCGGCTCGGTCGCTGCCTCGGCCCCCTCGCCGCCCGCCTCGGGTTCCGGTGCTGCTTCAGCGGGCTCTTCGGCCTCGGTACCGTCCTCGGCCGGCGCGCCAGCCTCGACGGTCTCCTCGATCGGCTCGGCGGCCTCGTGGACAGCCTCCGCGCCCGCCTCGACCGCTTCCTCGGTCGTCTCCGCGACCTCTTCCGGCTCGGTGAGCGCCTCCTCGACGACCTCCGGCTCCTCGGGTAGTCGCTCCGCGGCTTCCTCTTCGACCGCTTCCGCCTCTACCGACTCTTCCGACTCTTCCGACTCTTCCGCCTCTTCCCCGACAGCCTCGGCTTTCTCCTCGGCGGCCTCGGCTTCCGTCTCGGCTTCCGCCATCGCGGTTTCGACCGGCGCTTCCACCTCTTCGATCGGCTGTTCCTCGGTCGCCCGTTCCGCACGTTCGGCTTGCTCCGCGGTCCCCTCCGCAGTCGTCTCCTCTGCCCCTTCGGTCTCCTCGCCGGCGGCCGCGGCCTCGGTCGCGGCCTGGACCGCGTCGGCCAGTTCGGCCACGTCGACACCCTCGGCGGGGAGTTCGACGGCCTCGTCGATAGACGAAACCGTCTCGTCGACGTCGCGCAGGGCGTCCTCGACGTCGGCGACGGTGCTTTCGACCTCAGTCGCTGCCGCTTCGGCCTCGTCGGCGGCCCGTTCCGCCTCCGCGGCGGTGAGCTCGTTTGCTTCCGCGGCGGACTCCGCGCGGTCGACGACGGCCTCGACGGCATCGGCCGCCTCGGTCAGGTCCGCCGTCGTGCTCTCGACCTCCTCGGCCACGCTTTCGGCCTCCTCGGTGACGTTATCCAGCTCGTCGCTGGCGCTCTCCACCTCGTCGGCGGCCGTGCTGACGTCACCGGCGGCCGCCTGTATCTCGTCGGCGGCGTCCTCGACGGCGGCGACGCCGGTCCCCTCCACGGTCGTCGCGTCGCCCGGGAGTCGGTACCGGTCGTCGAGGTCGCGGGTGAGCAGCTCGGCCCACTCCATGAACTCGAGGAGCGTGCTCACGCCGGACCGGACGCGCCCGGAGTCGTGGTCCTCGCCGACGACGGTGATGACGTGGTCGACGAGGTCGTTCTCCGTCATCGGGTTCCCACGGACCAGTCCGCGGACCTTCCTCGTCACGTCCCACGAGGCGAGCAGGTCACGGGCGGCTTCCTTCGCGCGCTCCTCCTCGTCCACGGCCAGCGCGCTGGCGAGTTCGTCGCCGGCTTCGGTGAGCCGGTGTTTCTGGCCCTCGGCCGCGAGGACTCCGACGTCCTCCAGGAAGCGGGTCTGGCGCCCGACGGTGTCGGAGAGCTCCGTCACCGACTCTACCTCCGACGTGTACTGGGGTTCCGATGCGGCGCCGACGGCGGCCCAGCCGGCGAGGACCTCCTTGAGCGTCTCCAGACTGACGCCTTTGGGGACGTGGTGTTCGGTCATCAGGAAACACTGCTCCGGCCCAAATAAAAAATCGAGTGGCCGATTTCGGCGAGTAGGGCCGGCGACGCGCGTTCGATAGGCCGCTTATTCGATCCGCGACCACTCGTCAGCTAGGCCGTATGCGTGTCCGTGCTTCCGCACTCCGGACACCGCGTGACCGAGCCGAGCGGTGGATGCGAGACCCGGTTCCAGGAGTCGTCGCTCGCTGGTGCTTCGAATCCACAGCCCGAACAGGTGACGATTGGCTCCGACATTGTTCGACGTTGCTGGCGCGACGGTCTTAGTAATATGGGCCGGGCCGTGACGGGGGGTCCGGAGGTGCTGGCAGTGCGAAAGGAGTAAGCCATCCCGCAGTCAACCCGGTCGCATGGACCAATACATTACGGCGGACGACGAGGAGCGACTCTCGCCGGTGGTCGTCGTCGCGACCATCCTCCTCCTCGGGCTGTTCGGGCTCGCGTTCCTCTACCGGATCGGCCTGACGCTGGTGTAGTTCCCGCGTCGGGGAGGGCACAACCCGCGGGCTACGCGGAACACCGCAGGTGCCGGAGCAACGGAGCCGAAGAACGGAGCTGCGAAACGAAGCCGCGAAACGAAGCTGGTACCCCGTCGGTCAGGCCCGAGAGCGGGTGAACTCCTCCGCGCCCTCGTAGAACCAGTAGCCGGCGTCGCGCATCGCGGCGCCCGTGGCCTGGTGGAACTCGACGAAGTCCTCGAACTCCTCCGCGTCGACGTTGTCCATGATGTCGGCGACGGACACGACCGTCTCGTAGTCGATCCGGACGGGGTGGTCGCCGTACTCCTCGACGTACTCGGACTTCGAGAGCGGGAAGTCCGTCTCCTCGTTGATCTTCTTCGCGAGAATTGCGTGTCCGTACTGCCGCATGCCCTCGCTGCCCTGCTCGCCGTCAGGGTCGTGTGGCCAGTCCATACTCCTCGCTTTGGAAGGCCCCCGGATAGTCGTTACGTTCGAGAGGCGTTCACGTGGAATCCGGCTGCGCTCAGCGCCCGACATCGACCGCGCTCAGCGCTCGATGCCGCTCGTGCTCAGCGCTCGATGCCGCCCTGCGCCTTGATGTTCATGATGTGGCGCATGTTGAGGTAGATCTCCTCCGGGGAGGTGTCCTCGTCGGGGTCGTACAGGTCGGAGACGCGGTAGAGCATCGCCGCGACCTGCTTGCTCTCGGAACTCTCGCCGCGGACGTCCTCGGCGACTTCCCGGAGCGTCTCCCGGAGCTCCGCGTCGGTCTCGAACTCCGCGTCCGAGTCGGGTGCCATCTGCCAGTCGACGTCGGCGGCGTCCTCCGCGTCGGGATCCGTCTCGGGCTCCGCTGCAGTATCCGTGTCGTCGACGTCCCCTGTCATGGCTTACGAACGCCGGCTCACTTCGCGGCGTCGCACGACGCCGGCGTTGTTTGCGACGTTTTCCGTGATGACCTTGAACGCGTCGGAGGTCTCGTTGTCCTCCAAGACGATCGGCCGGCCGCCGTCGCCGCCCGTCCGCACGTCGGGGTCCAGCGGGACGCCGCCGAGGAACGGCAGGTCCTGCTCGTCGGCCATTCCCTTGCCGCCGCCGGCGCCGAAGATCTCGTGGAACTCGCCGCAGTCGGGACACTTGAACCCGGACATGTTCTCGGCGATGCCGAGGACGTTGGTGTCGTGTTTCCCGAACATGCGGAGCCCCTTCGTCGCGTCGTCGAGCGCGACCTCCTGTGGCGTCGTCACGATGACGGCGCCCGTGAGCGGCAGCGTCTGGAGGATGGTGAGCTGCGTGTCACCGGTGCCCGGCGGGAGGTCCATGATGAGGTAGTCGAGCTCGCCCCATTCGACGTCCTCGACGAGCTGGGTGATGATCTTGTGGACCATCGGGCCACGCCAGATGACGGGGTCGTCCTCGCCCGTGAGGAAGTCCATGCTCATCAGGCGCATGCCGTACTGCTCCGGCGGGACGATGACGTCGCCGTCGGTCGTGCGCGGGCGCTCGTCGGCGTCGACCATCCGCGGGACGTTCGGCCCGTAGATGTCGGCGTCGAAGAGGCCGACCTTCGCGCCGAGCTGGGAGAGCCCGGCGGCGATGTTGACGGCCATCGTCGACTTCCCGACGCCGCCTTTTCCGGAGGCGACGGCGATGACGTTCTTCACGTCCGGCATGACCTGGTCCGAGGGCGAGAGCTTCTCCGGGATCTTCGCGGAGAGCTCCGGTTCGAGCCCCTCGGCGGTCAGCACCTCGCGGACGCGCTCGGCGATTTCGGTTTCGTGCGGCGCGTACGGCGCCCCGAGCGCCAGCGAGAGCCGGACGGTGTCGCCATCGACCTCGAGGTCGTTGACGAGGCCGAGCGAGACGATGTCGTCGGCGAGATCGGGGTCCTCGACCTCCCGGAGCAGGTCGCGGACGGCGGGTTCGTTCATAAGCGGTGAGAGGGGAGTCGGCCGAATAAGGGTTGTGTACCCGGGTTGGCGGCCCTGGACCGGCCCACACCGGGGATGCGCTCCCTACTCGATCCGCGTCCCGGCCGCCTCGCCCCGGAGAAAGTCGTCGAGCGCAGCGGGGCCGAAGACGTACGCCGGCGGGTCCAGCGCGAGCAGCTCGCGAACCTTGGCGGCCATCCCGCCGGAGACGTCGGTCGCGTCGCTCGCGCCGAGGACGTCGGCGACGTCGTCGAAGTTCGTGACCTCGGGGACCACCTCGTCGTCGGCGTCGAGCACGCCCGGGACCGTCGAACAGAGGCCCACGCGGGTCGCACCGAGCCCGGTCGCGAGGTCGACGACGAGCTCGTCGCCCGAGACCACGGTGACGCCCTCGTCCGCGGTCGCGACGCCGTCGCCGTGCAGCACGGGGACGAACCCCTCCGCGAGCAGCGTCGCCGTCGAGCCGAGCGGGAGGTCGAGGTCGCCCTCGGCGCCTTGCGGCCGAGCGGTCAGCGAGAGCGGATGGACCGGCACGGCGGGCACGCCGCGGGCCTGCAGGCGGTCGAGCACGTGCTCGTTCAGCGTGCGCATCGCGCCGTGGACGTCCATCACGGCCTCGACGTCGTGGGTTCCCTCGGTCGTGGAGACGCCGTGGGCGCTGGCGTGATGGTGGCCGTAGCTCCCGCCGCCGTGGACGACGACGAGCGAGTCGACGTGCCCGTCCGCGAGCGCGCCCGCGACGGCGTCGCAGGCGGCGTCGAGCGCCGGGTCGTCGATGGTCTCGGGCTCGTCCTTCCTCGTGATCAGGCTGCCGCCGAGTTTGAGGACGACCGTGTCGCCGTCGACCGCTGCCTCGGGTGCAGCCATCAGGCTTCCTCCACGCGAACGCCCTCGGTCGCCAGCTCGGCGCGGAACGCCTCCTCGCACTCGCGTGTGTACGAGAGCGCGGTCTCCGTCGCGTCCGCGGGGTCGAGTGCGACGATGCAGCCCCCGCCGCCGGCGCCGGTGAGCTTTGCGCCGTGGGCGCCAGCCTCGCGTGCGCCCCAGACCATCGAGTCCAGCGAGCGGGCGGAGACGCCGAGCGCCGAGAGCAGGCCGTGGTCGAAGTCCATCAGCTCGCCGAGTTCGGCGAGGAGTTCCGGTGATGGTTCGCTGCCGGGCTCCGCGTCGGCGAGTAGTTCCTCGCCCTCGCGGACGACGTCGCCGATGGTCTCGACCGTGTCGGCGGCGAAGTCGTACTCCTCGCGGAGTTCGCGCACGCCCGCGACGAGCTTCCCGGTGTCGCCGGCGCCGCCGTCGAAGCCGACGACGAACGGGAGGTTCGGGGCGTCGATGGGCTCGCAGTCGTCGCCCTCGACGCGGACGGCCCCGCCCATCGCGGAGCAGAAGGTGTCCGCGCGGGAAGCCTCGCCGTCCTGCACCTCGTACTCGGCCTGGTACGCGCGGTCGGCGATCTCGCGGCGGTCCAGCTCCACGCCGAGCGCGCGCGTCGCGGCGTCGATGCCGGCGACGACGACGGCGGCGGATGAGCCGAGCCCCGCACCGAGCGGGATCTCGCTCTCGACGGTGATGTCGAAGCCGGCGTCGGGCGCGTCGGCCGCGTCGCGGGCCTGCTCGACGGCGTGGTCGATGTACCCCATCGCGGCCTCGACGAGGTTCGCGGGGACGTCGACGTCCGGGCGCTCCTCGCCGTCGCCGGCGTACTCGACGGTGAACCCGTCCAGCGAGAGGTCCTCGGCGGTCACCCGCACGTGGTCGTCCTCGCGCGGTTCCACGGAGACGGACGCGCGCTGCTCGATGGCGCAGGGGATGGCCGGCTCGCCGTAGACGACGGCGTGTTCGCCGAACAGGTACACCTTCCCCGGCGCGCTGCAAACGGTCATGTTCGGTCTGTCGCGGTGGGGGATAACAGGCGTTGTGTTTTTATCGACGACTTTGGCGCATGTTGCAGATGTTTAACGGGCTCCGGACGTTGGCTCTGGACCACTCTCATTCGTTTTCGTATAAAAATTCAATATACAGTTATGGTCGTGGTCACTCCTGGAGACCACGGTCAGAAATTCTGGGCCGGGTTGGTCAACTAACGCCTCTATTATCCTCAAAGTATTCATGCAGCTGCCGAGTGGGTGAAATATGAGGGGAAACCCTGACCGTCGTCAACTCGTAACAGTACTCGGCGCGAGCGCAGTTGCTTCGGTTACTGGGTGTCTGGACAGTAGAAACTCCGAACCCGCCGAAGGGTCCAACGACACTGTTCCGCCCCGCACGACGAACGGAGCATCGGCTTCGACCGAGGAAGTGGACGAAAGCGGCCCGGTCGAGAAAGTCGAGTTCGCAGCGCCCCCCGACGAGAGCCCGTTCAAACACACCCTCGGATTTCTCGCACAGCCGACTGAGGAGCGTCCCGCCCAGCTCCGCGTCTCGGTGACGAACGTCGGTGACGGCGACCACACCATCCAGACGAACAATTGGGGCCTTCCGTTTCCTGCTCGTGCTGGAAAAGCCATCGACGGCGACGAAAAACTGGTACTCTCTACCGATGGCGATGCTGAATATCGCGACGATTGCTGGCGTGACTATCCAAAGACGTCGCCCAGGATCGATACGAAAACGCTGTCACCCGATGAGACGGTATCGGCAACCTATGCGCTGGTGAACGGCATGGAAACGGCCGCGTGCTGGCCGTCGGGAAAATATCGGTTCTCCCAACGATACGAAGTCGATCCGGAAGGCGACGGAACTGAGTACGACTGGTGGTTCGTGGTTTCGGTTTGAGAGAGTCGGATCCACACAGGAAACAGGCCCACCGTTTCTGACGAGAGTCACCGCTATCCGGGTAGTCGCGGAAGAAACGAAAGACGTCGCGTCCGACGAAAAACCGCTTAGATCTCGGCCTCGAAGTCCTCGAGGCTGTAGACCGTGTCGCTGCCGCGGCGGTCGAGCGTCTCGTTGGCGAGCAGCCAGTAGACGACCGAGAGGGCGCGGCGACCCTTGTTGTTCGTGGGGATGACGAGGTCGACGTTCCCCAGCTGGTTGTTGGAGTCGCACATCGCGATGACCGGGATCCCGACGGTGATGGCCTCCTTGACGGCCTGCGCGTCACCGATGGGGTCAGTCACCACGAGGACGTCCGGCTCGATGTAGCCGGCGTAGTCCGGGTTCGTCAGTGTGCCCGGGATGAAGCGACCGGTGCGGGCGCGGGCGCCGATGGCGTCCGCGAACTTCTCGGCCGGGAACCGGCCGTACTGTCGCGAGGACGTGACCAGGATCTGCTCGGGGTCGTAGTTCTCCAGGAAGTCCGCAGCCGTACGGATGCGGCTGTCGGTCCGGGAGACGTCGAGCACGTAGAGCCCGTCGTCACGCACGCGGTGGATGAACCGCTCCATGTCCTTCGTCTTCTGCTGCGTACCGATGTGGACACCGGCACCCAGGTAGTCCTCGACGGGAATGAGGAGGTCGGCCTCCTCTTCGTCCGGCATGACGTCCTCGTCGAAGGGCGTTGCTTCTTCCTCCTCGGTGGCCTCGTCGGCCTCCTCGGCGGGCGTTTCGTCCGTCGTGGCGGTCTCGTCCTCGGCGGGCTCGGCGGCCTCCTCGGCCGCGTCGTCCTCGTCGAGTTCGACCGCGTCGTTGTCCTCTGTCATACAGCGTCGTCCGCGATGCGGATCAGTTCGTTCAGCTTGGCAGTGCGCTCGCCGCCGACGGTGCCCGTCTTGATGAACGGGGCGTCGGTCGCGACGGCGAGGTGTGCGATGGTCGTGTCCTCCGTCTCACCGGAGCGGTGCGAGATGACCGAGCCGTAGCCGTTCCGCTCGGCGAGCTCGACGGCGTCGAACGCGTCCGACAGCGTCCCGATCTGGTTCGGCTTGATCAGGATGCTGTTGGCCGCGCCGACGTCGATGCCCTCCTGCAGGCGGTCGACGTTCGTCACGAAGAGGTCGTCGCCACAGATGAGCGTGCGGTCGCCCACGCGCTCGGTCAGCTCCGCGAACCGCTCGTAGTCGTTCTCGTCGAGCGGGTCCTCGACGTACGCGAGGTCGTACTCGTCGACCAGGTCGGCCACGTAGTCGACCTGCTCGTCGGGCGAGCGCTCCTCGTCGCCGTAGACGTACGCGTCGCGCTCGGCGTCGTACAGCTCCGCGGCGGCGACGTCGAGCCCGAACTGCACGTCGAACCCGACCTCGTCTTCGACACGGTCGGTGGCCTCGTCGACGATCTCGAACGCTTCCGCGTCCGAGACGGCGGGCGCCCATGCGCCCTCGTCGCCCTTGGCTGCCGGGACGCCGCGCTCCTCGAGGATCTCCGCGACGGCCGCGTGGACCGCGGCGTTCGCGAAGACGGCCTCGGAGACGCTCGGGGCGCCGACCGGGGCCGCGAGGAACTCCTGGATGTGGGTCGCGTCCGCGGCGTGTTCCCCGCCGCCGACGACGTTGCCGAGCGGAATGGGGAAGTTGTCGCCGCGGAAGGCACCGCCGAGGTGCTGGTACAGCGGCGCACCGAGCACGTCGGCCGCGGCCTTGGCGGCCGCCATCGAGATGGCGACGGCGCTGTTGGCCCCGATCTCCGAGAAGTCCTCGGTGCCGTCGGCTGCGCGAAGCGCCGCGTCGACAGACCGCTGGTCGCCTGCATACACGCCCTCCAGTCGGGGAACGGCGTGTTCGCGGGCGGCGGCGATCGCCTCGCCGGGCGGGCGCTCGACCGCTTCGTACTCGCCGGTCGACGCCCCGGAGGGCGCCGCCGCGCGGCCGAAGCCGCCGGATTCAGTGAGCACGTCCGCCTCGACCGTCGCGTTGCCGCGGGAGTCGAGCACGCGGCGCAACGACACCGAGGTGATCCGTGTCATTACTGTTCCTCCCGTCGAACCGTGAACGGCAGGACGCCGGCGTCGTACTCCTCGGCCGCGACCAGGATCGGCTCCTGCTCGTCGGTGTCGATGAGCACGGGAGCTCCGTACGACACCTGCAGCGCGCGCGCGCCGAGGATGCGGGCTTTCTCGTAGCGGTTGAAGTGTTGGCTCGACATAGTTACTGGTACGGCGAGACGACGTCGACCAGGTCCTTGTGGCTTACCATCATGCGGCGACAGCAATGCCGCTCGACGCCGAGCTCGTCGAGGACCTCACCGGGGTCCTCGTCGCCTTCGCGGGCGCGAGCCTTGAACTCCTCCCAGTGTTCACCGATGACGTTACCACACGTGAAACACCGGACGGGAATCATCATGGATGGATCACCTAGCGGTAGGACTTCTGGTAGCGAGCACGGGCGCCCGGGCCGCCCCACTTCTTGGGTTCGGACTGGCGCACGTCGTTGACCAGCAGCGAGCGGTCGAAGTTGAGGTACGCGTCGCGGAGCTCCGCGTCACTGTAGTGTTGCACAAGCGCGCGTGCGATGGCCGTGCGGATGGCGTCCGCCTGGCCGCTGAAGCCGCCACCGTTGACGGTGACGTCGATGTCGACCCCCTCGCGGAGGTCGTCGCTGGCGATGCGGAACGGCTCCAGCATCTTCAGCCGGGCCTGCTCCGGCTCGACCAGCTCGACGGGCTTGGAGTCGATGCGGATGCGACCGTCGCCGTCGCGCACGGTGGCGCGGGCGATGGCCGTCTTCTTCTTGCCTGAGGTGTTCGTTACCATGTAACGTTAGCTCCGAGTTTCTCGGAAATCGTTCCGAGCGTCGTGAACTTGATGTTCGACAGTCGGTCCAGCGAGGTGCCGTCGAGCACGACCGCTTCGTACTCGTCGTCGTCCTCGTATGGGTTGCCGACGTAGACGCGCACGTTGTCGAACGCTTCGCGACCGCGGTCCTCCTTGTACGGCACCATGCCGCGGATGGTCCGCTTGAAGATGCCGTCCGGGCGCTTCGGGAAGTACGGCCCGCTGTCCGAGCCGAGGTTCGCGCGCGTCCGGTAGGTGTCCATGGTCGCGTCCTCGTTGCCGGTGATGACCGCGTCCTCCGCGTTCACCACGGCGACCTTGTCGCCGTCGAGCGCATGCTGCGCGACGTTGGAGGCGACACGGCCGAGGATACAGTCACGGGCGTCGACGACGACGTCCGCGTCGAAGTGTGCGAGACTCATCGGATGACCCTCACGTCGGTACCGTCCGGGTTCTGTTCAACAAACTGTTCCAGTGACACGGCTTCGCCGGCCTGGTCGATCTTCTGCTGGGCCGTCCCAGAGAAATCGACCGCGGCGACCGTGACGTTCTTCTCCAGCACACCGCTGCCCAGCACCTTGCCGGGGACGACGACCGTCTCGTCTTCCTGCGCGTACCGTTCGATGGTGCCCAGGTTGACCTCAGCGTGCGTGCGCCGGGGCTTTTCCAGTCGATCCGCGACGTCCTGCCAGACGTTGGCGCCTGACTCGCGAGAGACCGACTTCAGCTCGGCGATGAGGTTCTGTAGTGTCGGGTTCGTCTTGTTGCTACTCATTGATGTCCCTCCTCGTTCGAAGGGGTGAAAGAAGTGGAGTGCAGGGAGCAGGATTTGAACCTGCGGACCTCTACAGGACAGCGCCCTGAACGCTGCGCCGTTGGCCTGACTTGGCTATCCCTGCGTGCACTCCACGGTAATGCGGTGCCCTTCAAACCACTTTCGGTCCGACGGCCGCATGCGACGCGCTGGCGCGCGGCGTCGCTCGCGACGCCCAGGGAGGCGTCGCGCCGTCCTCGCGTGGTGTTCGCGGCCGTATTGGCCGCCGCCGCGACCGCGGTGGTCGCGACTGCCGGCGAGGGCGAGTGCGTTCGTCGGTGGGTTCGAAGGGTCGTCATTACGTTAGACTGCGACTTTGGTTTGCAGTTCGTCCGCGCGCTCCTCGATGGAGTCGATCGCGCGGAGCAGCAGTTCCTCGACGCTGAACGAGCCGTCCGTCTCGATGTGGAAGACGAACGCCTCCGGGACGTCCTCGACGGACACGTCCTTCCCGGGGAACTTCTCGGAGAGGTCGTTGCCGAACTCGTTGGTCGGGATGACCTCGCCATCCTCGGTCTCGATGACACCGCGGAGGATGCGGGCCTCGTCCTCGTCGAACTCGCCGAGGTCGCCCTCGACGGTCACCTTCTGGAGGTGACGGTAGCCGACGGAGACGCCGCCCTGATGCTTGGCGTGTTCCTTGCCCGTGTCGAGCACGGCATCGGCTTCCAGCTCGATGCGCTGGCCCTCGTTGAGCTCGATGACCGGAACGTTGTCCTCGGCCGGCTCGACCATCGGGTCCGACGTCTCGATGTCGCCGGAGTAGGCGTTGTCGGGGCCCTCGACGTCGAGCGCGAGGGTGACTTCGTCGCCGATTTCGAACTCGTCCAGCGGCGTCGTGAGCGGGACGAGCCCCAGGCGGAGCCCGACCATCTCGTCGAACAGCACGGACGAGTTTTCGACGAATCGAACGGTGTCGATCGAGAACGTCGGCACGTCGGCGATCATCGCCCGGCGGATGCCGTTGGCGAAGGCCGGCGTCAGCCCGCGGATCAGCACCCGCGCGCTGCGATCGTCGCGCTCGATGAACTCCACATCGAAGTCGGCGTCACTCATGTTAGACTCGCTGGTTCTTCGGTGCCTTCGTCCCGTCGTGCGGGATAGGCGTCACGTCCTCGATGCGGCCGATCTCGACGCCGGCGCGAGCCAGCGCACGGATCGTCGCCTGCGCACCGGGACCGGTGGACTTGTTGAGGTTCCCGCCCGGGCCGCGCACGCGAACGTGCACGCCCTCGAGGCCCGCCGCCTGGATCTTCTCGGCGACGACCTCGGCCATCTGCATGGCCGCGTACGGGGACGCCTCGTCTCGGTTCTGCTTCACCACGGTCCCGCCGGACGACTTGGCGATCGTCTCCGCGCCGGTCTCGTCGGTGATCGTGATGAGCGTGTTGTTGTACGACGCGTACACGTGGGCGATGCCCCACTTGTCATCTGCTGATTCGCTCATTGGTAGTTACTCCTGCGCCTCCGCGCGTTCGGGATGCAGTTCGTCCGCGAGCGGGCTCGTTTCGTCGAAGGCGATGATGTCCTCCTCGGACGTCTCGACCTTCTTCGACGGGCGCGTCACGCGGGCGTCGCCGACGGTCACGTGACCGTGGACGATGAACTGGCGGGCCTGCTGCGTCGAGGACGCGAGGCCTTCCCGGTAGACGACCGTCTGCAGGCGTCGTTCGAGAAGGTCCGTCACGTCCAGCGACAGGACCGCCGAAATGTCGTCGTTGCTACTGAGGATGCCGAGCTTCCGGAGGC
Organism: Halosubterraneus shenae; assembly: GCF_050510935.1. Lineage (NCBI taxonomy): Archaea > Methanobacteriati > Methanobacteriota > Halobacteria > Halobacteriales > Haloferacaceae > Halosubterraneus > Halosubterraneus shenae. The sequence goes on along the minus strand of NZ_JBNLVO010000004.1, from coordinate 94,991 downwards.
GGGCGACGAACTCCGAGCCGGCCTCCTGGGCCGCCTCGACGTCACCCTGTGCCTCGCCGAGCAGGCGTCGCGCTTCGCGACGCATGTTGCGCAGCTCGGACTGGGCGCGCCAGAACTCCTCTTTGTTCTGGAGGCCGTAGCGGGAGATGAGGTCGGACTCCTCGGCGATACGCTCGCCCTGGTACGGGTGGTTCGGGGTCTCGTACCCCTTCGTGTTCTTACCGGTCGTCATTCTTCCTCACCGCCTTCCTCGTCTTCCATCTCCTCGCGGATCTCCTCCACGTTGACGCCGATGGTGCCCTCGGACCGACCCGTGGACTTGGTACGCTGACCGCGCACCTTCTGGCCGCGCTTGTGGCGGACACCCTTGTAGGAGCTGATAGTCTTCATGCGGTTGATGTCGTGACGTCGCTTCTCGTCGAGCTCGCCGCCGATCTCGTGGGTGGACTCGCCGGTGAAGAAATCGTTCTGCCGGTTGACCATCCACTCGGGGACGTGCTCTTCGAGGTTTTCGACGACGTCGACGACGGCGTCGATATCGTCATCTTCGAGGCGGCCGAACGTGGCATCGCGATCCACGCCGACTTCCTCGGTGACGATACGCGCCGTCCGCGTGCCGATACCGTTCAGGTCTGTCAGGCTTCGCTCGACCGTCTTCGTTCCGTCGAGGTCTTCTCGACCGATCCGGACGAAGTACTGGAGGTCTTCATCTTCCTCCTCCGGCGAGCCTTCCTGTGGTTCTTCTGCACTCATGTTGTGGTGAGTCTGAGCCCTATCCGGGCTCCAGCTGTTCGAGCGTTGCGGCGGGGATTCGAACCCCGGAGGCGTGACCGCCACAGAGTTAGCAACCCTGCGCCTTGGGCCAAACTTGGCTACCGCAACCCGCGGATTTGTATCATCGCCCTCTCGGACTCGGGGGACTGCGCCCCTGCAGTACGTGCATTCAGTAAAACACCGCTACTACACTTAAGGGTCACGATAGACTGAAAGGCATGGGGATGTGTGACGGGCGACGGATTCGTCCGCGTATTTTTATACCGTGTCCGGTCCGTCGCCGCCTGCGGCCGCGGTCGTCGCCAGGGCTCGCCGTCGCGAGCGCGATTTATAAAAGAATCCGACGGTGGGGCCACTGAAAAGCGGGGGCAGATCAGTCCGCGGTCGGCGTCCCGAGGTACTTCTCGTTGATCTCGTACTCGCCGTCGTCGTTCTCGACCATGTACTCGCCGTAGTACGGGACGCGGTTCGCGACGACGTCCTCGAAGGTCTCCGCGATCTCCTCGCGAGTCATCTCGCCCATCGACTGCAGGTCGTCGTTGCGGTTGAGACAGCCCTTGAGGTAGCCTTCGTGCGTGACGCGCACGCGGCCGCAGTTGGCGCAGAACTCCTCGTTCTCGACGGGGTCAACGATCTCGACCATGCCGCCGTCGACCCAGTAGCGCTTTCGGTCGTGCATCTCGCGGGTCTCGACGCGGTCGGCCTCCTCCGCGAGCCAGTCGTGGACGCGCTGGATGTCGATGTTCCACTCGGGGCGACCGGTGAGCTCCGGCATGTACTGGATGAGCTGGAGCTGGAGCCCGTTGTCGCCGGCGACGTGGTCGACCATCTCGTCGACGTAGCCCGCCGTGTGCTTGAACACGACCATGTTGAGCTTCACCGGGTCGAGGCCCGCGTCGACCGCGGCCTCGACGCCCTTCAGCACCTCGTCGTAGGCGCCGGACTTCGTGATCTCCGCGAACTCGTCGGGGTCGAGCGCGTCCTGCGAGACGTTGACGCGGTCGAGCCCAGCTTCCTTCAGGTCCTCCGCGCGCCCGGGGAGGAAGGTGCCGTTCGTCGTCATCGACACCTCCATGTGGTCGGGCGTGCGGCGGATGATCTCCTCGAGGTCGTCGCGGAGCATCGGCTCGCCGCCGGTGAACTTCACCTTCTCGACGCCGTACTCCGCGACGACCTCGAGGAACCGCACGACGTCGTCCGTGTCCATCTCGTCGTCCTGGGGGTCCATCGGCCCCCGCGTGTCGCCTAACCCCTCGTTGTGACAGTAGACACAGTCGAAGTTACAGCGGTCGGTCAGGGAGATGCGGACCCCGGTGACCTCTCGCCCGAAGTCGTCCGCGAGTGGCCCACTCATTACCGAATAGGTTCGTCCACGAAGATATAAAGAGCGGGGTCGGTCTCGCCGATACGTAACTGGAACTGGTTTCGGTCCCGGCGCCAGCGCCAGGCCGGCGGATTCAGGGTTGTATCCGGATATTTTCCGGTGACTATGGGTTCCCGTGAGACGGTCTGGTACTGGGTTCGCACGACCGGTCGGCTGTGACGGATCGCTACTGGAATGAAACCAGCTACGTTCACGCCGGCACTGCGGCTGTTCCCTGCCTGAGGCTTGCGGCCCCCTACAGCTCGAACCGGAGCCCGTCCTGGGCCACGCCGACGTCGCCCTCGAAGCCCGCGTTCGTCACCGACTCGACCATCTCCTCCTCCTTGCCGCCGGTGATCGGGTAGAGGTGTGTCAGGTAGAGGTGGTCGACGTCAGTCCCGGCGAGAGCCTCGCCGAGCTGTGTCGGGTTCGGGTGGTTGGAGACGTCGACGCCGTCCGGGAACGAGCAGTCGTGCGCGAGCACGCGGGAGCCGTCGGCGAAACTCGCGAGGCCGCGGAACGCCTCCGAGTCGCCCGAGAACGTGAACGGGCCGTCCGCGGCGTCGACGTCGCTGTCCTCCGGCGCGAAGCGGTAGGCGAGGCAGGGCTTGGAGTGGCGCGTCTCGCGACCGACGACGTCGAAGCCGCCGGCCGAGAACGTCTCGCCGGCCGAGACCTCCCGGATCGCGAGCTCGCAGCGCCCGTCGAGGTACTCGTGGACGTCGAGCAGACCGTCGATCAACTCCTTCGTGCCAGTCGGCCCGATGATCTGGAGGAACTCCTCGCCGGCGAGCCAGCGCGCCTTGATGAGGGGGAGCAGGTCGGCGACGTGGTCGAGGTGGTGATGCGTCAGGAGGACCGTCCCGACGCCCTCGTAGCCGACCTCGGTGTTCGTGAGTCGGCGCAGGATGCCCGAGCCGCAGTCGACGAGGAGCGTCCGGTCGTCGTGCTCGAGCAGGAGCCCGGTCTGGGCCCGCTCGGGCACCGGCATCGCGCTGCCGGTACCGAGAAACGTGACGTGCATGCTGAGAGAAAGGGCGGCCGCCATCTTATATATCCGGACTCCAGTTCCGACGAGATGACGAGCGACGCAAAGAAGTATAAACAAAGGCGACCCTATAGAAGCCATGACGATCACTCACGATGACGACGTGCTGGGCGGGGAGCCCCGTATCGACGAGACGAGGGTCGGGGTGCGTCACGTCGCCGCGCGAGTGGTAGACGCCGGTCAATCGCCTGCGTACGTCGCCGACCAGCTCGATCTCTCACTCGCGTCGGTTTATGAGGCACTCTCGTACTACTACGATCATGTGGAGGAGATGCGGGACATCGAACGGGAGAACGAGGATGCGTTCGAACGCGTCCGCGAGGCGTCGCTGAAGCCGAAAGAGACCGTCCAGTGAGTGGCCCTCGAATCCTCCTCGACGAACACGTAGGACGTATCCTGGAGAAACTGCTCCGTGAGCGCGGGTTCGACGCCGTTCAGGCAAAAGATCAGTTCGGCGAACGAACGAAGGACGCTGAACTCCTCCGGTGGTGCGCCGACGAGGCTGTCGTCCTCTTGACGAACAATGCGAAAGACTTCGAGGCGCTCCAGCAGCATTACGATCACGCTGGAATTCTCCTGTACTACGACCAGGAACTTCCAGATAGCGATCCGGAAGGCCTCGCCCGGACGATAGACGAGGTCTTCAGTCAGTACGGGACCGAAGGCGTCGAAGACCACCTCGTCGACCTCGACGAGTGGTACGCCTGGCTCCACGAGTGACCGCTAGCCAATGTTTTTGAGAGGGGGTGACTGATAGCAACGCATGTCGCGAGTAGTTACGCTACTTACACTCGACGCGGGGTCGGTGCTTTACAATCCAGCAAAGATGCCCAGAGAGGTCGTTCTGAAACACAAAGAGGGAGAACTCACCAAAGCTCGCCGATCCGACACAGGCGATTGGCTAACTGAACGACGTGAAGAATTGGGAGTGAATTTCTGGGAGGACGGCAGGTACAATTCTCCGACATCCGCAGTTGCAACCCTCGCTGATCGGCAGGCGTTCGGATTCCGTCTGAATGGTGAGGCCGTGAATCCGCTGGCGATAGCCGACTCATCACAGACTGCTGAGACAATTGAAGTTGAGGGGCTTGGCAATGGAGGTATCGTCGTTGAGGACGAACTACAGCTCCCGATCGCGGTGTATACGACGGAAGAGGTTTACTATCGGATCGGTATCTCGGAAGATGAGGAGAGCGACGGGAAATTAACTGAATCAATTGCGTTATTGGAGATGAGAGAAGGACCAGGCGGAGACTGGGATGAACTCGGTCGGTCTGAACCGACAGAAGCGGGATATCTCTTGAGAACAATCGCTGAGGAGACTGGAATGGAGGCAGTATCTGGGGACTCCGACGAAATGCGAAAATTGCTCGGTGACGAGCAGGATTCGTTTAAGGCCAGTCGCACTCAAGAAGACGAAGAGATGCGGGAACAAATGTCGATTCAGAACGATACTGCGTTCCCACCGTCAGCTCCCAAGCCCCGACCAGTTGACTTCAAGAGCTGATTCAAACGGCCCTATCACTGATTGTATTAGTCCGAAAATGTAGCCCGCAACACTAACGGCCGGTCTCATCCCTGGGCTGCGTGCCGTGTCAACCGGGAAACCCTCGTGGCGGGCTGGCCGTCTCACGCGACGGTGACGGTCGCTCTCGCGACGACATGTACCGCGCCCGGGTTCGCCGCTCTGTCATCGCTCCCATCCGGGAATACTCGGGCGGGGACTAAAGGCGCGTACGTGGCGGTATGCGCCCTGGGTGGTTAAAAGGCGCGGGGCGAACGGTGTGGAAACGGAGGTGAGGCAAGCGTCGTGAAAACGGCGGTGAGACGAGTGGCGCGTCAGTCGTCGCGGACGGCCTCGTCGCTGTCGTCCGCAACGTCGCTCGCGACGGACCCCTCGCCGTCGCCCTCGTACGGGACGCTCGCCGACACCGGGGAGATCCCCTTCCGGCGGGCGTCGAACTCGGAGAGGCCGTAGACGAGCGCGACGAGCGCGACGACGCCGACCGGCAGCAGGATCAGCGGCGAGACCCGCGTTACACCCCAGACGAGCAGGAGCGCGATGGCGACGAGCCCGACCGTGATCGCGTAGTAGATCTGCGTCCGGACGTGGTCGATGAGGTCGGCACCGGTGAACGTCGCCGACAGCACGGTCGTGTCCGAGATCGGCGACGTGTGGTCCCCGAAGATGGCGCCGGAGAAGATCGTGCCGACGACGGCGGCGACCATGGTGTGGTCGCCCGTGAGCTGCCAGGCGACGGGGATGAGGATCGGCGTCAGGATCGCCATCGTCCCCCACGAGGTCCCCGTCGAGAAGGCGACGAAGGCGCCGGTCAGCAGGACGACGACGGGGAGGATGGTCGGGTCGAGCATCGCCTCCGCGTACGCGGCGACGTACTCGCCCGTGCCCAGCGCGCTGACGACGTTGCCGATCCCCCACGCGAGCGAGAGGATCGTGACCGCGGTGAGCATGATGCCGAAGCCGTCGATGACGTTGTCGGTCGCCTCGCCGAAGCTGAAGACGTCGTACGCCTTCCCGAGCAGGAACCCGGAGACCACCATCGCGAAGGAGCCGTAGACGAGCGCCTTGCCGTAGTCAGCGTTCGTCACCGCGTTCCAGAGCGTGTCGGTGGGTGCGTCGAGGAAGGCCCCGAACGCGAAGCCGCCGGTCCAGAGCGCGGCGCCGAGCGTCACGACGATGAGGACCGCGACCGGCGCGAAGAAGTTGACGAGCCGGGGGTTGCGGGCGTTCGGCGCGCCGAGCTCCTCGGCGACGTCCTGCATCGGCGTCGCGTCGGCGCGCGTGACCTCCCCGGTGCGGCCCGAGCGGTGCTCCGCGTCGAGCATCTCGCCGTAGTCGCGACCGGTGCCGACGACGATGGCGACCATCGCGATGGCGAGGATGGAGTACATGTTGAACGGGATCGACTGGACGAAGATCTCGAAGGCGGAGGGGGCGTTCTCCAGGCCGATGGAGGCGTAGGCGTCCTCGATCAGCCCGAGCTGGAACGCGACCCACGAGGAGATCGCGAGCGTGGAGACGGGGGCGGCCGTCGAGTCGACGATGTAGGAGAGCTTCTCGCGGGAGATCCGGAGCCGGTCCGAGACGTCCTTCATCGCGGAGCCGACGATGGCCGTGTTCGCGTAGTCGTCGAAGAACATCAGGAGGCCGAGCAGCCACGCGATGGCTCCGGCCTTCCGCTGGGTGTCGAGGTGCTCGATCGCCCAGTCGCGGACCGCGTGGGACCCGCCGAGGTTCCACACCATCGCGACGCCCGAGCCGAGCAGGAGCGTGAACACGATGATCGTCGCGTGGAACTCGGTCGCGATAGCCGAGACGATCCAGTCGAACGCCGGGAACAGGCCGAAGCCGGCGTCGACGACGCCGCCCAGCCAGCCGACGGGGTCCGCGAGCGGAGTTGGACCGCCCGCCTTGATGATGCCTCCGGACCAGATTCCGAGGAACAGGGACAGTACCGCTTTCCGCGTCAGGATCGCGAGCCCGATCGCTAGCAACGGTGGGAGCAGCGACAGGGCACCGAACGTTTCTGGCGCCATACCCGGTGAGAATTGCCGACGCGGCTTAAGCGCGTTTACCGAGGTCTGGAACGTTCAGGGTCGATCGAACGGGTTGGGACCGTATGCCAAAGCCGGGTCTGAGCGACGAGTCGTACGCGGGCGGGAGGGCTGGATGAAGGATCTTTGCCGAAATGACGAATCTGCCGACGAGGCGTCGCGAGCGGCCGTTTCCGCCACGATCCGAACGCACTTACGTTACCCTGCCCCACGGCCAACAATGACTGTACGAGTCGGTATCCTCGGTGCAACCGGTGCCGTGGGCCAGCGATTCATCCAGCTGCTCGACGACCATCCGACGTTCGAGCTCGCGACCGTCACCGCGAGCGAGTCGAGCGCGGGCAAGACGTATCGCGAGGCAGCCAAGTGGCGCGTCGACGCACCGATCCCGGACGACGTCGCCGAGATGGAGGTCCGGGCGACCGAACCCGACGCCGTCGCCGACGACGTCGACCTGCTGTTCTCCTCGCTCCCCTCGGGTGTTGCCGCCGACGTCGAGCCCGCGTTCCTCGAGGAGGGGTACGTCGTCTCCTCGAACTCCTCGAACGACCGCCTGGCCGACGACGTCCCGCTCACGATCCCGGAGATCAACCCGGGGCACCTCGACCTCATCGAGGTCCAGCGCGACGAGCGCGGCTGGGACGGCGCCCTGGTGAAGAACCCGAACTGCTCGACGATCACGATGGTGCCGACGCTCGCGGCGATCGACCAGTTCGGCATCGAGGAGATCAACGTCTCCACGCTCCAGGCCGTCTCCGGCGCGGGGTACTCCGGCGTCACCTCGATGGAGATCATCGACAACGCCATCCCGCACATCGGCGGCGAGGAGACCAAGATGGAGACGGAATCCCGGAAGCTCCTCGGCGACTTCGACGGCGCGGAGGTCCACCACCACGAGGCCGACGTCGCCGCCTCCTGTAACCGCATCCCGACCATCGACGGCCACCTCGAGAACGTCTTCGCGAAGCTCGCGGACGACCCGAGCCCGGCCGAGGTCCGCACCGCGATGCGCGAGTTCGAGGGCGTCGACCTCCCGAGCGCGCCCGACCAGCTGATCAAGGTGTACGGCGAGGCCGACCCCGAGCGCCCCCAGCCCCGCCTCGACCGCACGTACGCGGACGGCATGGGCATCTGTGCCGGCGGCGTCCAGTCCACGAGCGACGGCGTGAAGTACAACTGCCTCTCGCACAACACGATCCGCGGCGCCGCGGGCGCCTCGCTGCTGAACGGCGAGCTGCTCGTCGAGGAAGGCTACGTCTAAGCAGGGTGGCTACGGCCCGGTCGAACGCGGTTCCACGGTCCGATCGAACGCGGTTCCACGGTCCGGTCGAACGCCGTTCCACGGTCCGGTCGAACGTCGTTCCACGCCACGTTCGAGCGACGTTAGGACAAACGACTCCTTGTGTCCCCGGTAGCTGTTTATAAGGACCCGCGGTAGCAGCCTCCATGCAACGCCGCCGCTACCTCAAGTTGGGCGCTGTCGGACTCACAACGGCGGCCGCGGGGTGTACGGCGGACGGCGGCGGGCCGTCGACCGCGACGCCGACCGGAACGGACCCGGAGCGCTCCCGGGTGACCGGCGAGGAGCCGACGCTCGCGCCCGGCGAGTACACCCAGGTCCGAGTGTCGGCAACCCAGGTGACGGGTCTGCACCTCGGCGTGCCGATCGACGAGGACGCGGTCGAGTTCTCGATCAGCGGCGCCGACGTGAGCCCGACGCCGGACCGACAGCTGGATTCGTATCCGCCGAAGTGGCAGTGGGACCAGTGTGTCGACGCCGAGGCCGTGGTTTCACTCACCGTCGCCGACGACGCGGAGGCGGGTGAGTACACGTATTCGGTCGCCGCGACGCTGTGTGGGACCGACCGAGACGACGTCGAACGCGAGTCCACCGTGACCGTCACCGGCGACTGAAACGGACCGGCGACTGGAAAGGGCCGACGCCTGAAACGGGTCGACAGGTGCTTATAAAGGAAGCCGCCTCAGTCGTCGCCGGCAGCGGCGGTGCCGGACCCCGTCGCGTCGCCCGCGACGGCACCGGTCTCGGACGGACCGACGACGGCCTCGTGCACCTTCTCGATGGGGTGCGGCGGGTTCTCCGCGCCGTCGCGGTCGCCGAGTTGCGAGCGGCAGGAGCCGCCGGGGGCGGTGACGACGTCGCCCGGGCTCTCCTCGACCTTGTCGAAGAGGATCCGGCCGATCGCCTTCGAGATGTCGTAGTGTTCCGCCTCGTAGCCGAACGAGCCCGCCATGCCACAGCAGCCGGAGTCGAGCGGGTCGACGCCGTAGCCGGACCGGCGCAGCACGCCGACGGCGTGGTGGTCCTTGTTCGTCGCCTTCTGGTTGCAGTGGCCGTGGTAGGTGAGCGTCTCCCCCGGCGCGTCGAACGCGAGGTGGTCGTCGACGCGGGCGGCGTTCATGTACTCTAAGACGCCGTAGGCGGCCGCCGACACCTGCTGGACCTCGTCGCCGTCGAGCAGGTCCAGGTACTCGTCCTGGAACATCACGGCGTCGGACGGCTCGACGAAGAGGACCGAGTAGCCTTCCTCGACCTTCGGGGCGAGCTGCTCGACGTTCGTTTCCGCGCGCTCGCGGGCGTCGTCGAGGAACCCGGTCGAGAACGCGGCGCGCCCGGACGGCGCGACGTCGTCGGCCAGCTCGACGCGGACGTCCGCCGCCTCCAGGACCTCGACCGCAGCCTTGCCCGCGCTCGGGTAGCTGTAGTTCGTGTACGTGTCCGGGAACAGCAGGACCGTGTCGTTCGCCTCGCTCGCGGACACCTGCGGGCCGCCGCGGGCCTCGAACCAGTCCTCGAGGCTCTCGCGACGGAAGGGCGGCAGCTCGCGGTCGGCCGCGACGCCGACGACCTTCTCCATCACCGTGCGCGCGCCCGGTAGCTTCGAGGCGGCGTTCGAGATCGGCGCGAGCTTGCTGCCCAGCGCCGAGAGCGCGTCGATGTCGCGGAACATCTTCTCGCGCAGGCCGGAGCCCTCTTTCTCGTGGTGCTGGTGTTTCACCTCGGCCTTCAGCTTCGCGAGGTCGACGCCGGTCGGACAGTCGCTCTTGCAGCCCTTACAGCCGACACAGAGGTCGAGCACCTCGTCCTGGAACCGGTCGGAGTGGATCTCGTCCTCGTCGAGCTCGCCGCTGATCGCCGCGCGGAGCATGTTCGCCCGGCCGCGGGTGGCCTGGATCTCCTCCTCCGAGGCGCGGTAGGTTGGGCACATCGTCCCGGAGTCCGTCTCGCGACAGGTGCCACAGCCGTTACACAGCTCGACGAGGTGCGAGAACCCACCCTCGTCCTCGAAGTCGAGCTCGGTCTGGGGCTCCAGCGACTGGTAGTCGGCGCCGTACCGCAGGTTCTCGCGCATGTCCGTCGACGCCGCGGAGTCGGGGTAGCCCTTCTCCGCGGCCGTCTCGTCGTCGACGTAGACGACCTTCCCGGGGTTCATCCGCCAGTCGGGGTCGAAGGCGGACTTGAGCTCCTGGAACGCCCCCCAGAGCTGCTCGCCGTACATCTTCGGGTTGAACTCAGTGCGGGCGAGGCCGTCGCCGTGTTCGCCGGAGAAGGCCCCGTAGTGGTCTAAGACGAGGTCGGTCACGTCGTCCGTGATCGAGTGCATCTTCTCGATGCCCTCGTTCTCCTTGAGGTTGAGAATGGGCCGGATGTGGAGCGTGCCGGAGCCGGCGTGCGCGAAGTACGCTGCGGAGGTGTCGTGGTCGTGGAGCACCTCCTCGAACTCCATCACGTACTCGGCCAGCTCCTCGGGCGGCACCGTCGCGTCCTCGATGAACGGGTACGGCTTGGGGTCGCCCTGCATCCCCATCAGCAGCGGAATCGCGGCCTTCCGTAGCTTCCAGAGGTCCTCCTGGGCCTCCTCGGTGTAGGCCTCCAGCACGTCGAACGCCTTCCCGTTGTCAACGAAATACTCGTTCGTGTCGGCGACGGCGTCCTCGAAGTCGTCGACGAGCTCGGAGTCCCATTCCAGCATGAGCGCCGCCTTGGCCCCGTCCGGGATGGGCTCCGCGTACTGGGCGAACTCCTCGGAGCTGGCCGCGAGGTCGAAGACGTCCTCGTCCATCAGCTCGACGGCGCTCACCGGGAAGTCGAGCGCCTGCGGGACCGCCTCCATCGCGTCGACGAGGTCCTCGAAGCAGTAGAGCGCGAGCGCCGTCGACTCCGGCTTGGAGACGAGCGAGACCTCGGCCTCGACGATGGTGCCGAGGGTCCCCTCCGCGCCGACGAGCAGCTTCGAGAGGTTGATGACCTCCTCGCCGTCGTCGTTCTCGTAGATGACCTTGTGGAGGTTGTAGCCCGAGACCGACCGCTTGAGGTTCGGGTACTTCTCCTCGATCTCTGCCTCGTTCTCCTCGACGAGCTTGCGCGTGGTCTCGTACAGCTCGGCCTCGCGCGTGTCCCCCTCGACGATCTCGTCGTACTCCTCGGAGTCGAGGACTATCTCGCGCGTGTGGATCAGCTCGCCGTTCGCGAGGACGACCTTCAGCTCCTCGGTGTACGCGTCGGTGATCCCGTAGCGGACGGAGTGTGCACCCGTGGAGTTGTTGCCGATGCCACCACAGACGGTCGCGCGCCCGGAGGAGGCCGGGTCGGGCGCGAACTTCAGCCCGTGTTCTGCGAGCCGGTCGTCGAGGTCGTCCTGGACGACGCCGGGCTGGACGACCGCCCGCTGGTCGTCGGGGCGGACGTCCACGATCTCGTCCATGTACTTCGTGAAGTCGATGACGACACAGCCGGGACCGACCGTCTGGCCCGCCAGCGAGGAGCCCGTGCCTCGCGGCAGGACCGGCACACCGTGGTTCTTCGCCGTCGCGACCGCCGCCTTCACGTCCTCGACGGTCTTCGGAAGGACGACGCCGGCGGGTTTGGCCTGGTAGATGCTCCCGTCCGTCGCGTAGAGCACCTGTGCGTATTCGTCGAACTGTACGTCACCGGCGACTCGCTCGCGGAGATCCGACGCGAGCGCCTGGTACTCCGGAACGTCCGGCCGGTCGTGGCCGAGCGCCGCTGACGACGTCTCGAGCCCTGGCGTGTCGTCGACTGCCATGTACGAATGGCATAGTTGATCATGAGTATAAACCCATTGTTAGACACAAACATACGCGCCACTTTCCCCGATAGCGCCCGTTCCGTGCGAGGAATTCCCATTCGAACCCGAGGTGAAACTTTGCGGGGGCGAACGGTTTTATAAGGGCGCTTCGGCTGGGTACGGTATGGCAATACTCCACACCTGCCTCAACGTCGCGGACGCGGAGCGGGCCGCCGACTGGTACGTCGAAGAGCTCGACTTCGAGCGCTCCTGGGAGTTCACGACGCCGGACGGCGAGACCCGCAACGTCTACGTCGCCGACGAGAACGGTGTCGAGTTCCAGCTGTCGGACACGGACGGCCACACGCCCAGCGAGCAGGGCGACCAGTACGACCACGTCGCGCTGAAGGTCGACGACGTCGACGCCGCGTTCGAGGCGATCGACCACTTCGGCGTCGTGGAGGAGCCGGGCGACCAGCCGGCCGCGGGCGCCCGAACGGCCTTTATCAAGGATCCCGACGGCCACCACGTCGAGCTCATCGAGCCGCTGTAGGGCCGCCTCGCCGATCCGCTTTTTAAGCGTCGCGTTACCGAACGACGGTCACCGGGATCGGCGAGCGACGCATCACGCGCTCGGCGACGCTCCCGAGGAGCACCCGGGACACTCCCGTCCGGCCGTGGCTCCCCATGATGATCTGGTCGACGCCGGCCTCCTCGGCGTGGTCGAGGATCGTCGACGCGGGCTTGCCAGTCTCCACGTGCGTGTGGATCTCCCGACCGCGCTCCGCGACCTGTGACTGCACGTCCGCGAGGAACTCCTCCCCCTCCTTCTGGGCCTCCTCGAGGAGCTCGGGCGAGTTGAGCCAGGCGTATCCCTGCCCGAACTCCCGCCGCTCCAGTGGCACGATCACGTGCAACGCCGAGATCTCCGCGTCGGGAAACGTCGACAGCGCGAACTCCAGCGCCTCCCAGGACGGGTCCGACTCGTCCATCGGGACCAGGATGTGGTGTGCCATACGGTAACACGTTCGTCGCGCATGATATAGTTGCCGGCGGAGCCGTCGGGAGCGTTCAGGTCGGGGGAGTGATCACACGGTAACTGGGAGACACCGAAGGGCCCCGATACCGACTCCAGCAACTGGCTGCGGTCCGCTCGGTCTATCCGACGGTCCGCCCGGTCCATCCGACGGTCCTCCGACCTCTTCCAGGTCCCTGCATTGGAACCAGCAGGCTTCGATTTCCGGGGGTTACGGGAAGTCGGTACCACTCGTGAACGTCGGGTGCGAGGGTTCAGTCCCGCCCGCGCCGGCCTGACGACCGGCCATCGCTCCCCGGAGCACTGTCGATGTCGGGACCCGCACCCTTTTATACTGGTCCGAGAGATTGTGGCTACCCCTATCCTTTTACTCACACCGCCGTCAATACCTATCCGATTGTTATGACCGTAACGAAGCAGCGTAATCGCGAGTTCGTTCGGACCTTCTTCACGTCGCCCGCGGCCGTCGACGGCGAGGACACGGCCGAGATGGCCAGGAAGGCCTCACAGCTCCGCGGGATGCAGGCCCCGGACGTGTGGGTGCCGGACAACGAGGACGCCACGGCCCCGAACATGCGAGACGAGGGAGCCGAGAACATCGTCGAGGTCGTCTCCGAGAACGGAGCGGAGTTCCCCGGCGAGATTCACCCCCGTATCGTCTGGCACCGAAACGACCCGGCGACCCGATACCGAGGGCTCCAGCACATGCTCACCATCGCCGACCCCGAGGGCGGCGCCATCGAGCACATCGACGGGTTCGTCGTCCCCGAGGTCGGCGACGTCGACGACTGGAAGAAGGCCGACGAGTTCATCACCATCGTCGAGAACGAGTACGGCCTCGAGGAGGGAAGCATCGCCATGTCCGTCATCGTCGAGAGCGGCGAGTCGGAGATCGCCACCTCGCGCCTCCGCGAGGAGGTCGGCAAGCCCTCCAACAACCTCGACCAGCGCCTCTTCATGCTGGTCGACGGCGAGGTCGACTACACGAAGGCCATGCGCGGGATGACGCCCACCGGCGAGCTCCCGCCGTGGCCCGAGCTCCGCCACAACACCTCCCGTGGCGCCAGCGCCGCCGACCTCATCGCGGTCGACGGCCCCTACGACGACATCCGCGACGTCGAGGGGTACAAGGACCGGATGGTCGAGAACCGTGCGAAGGGCCAGATCGGCATCTGGGCGCTCACGCCCGGCCAGGTCGAGGTCGCCAACACGAACCCGCTCCCGCCCGAGTCGGGCCACTGGTTCTTCGAGGTCGACGACCGCGAGATCGACCTCGAGGACGACGACGGCGTCCAGGTGTACGAGGGTGACCGCGTCTCGCTCGAGGAGACCGGCGACGGCTACCGCCTGACGGTCGGCACCGACACCCACGAGCTCGCCGACGAGGACGAGCTCAAGGAGGCGCTCGTCGACATCGCGTCGTACGTTCCGAGCCTCGGGGACATCGTCGACTCCATGGAGGAGTTCGAGGCCGCGAAGGAGGCCGGCAAGGGCGCCATCGCGATGACCCAGGCCACCACCCTCCGCATCGACGGCGTCGAGGTCGACGTCGCCCGCGACCGCATGTGGGACGAGGCGACCTACCAGGCCGCCCAGACGCCGATCAACCTCTTCCAGGACGTCTACGAGAACCGACCGGACCAGCACGAGGAGCTCGAGGAGCTCTACGGTGCGGAGCTCGTCGAACGCGCGACGCAGGTCGGCCAGTAGGCCGTCGGGTTTCGGACAGCAGACCGTCGACCCCCGGCTTTCCCGCGCTTTTCGACGACACCGGTACCTCTTTCTGCCGGCGTACCGCGAGGGGCGCGTATGCGACGCGCACGCTTGCTCACCCCGGATGGCCCCGTAGCCGGCGAGTACGACGACGGCACGATCTACGCCGAGGACGGCGTTTACGAGGTCGGGACGGACGGCCGACTGCTCCCGCCGTGTGAGCCGTCCGCGCTCTACTGCGTCGGCCGCAACTACGCCGCGACGCTCGACCAGATGGAGTACGAGCGCCCGGCGGAGCCGGACTTCTTCATCAAACCGCCGACGAGCCTCGTCGCCGACGGCCAGCCGATCCCGTACCCGGACTGGACGGACGAGCTGACCTACGCCGGCGAGCTCGTCGCCGTCATCGACGAGCGCTGCCGGGACCTCGACCCCGAGGACGTCTCGGAGGTCGTGCGCGGCCACACGATCCTCAACGACGTGGACGCGTTAGACCAGGTCGGCCGCACCGCGCGGAAGGCGTTCGACGGCTCCGCGCCGCTGGGCCCGTGGATCGAGACGGACGTCGACCCGAGCGACATGGACATGGAGACGTACGTCGGCGGCGAAAAACGACAGGAGGCCAACACCGAGCTGATGCTGTTCGGCCCGGACGAGCTGGTCGCGCACATCTCCGAGCGGTTCACGCTCCGCCCGGGCGACTGCGTCGCCTTCGGCAGCCCGGCGAACCCCGGGCTCGTCGAGCCGGGCGAAGAAGTCGAGATTACCTACGAGGGCGTCGGGACGCTGACGAACGAGGTCGTCGAGGCCGACTTCCCGTAACGAGCGACCGCGGCCCTCTTGCACAGGATAACCACGGCACTGAGCCGCGCCCGAGGCGGCTAAAGTCGCTCCGGAACGCGCGTTTTCTGGGGTTCGTCGTTCGGAGTGATCGATCGGGCACCCATGTGAACTCTACCCAAAGTTTTGTGTTAACGAGTGTCACAATTATTCACATGCCCCTGGTCGAGGACACGGTCAAGTCGATGTTGAGCGAGCTCACCGGCAGCGGTCACCATTACGAATGCGGCGTCTGTGGCGCCGTGTTCGACACCCCCGATCCGCGCTCGGACGGGAAGGAATGTCGTGAATGCGGCGCCGCCAGCGTCAGCCGGACGCTGTGACCGCGCCGTGAGAACCGGCAGCGGATCTCCCTGCGGGACTCCGCAATGAGTATCGGCGGCGTCGTTCGCGGCGGATTTTCGAGTTGCAGTGGTTGCTGGTTTCCGATCCTGTCGCTCAGAGGACCTGATTGACCAGCTCGCTCTCCGGCTCCGTCTCCAGCCGTTCGAGGTTATCGGCCAGGATGTCGGCACAGCGGTCGAAGTACTCCGGCGTGTGCCCCGAGTTGTGCGGCGTGATCCGGACGTTGCCCATCCCCCAGAGGGGGTGGTCCTCCGGAAGCGGTTCCGGATCGGTCACGTCGAGCGCGGCGCCCCGGATAGCGTTCGACCGGAGCGCCGAGAGCAGCGCGTCGGTCTCGACGACCGGCCCGCGCGCGACGTTGACGAGCACGGCGTCGGCCGGCATCGTTCGGAAGAGCTCGTCGTCGACGAGGCCCCGCGTCGCGTCCGAGAGTGGGCAGGCGAGGACGACGTACTCGGCGTCCTTGACGGCCTCGTGGATCTCGTCGAAGCCGTACACCTCGTCGGTCGGGCCGCCCTTCTCCGGCGTGTAGCGCACGCCGACCGTCTCCATTCCGAACGCGTCCAGGCGGTCGACGACCGCGGTGCCGATGGAGCCGAGCCCGACGACGGCCGCGGTCGAGCCGTGGAGTTCGCGGGTCGGATACGCACGCCACTCGCGCTCGCGCTGCTGTGCCTGTGCCCGGGAGAACTGGCGCGCGAAGGCGATCATCGATCCGACGACGTACTCGGAGATGTTCGGCGCGTGGACGCCCGAGGCGTTCGTCACCGCCACGTCGTGCTCCTCGAACGACTCGCGGTCGAGGTGGCCAGTCCCGGCGTAGACACAGGCGAACAGCTCGAGGTTCTCGGCGAGCTCGAGCTGTTCTTCCGAGAGGGAGAACCCGGTCGCGACGCGCGCGTCGCGCAGGTACTCGCGCTCCTCGGCCGGCGTGGTCGCCAGCGCGACCTCCTGGTTGGGGAGCTGCTCGCGGAGTATCTCGGCGTAGTCGGACGCGTCCATGCCGTGGATCTTCTGTCGCAAAACGACGACGTCTACGTCGGTCATACAGGTCGTTCAACGACCTTCCTGAAAAGGCTCCTTACAAAGGCGAACTCTACCCGTGCGCGTTCGAGTTCCGGTCCGGGAATCGTTCGACGGCGACGGCATTACCGGGGAGATTGCGGGAACTCCCGGGGGGCTTGAGGGTGTTCGCTTATAAATGAAGCCGGGTATCGTCGTCTTCGACACCACTTGGCACACGTAGTAGGCCCAGCAACTGAGCGATCGCATTTATAAATAAAACCGGGCGTCGGCGCCATCGATAGCACTCAGCATGCCCAGAAAGCCCCAGCCGCTTTAGCGGTCGCGCTGCTCGCTGCGCTCCTCACAGCTCACTCGCTTCGCTCGTTCGCTGATTGCGGTGCTAGCGTCGCAGGGCGTCCCGCTCAGCGGCTGCCCCTTTCAGTCCCGCCCAGGAGTGGTTGCCGGGCGTCGCGCGCGGCGGCTGCTAAGCAGTCACGGTGCTGGGCGGCCGGCGCGCGCGAGCAACGCGTGCGAGGGGGGGCGGAGCGCGCCGATGCGGTGCGGGACCGGCGCGCCCCGGCCGAGGTTGGGGAGGGCCGAGGCTTGCGGTCGCCGTGCGGTGCTGTCGCGGTGCGGTTGCTGGGCGGTGCTGTTGCGGTCGCTGGGCTGTCCTGGCGGACTGAAAGGGCGATGGCCGCTCGCGCCGTAGGGGAGTCGCTGAGTCGACCCCTATCCGCGCCGGGCGGTGCCTTCGTGAGCGGAGCGAACGAAGGCCAGAAAGTCGCAGCCCGGCAGCCCGCTACTGCAGGCAGCCCGGACCGTCTTTCGCGGCGGAGAGGCGCGGATATGTCGCTCAGCGACCGCGAGCGGCCGAGGGCTTTCTGGGTGTTTGCGGTGCTGTTATGAGCGAGACCGTATCACCTGTTCAAATATCCTTTTAAAGAGTGGCCGAGAGCTCCCCGGCCGTTGCAGTCCAGTGTACCAGCGTCTACGCCGATACACCCATTTATAAGAAAACAGACCACCCGACTCGACAAAACGCCGAACCGACCTACTTCGCGGCGTCGAACGCCTGCTGCAGGTCTTCCTTCAGGTCGTCGATGTGCTCGACCCCCACAGAAACGCGGATGAGCCCGTCAGAGAGCCCGGCCGCCTCGCGCTCCTCCTTCGGAATGGCGGCGTGGGTCATGGCCGCGGGCTGCTCGATGAGGCTCTCGACGCCGCCGAGCGACTCGGCGAGGGTGAAGACCTCCGTCTCGCTGACGACGGTCGAGCCCTGCTCGAGCGTGCCGTCGAACTCGAAGGAGAGCATGCCGCCGAAGTCGTCCATCTGCTCGGCCGCGAGCTCGTGCTGCGGGTGGCTCTCGAGGCCGGGGTAGTAGACGCGGTCGACGTCCTCGTGCTCGTCGAGCCACTCGGCCAGCTCGCCGGCGTTCTCGCAGTGGCGGTCCATCCGGACGGGCAGGGTCTTCGTCCCGCGAAGGACGAGGAAGGAGTCGAAGGGGCCCGGCGTCGCGCCGACGGAGTTCTGGTAGAAGCCGAGCTTCTCGTCGAGGCCGTCCTCGTCGACGATGAGCGCGCCGCCGACGGTGTCCGAGTGGCCGCCGAGGTACTTCGTCAGCGACTGCGAGACGATGTCGGCGCCGAGCTCGAGCGGGCGCTGGAGATACGGCGTCGCGAAGGTGTTGTCGACCGCACAGAGCGCGTCGTGCTCGTGGGCGACGTCGGCGAGCGCCTCGATGTCGTTGACGTTCATCAGCGGATTCGTCGGCGTCTCGACCCAGACGAGTTCCGTGTTCTCCTGCATCGCGTCCTCGACGGCGGCGTGGTCCGTCGTGTCGACGAAGGAGGTCTCGAGGTCGTACTGCTCGTACACCTGCGTGAGGATGCGGTGGGTGCCGCCGTACACGTCGTCGCCGGCGACGACGTGGTCGCCGGACTCCAGCAGGTTCAGCACGGTGTTGATGGCGCCCATCCCGGACGAGAACGCCCGGGCGTGGCTCCCGGACTCGAGGTCCGCGAGGTTCTCCTCGAGGTCCGTCCGCGTCGGGTTGCCGGTGCGCGAGTACTCGTAGCCGGTGTGCTGGCCCGGCGCCTCCTGCTCGTAGGTGGAGTTGGCGTAGATGGGCGTCATCAGCGCGCCCGTCTCCTCGTCCGGCTCCTGGCCGGCGTGGATCGCGCGCGTCTCGATGCGAAGCTGGTGATCGTCGTCGCTCATACTCGGTGATTGTGTGGCAGGGGTGTGATTCTTCCCCTTTACGCCGGCTGTGGTCCGGCGCGACCCGCGTGGGTTCGACAAACGGCTCTTTGTGCCTCTGGAAGACACTTATCCGAACCCCCTGTAGGGCCGGATATGAACCGACGAGACCTCCTCGCGCTGTCCGGAGCGCTCGCCGCGGCGTCGCTGGCGGGCTGTGCCGACGAGATGGCGCCGCGTGCGGACTCGACGCCCGACGCCACCGACACGCCAACCGGAACGGAGCCACCAGCGGCGGAACCTCCCGAGGAGCCCCCGCAGGGCGAACCCCAGGTGGACGACGAGCGTCTCGCGGCGCTTGCCGCCGGCAACGCCGGATTCGCGCTCGACCTGCATCGCCAGCTCGCGGACACGCAGGGTGGCAACACGTTCCTGTCGCCGTACAGCATCTCGGTCGCGCTGGCGATGACGTACGCCGGCGCTCGCGGGGACACGGAAACGGAGCTGCGGGAAACGCTCCGGTACACGCTCGGCGAGGACGTCCACGACGCGTTCGCCGAGATCGACGACGCGCTCGACGCCCGCGAGACCACGACCGACCCGACGGCCGACGAGGAGGACGCCGAAGTCGACGCCTTCCGGCTCGCCGTCGCCAACGCGGTGTGGGGCCAGGAGGGCTACCCCTTCTCCGAGGCCTACCTCGACCTCCTCGCCGAGCAGTACGACGGCGGCTTTCGCGAGGCCGACTTCGCCGGGGATCCCGAGAGCGAACGGGAGCGCATCAACGAGTGGGTCGCCGACGAGACGAACGGAAAGATCGAGGAGCTGCTTCCACCGGGATCCGTCGGCCCGGACACGGTGCTCGCGCTGACCAACGCGATCTACTTCATGGCCGGGTGGCACCACCAGTTCGACCCCGAGAACACGACCCAGGAGAGCGTGACGGCGCTCGACGGGTCGACCGCGACGGTCCCGATGATGGCACAGAGCCTCGAAACCGACTACGCGGACCTCCCGCGGGCACAGGCCATCGAGCTGCCCTACACCGGCGAGGACGTTTCGATGGTGCTCGTACTACCGGACGCGGGCGAGTTCGAGGCCTTCGAGCGCGATCTCGATGCGAGCACGCTATTCGGGATCTTCGAGGCCCTCGGTCGCGCCGAGGGGGACCTGCAGCTCCCCCGATTCGAATACGGCTTCGACGCCAAGCTCTCGAAACCGTTGGCCGAGCTGGGGATGCCGAACGCCTTCACTCCGGACGCGGATTTCTCCGGGATGGTCGCCGGCGACGACGGTCCCTGGATCGACGAGGTGTATCACCAGTCGTTCGTCAGCGTCGACGAGGAGGGGACGGAAGCCGCCGCCTCGACGGCCGTCCTGACACTGGAGAGTATGCCGCCCGAGTCGTTCGACCTGACGTTCGACCGGCCGTTCCTCTTCTGCATTCGCGACAAACCGACGGACACCGTGCTGTTCCTCGGACGCGTGACCGACGTCGGTGCCGCACAGGGGTAGCGATCCGGCGGGGCCACAAAGGTTGATTGTGATCCGGCGGTAGCGTACGGGCACATGACCGACATCGACGAGAACGCCTGGCCGCGGCCGGCTCCGAGCGTCGGCGCCACGGCCGAACGAACCCGAACCGTCGAGGAGGAGGACATCGAGCGCTTCACGGAGATCAGCGGCGACCGGAACCCGCTTCACTACGACGAGGCCGCCGCAGAGGCGTCCGGCTTCGGCGAGATCGTCGTCCAGGGCGGGATCACGAGCGCCATCCTCAACGCAGTCGTCGCCCAGGAACTCCCCGGCCCGGGGACCGTCTTCCTCAACGTCGACTGGGACTTCGAGGCGCCCGTGCGCCCGGGCGACGAGATCACCGGCGTCGTCGAGGTGACGGACGTGCGCGAGGACAAGCCGATCACGGAACTGGAGACGCAAGTGTGTCGGAACGACGACACCCTCGTGCTCGACGGCACTGCGGTCTGCTACACGATGGACGTCGGCGACGCTGACGACGACACGTAGCTGTCCGCCGCTCGATCAGTCGAGCATCTCCGACCCGCCCGGCGGCAGGAACTCCTGGATGAGGTCGGCGCTCGCGACCTTCCGGACGAACGACTCGTCGGCGAACCGCTCCTTGAACTCGCGGTAGAGCTTCGTCGCCATGTCGTTCTGGGCGTACATGCCGGGCTCCAGCTCGACGTGGGTCGCCACGCGGTCGACGATGGCCGACGGCGGGCCCCCGATCGGCCGAGTGACCGGCTCGCACTGGATGCCGATGGTGACCCGACACGGGACGTCCTCGAAGTACGTGCGGTCGCCGCGGATGGCGAACCCGCCCTTCTCCAGGTACTCGCCGCTCTCGGGCGTCTTCGAGACCTGGTCCGGGTCGACCATGTACGCGTCGCCGGCGCCGCGTCCGTCCTTCCAGACCGAGGAGTAGGCGACGGCGAACTGGGCGGCCTCCCGGAGCGTCTCCTCGGAGAAGTCGACCGCCTCGGCCGACTCGGAGGGCCCGGCGGCCTTGAGGATGGTGACGGGGCCGCCGTGGGCGTCCGTGTGGAAGAAGCGGTCGTGTTTGTCCATGTACTTCTTTACGAGCTCCTCGTTCTGGTCGGCGTTGCGCCCGCCGATGACGAGGTAGTCGTCCGAGGTCCGGAACCAGCGGAACCGCTCGTACCAGTTGTCCGTCGAGCGGATCGGGATCGACGACCGCGAGAGCCAGTCGACCTCCTCGAACTCGCCTTCCGCCTCTTCTTCCGCCTCGCCCTCGTCTTCGGCTTCCCACTCCTCGCGGCGCTGTTTGATGGCTTCGAGCTCCGCGCGCGTCTCCTCGAGGGCCTCCTTCGCGCCCTCCTTCTTCTCCTCGACGCGTTTGGCTTCCTGGTAGAGCTGGTCGGCGTTCACCTCGACGCCGGCCGTGGCGTCCAGCTCGATCCGGGTGTCGTCGAGCTCGACCGTGACCGTCCCCTCGCTGCCGTCGACGTTGCGGACGGCCTCCGCGGCCTCGATGCCCTCCTCCGCGCCGGCTTCGAGGGTCTCCTCGATCTCGTCCCAGGGGACGCCGGCCTCGCGGGCGTCCTGGATCGTCGTGAGGACCTCGTCGACGAGGTCGTAGTTCGCGTACAGCAGCTCGGCGCGCTCGCGCTCCTGCTCGGCCTGCTCCTCGAAGCCCTCGATCGCCCCCTCCTGCTGCTCGACGATGCGCTGCTGTTTGGCGATCTCCTCCTCGAACTCCGGCTCCGAGGTGCCCGCCTCCTCGACTTCTTCCTCCTCGGTCCGCTCGAGTCGGTAGAAGTAGTCGTCGACGGCGGCGGTGAAAGAGTCGTACCCCTCGCTGTGGAGGTCCTCGTGCTCGACGAGGGGGAACGGGGTGACGTCGACGACGGAGTCGTCCTCCTCGTAGACGCGGGGGTCGAGGTCGCCGGAGTGGAGCCGTTCGTCGAGGCGGGCGATGGCGTCGTACAGGGCGCGGTAGTGCTCCTCCGTCGCCTCCGCGATGTCGATGGTCTTCTCGACGCCGGCGCGCGAGCAGACCTCCTCCGCATAGAGCCCGCCGAGGTTGAGCTGGGTCGCCAGCGTCCGGACGACGTCCGTATCGGACTCGTTCATCCGGCGGCAGAAGGCGTCGAAGGAGATGTCGAGCGGGTTGAGCCGCGTCCCCGGGTACTCGTACTGGGCGCCGGGGGCGACGGTGCGGGACTTCAGCCGGACCGTCTCCAGCGACTGGACGACCTCGCCGCTCTCGTCGAGGACGGCGATGTTCCCCTGACCGAACAGCTCCGCGACGATGCGGGTGTTCTGGTCCTCGCGCTCGAAGTCGAACGTGAGGATGCGGTCGAACTCGTACTGCTCGACGCCGACGAAGTCGGCCCCGCTTAGCCGGTTCCGCAGCATCTTCGCGAAGTTCGGGGGCCGGCCGGGCGCCGCGCCGACGTGTTCGGGGTCCGCGACGTGCGCGCGCTTGACGTCGCCCACCTCGATCATGAGCTCGACGCGGCCGCGGTCGAAGTCGCGAAGCTTGAGGCGGAGCAGGTCGTCGCCGTACAGATAGGCCTTGTCGACCTTCGCGCCCGTGTACCGGCGGGTCTCCGTCACGAGCGCACGGAGGTCGATGCTCGACAGCTCCTGCTTCTGTTCCATACGTTGCCCACAGGGGCCCCGGAAAAAGGCGTGTCGTTGTCCGTAGCCGGTTACGGGTCGCGCTCGAGCTCGGTCTCCGGTTGCGTCGACCGGCCCGCATCCGTTCCGTCCCGCGCCGGCGGTCGCGACTCACCATCGCCGGTTGCGATCGAGTCCCGCCCCTTCACGTCCTCCAGCGTCTCCGTTTCGAGGAGGGTCTCGAGCTTCCGCTCGAACTGCTCCTCGGTGAGCTCGCCGCGGGCGTACCGGTCTCGGATGGTCTGGAGCGCGTCCCGCCTGTCGGACTCGGCGGTCGCCGTCCGCTCCGAGTCGGACGACTCCCCCTCGCTCCACCACTCCGCCCGGTCCTCCTCGTCGCCGAACAACAACGCGACGATGGGCACCACGGCGACGTAGCCGACGAGCATGAATGCGAGCCACCAGTCCTGCCCCGCGAGCAGGGCCCCCAGCCAGGTCGCGGTGACGACGACGGAGACGATCCCTGTGAGGTTCTCGCGAGCGCGCTCGACGGGACTGTCGTTCGCCATGTCGGGCAGTATCTTCGATGGGTAATATAAGTAGTCGTTTAAATAGGGGGCTCGATACCGAACCGAAACGACGAATACCGACGCCGCAGGCCTCGGGGACGTGCTGACCGGTCGGGCGGAGACGGAGAGCGAGCATCGCCTACAGCGCGTCGACGACGTTCAGGAACCCGGCACCGTAGTACGTCTTGTCGTAGCCCTCGGGGACCTCGGCGGCCGCCTCGAGCGCGGATTCGACCTGATTCGCGTTGTAGTCGGGATTGGCGCTCTTGACGAGCGCGGCGGCGCCGGCGACCTGTGGCGCAGCCATCGAGGTGCCGGCGACCCAATTGTACGAGTACTCGTAGCCGTCGATCCCGATCACCTCGTCCTCCTCGTTCGTCCTGTACTGCGGGACGGCAATCGTGTTGAACACCAGGTCGTAATACCACGGGACCCCGGTTCCGATCGCGTTCAGGTCGGCGTCGCCGCCGGGCGCCCCGAGGTCGAGCGCGTTCGTGCCGTAGTTCGTGTAGAACGCCGGGCTCTCGGCCGGTGCCTCGACGCCCTCGTCGCCCCAGCCGAAGCCGATCGGGCCGGTCGCGCTCACGGAGACGCCCTGGGCCCCTTCGTTGGGCAGGCTGATGAAGTTCTTGTCGTGCTGGAGGTCGGCGCTGTCGTTGCCGGCGGCGATGACCAGGAGCGTCCCCTGGCTGTTCGCGTACGTCATGATGCGGTTGAGCGCCTTGCCGAAGAACTCCCCGACGGCCTGCCGGGGGATCGGATACGCACCGAGGCTGAGGTTCGCGACGTCGGCGTCGATGGCGGCGCTATAGACGACGGCGGCGAGGATGTCGCCGAACGACGCCAGTGCGCTCGGGGAGAACACCCGACAGTCGACGAGATCGGTTTCGGGTGCCGTGCCGGCGACGCCCGCCTCGTTGTCCGTGCTGGCAGCGACGATGCCGCCGACGTGCGTGCCGTGATACCCACCGGCGGCGTTGGCCGAGCCGAAGCCGTCGCCCGTGAAGTTCCGGGAGAGGGTCTCGTTGACGTCGAGGTCGGGGTGGCCTGCAGCCACGCCGGTGTCGATGATCGTGACGCGAGTTCCCTCGCCCTTCGTCGTCTCGTGGGCCGTCGGCACGTCGAGCGCCTGCTTGTCCCACTGGAGGGGATAGCCCGGCTCGTCCTCGACGGACGGTTCGGACACCGTCGGCGCGTCCTCGTTCGGACTCGGGTCGTCGAGCTCGACGTCGACGTCGGGCGCGTAGTCGGCGACGCCGCTCGCGGCCTCGACCTCGGACACCTCGCCGCGGACGACCGCGTAGTCGACGCCCGCGAGTTCGTGGACGACGGTCAGCCCGCCGAGGTCGTCGTTCCCGCCGGTTTCGACGATGAACCGGTCGGTTCGTTCCGCGGCCGCCACCGTCGTTCCGGCCGCGATACCACCCAGTACACCACCACTCACCTTGAGAAACGTTCGTCGGGTCTGCTGCGGCATACGGCATAAATCCGACACGAAGTTTATAAATATGAGTGTTCTCCTACTCGAAGGAACTCGTTAATAGTTGTTCACGTCTCAGCGCGGCGGCTCCGATTCCGCTTCCTCGGTCCCGACGCCGTACTCGACGTCGCCGGCGACGTCCGTCGTCGCATCGTCGGTTGTCGCGTCGTCCGTCGTCGCGTCGTCGGTTGGGCCGTCGGCGACGTCGCGGGTCGTGACCGTCCGGTGCGGGTACGGGATCTCGATGCCGTTCTCGTCGAAGGCCCGCTTGACGGTCCGGATAGCCTGCGAGCGCGTCCGCCGCTCCTTCCGTGCGCTCGGGTTCTCGATCCAGAACCGGTGTTCCAGCTCGACGCCCGACTCGGCGAACCCGCCGGCGACGACCTCCGGGCTCGGCACGTCGCGGACGCTCTCGAGCCCCTCGAGCGCGTCGAGCGCGATCTCCTCGGCCCGGCCGAGGTCCGTGGCGTAGTCGACGGTGACCTCGAACTCGAGCCGGAGCCGGTTCTGGTCGGAGTAGTTCTTCACCTGCGAACCGTTGACGCTGCTGTTCGGGAACACGACCGTCTCCCCGTCGAACGTCCGGACCCGGGTGTGGACGATGGTGATGTCGGTGACGGTGCCGTCGACGTCCTCGATGCTGATCCAGTCGCCGATCTCGAAGGGCCGGGAGAACATAAGGACGAACCCGGCGAACGTGTTGCTGAGCGTCTGCCGGGCCGCCATCCCGACGATGATGCCGAGGACTCCGGCCCCGAACAGGAGCCCGCGGAGGTTGAAGTCCCAGACGGCCAGCGTCACGAGCCCGACGGTGATGATCATCGACGCCTGGAGCACCCGCGTGACGACGCTCACCTCGTGCTCGCCGATGCGGTCGGACTCCTCCGCGTAGGTCTCGACCCTGGCCTCGATGAAGTCGGTCCCGGTGAGGAGGATCCCGAGCAGGACTACCGTGGTCAGGAACCGCGCGACCCACGGCGTCGCCACGTACAGCACGTCCGCGATGGTGCTGGCGACGGACCCGAACCCCCAGACCCAGAGCAGTAGCAATCCAACCGCGATGCCGATGGCGAGCTGGAACAGCCACCTGGCCAGCGTCGTCGGCACGAACCAGCGCACCCACCCCGGCTCGTAAGGGATAGACTCGCTCCGGAGCACTCGCTCGGTGATGAACTGTCCCGTCTGGTCGACTGCCCAGGGGACGACGACGAAGCTAACCACGCCGGTGACCGACAACAGGAGGAACGACACGACGATCCGGACCTCCAGCGACGCGACTAGCTCGACGAGTTTCGGCCCCATCATCCCCACACCTTCTGGTATTATTCACACACGCATCGCGGATAAAACTGATAGCCGAGAGCGTCGCCAGCGACGGGGCGGGGCGTCGCCAGCGACGGGGCGGGGCGTCGCCAGCGACAGGGCGGGGCGTCGACGACGACGAAAGGCGGGTTCGTCGACGAAAGGCGGAGTCGGCGACGAACCCGGGTAGAGGGATTCAGGAGGCGGAGCGCCTACAGCCGGGTCGACACGTACGGGCCGTCCTGGTAGTAGCCGAACTTCTCGCGGTAGTACTGGCGCACGCCGATACCGGAGATGACCGAGAGCTTCCGGTACCCGGCGTCGCGGGCCAGCTCCTCCGCGTGCTGGAGCAGCTTCCGGCCGTAGCCCTCGTGCTGCCAGTCGCCCTCGGTGCCGATGGCCGCCTCGCTGCCGTAGACGTGCAGTTCGCGGACCAGGGCGGCGTCCTCGAGCTCCTGCCGGACCGCGTCGGTCTCGGTGCCCTGCGTGCCGGGCTGGCCCTCGGCGTAGGAGGGGAAGCGCAGGCGACAGAAGCCGATGAGGAGGTCGCGGACGGGGTCCTCGAAGGAGATGAAGTGCTCGGTGCCGCCGGCGACCTCGTAGGTCATGACGTCGAGCTCGATGGCGTCCGGGTCGGGGTCCGCGTCGTTCATGCCGACCTCGCGGGCCCGGATGTCGTTGATCTCGATCCCCCGCTCCTCAGCGCGCTGGCGTGCGAGCTGGCGGAGGTTCGACTTCCAGACGCCGGCGTCGATGAAGTCCGCGGGGATGTCGCGCTGGACGCGCTGGAGGCGCGTGTACTTCGGGATCTCGCCCATGATCTCGGCGACGAGGTCCGCCGCCGTCTCGTTGTCGAGCGGCTCGTAGTCGCCGTTGTGCCACTGGTCATAGACGCGTGTGCCGCGGACGACCAGGGTCGGGTAGATCTTCAGGTAGTCCGGCCGCCAGTCCGGGTTATCGAAGAGCTGCCGGAAGTCCTCGAGGCACATCTCCTTGCTCATCCCGGGCTGGCCCGGCATCATGTGGAAGCCGACCTTGAACGCCGAGTCGCGGAGGCGACGGTTCGCGTCCCGCGAGGCCGCGTTGCCGTGGCCGCGGTGCATCTCGCGGTTGATCCGCTCGTAGGTCGTCTGGACGCCGACCTCGACCTTCGTGCCGCCGAGGTCGAGCATGCGGTCGATCTGCTCGGGGTCACACCAGTCCGGCTTGGTCTCGAACGTCGTCCCGATGTTGCGGATCTCGTTCGTCTCGTTTTCCGCGATGACGTCCTCGAGGTACTCGAACTCGACGTCCTCCGGGTCCTGCGCGAACGACTGTTCCTCGGCCGGTTCGGGGTCCTTGTGGAGGTCGTAGTCGTTCATCGCCTGCAGCGCGCGCTTGACGAACCACTCCTGGTAGTCGTGCGAGCGCGCGGTCATCGTCCCGCCCATCAGGATGAGTTCGACCTTGTCGACGGGGTGGCCGATCTGCCGGAGCTGTTCGAGCCGGAGCGTCACCTGGCCGTACGGGTCGTAGTCGTTCTGCTGGCCGCGGGCCGCGGCCGGCTCGTGGCCCGTGTACGACTGCGAGGAGGAGAACTCCGAGGCGGGGCCGCCCGGACAGTAGAGGCACTTCCCGTGCGGGCACATCTTCGGCGACGTCATGATCGCGACGGGCGAGACGCCCGAGGCGGTCCGGACGGGCTTCCGCTGGACGACCTCCTCGACCTCCTCGCGCCGCTCGTCGGGCGCGTAGTCGAGGAGATCCGTGTTCTTCGGCACCTTCGGGGACGAGAACTCCGAGCAGACGGACAGCTTCGCGGACTCGAGGTCGTCGCGCTCGACGTCGCCAGCGAGGATCCGGTCGACCAGCTCCTCGCAGGCGTTCACGAACGCCTCGGGCTCCCCGGCGTCGGGCTCCCCGCCCTCGCTCGGCGCGTCAGTACTCATTACCCGTGGATCAACGCGTTTCGTGAATAAGGGTGTCGCAAAGGGGCTCCGTGCCGGACCGCGCTCGTCGAAGCGCTCCCGGGCCCCGAACGACAGCGAGGGAGGATTAATGGGCTGGCGTGTGAACGTTACCCATGGACAGTTCCGACTCGAGCGACGGAGCGGAGTCCGCGGCAGCGTCGGACGGCGACGCCGACGAGTCGACTGCGGGCGGCGCCGAAGCGTCGACGGCGGGCGAGCCGCCAGCCGCCGAGCCATCGGGCACGACCGAGGAACCGGACGCGACGGCCGAATCCGGATCGACGGCCGATACCGATGAGTCGAGCGAGGCGGAAGCCGTTCCGCGATGTGACTTCTGTCGGCTCCCCATCTCGGCGGCGCCCGTCGTCTCCGAGCACGGCGGCGTCGACTACGAGTTCTGCTCGAACGCCTGCCGGGAGGCGCTGGAGTCGAGCGGGCGCGTGTTCACGACCTACCATGGCTTTCGCCAGTTCCGCCCCGGCGTCAGCGCGATGGACACCGGGCTTCCGGAGGGGATGCCCCGCAACTCGCTGGTGCTGCTCTCCGGGATGTCCGGCACGCGCGACGAGTCCGTGCAGGCCGAGCTGGTGTGGCGGGCGCTCCAGCGTGGCGAGCCGGCGGTCGTCGTCTCGTTCCTCGAAACGCCGACCTCCGTCGTCCAGGAGTTCGTCAGCATGGACTGGAACGTGCTGCCGTTACTGGAGGCCGGCCAGCTCCGGATCCTCGACTGCTTCACGCACCGGATCGAGGGCGCGGATTCGCCGCCGGAGCGGACCAACGACTTCACCGCCCACCTCCAGTCCGTCGCCCGCGACGCCACGACGACGGTCCGGGACCCGACCGACCTCGGCCAGGTGCTGAGTCGGCTGGAGGACTGTCTTGGCGAACTCGGCATGGACGACGAGGGCATCGTCGTCATCGACTCGTTAACGGAGCTCGGGACGCTCGTCCAGCCCGTCAAGGCGTACGATTTCCTCAAGCGCCTGCGCGCGGACGTCTGCAAGGCCCGCTTCGTCCCGGTGTTCGCGGGCGCGACGATGGCCGGCGACGCGAACGCCTTCCCGCACGACCTGGAGTACATGGTCGACGGCATCGTCGACCTCCGGTTCACGGAAGAGGTCGTCCCCGACACGCTGCTCAAGCAGCTCCGCATCCGCAAGATGACGGGCGTGCTGACGATCCCGGAGTGGCACACCTACGAGTACACCGCCGGGAAGGGCCAGGTCGTCTTCGACCCGGAGGAGGAGATGGAGAAGTCCGACGTCGAACGGTCGACCAGAGCCGAGGTGACGGAACCCGACGGTGAAGACGGTGAGGGAGAGGGCGAGGAGGGCGCGGGCGGCAGCGCCGGCGTCGGCGACGAGACCATCGACGACGTCACTTCGGACTCGGGAACCGACGAGAACGCCAGGGACGTCGGCGACGAAACGATCGACGAGGATGCGGCTGGAAGCGGAGAGAACGGCGACGAGGGGAAGTGACGGCGACGGTGAGAACTGACGGCGACTGAATCGCGAGCTTAGCTCGACAGCTCGGCGATGGCGGCGATGACGGCGTCCTCGACGGCGTCGCGCTCGCCCGAGAGGAACTCGATGGTCCCCTCGCGGACGCCGGCCGAGTGGATGTCGGCCTGGGGCGCGATCTCCGCGGCTTCCGCGGCGACGTCACGAACCGAGAGGTCCATCGTCGAGCGAACGTACAGTTCGTCCGTCGCGAAGCCGAGGGTCACGAAGTCGCCCTCGCGGTGGCGACGGTGGAGCTCGTCCAGCAGGAGGCCTGTCGGCGGGAAGTCGTAGCGGTGGGTGTACGCGTCCGTGTCGAGGACGGCGAACTCGACGCCGTCGGCGGCCTCGCGCTCGATGTTGGCCTCGGCGGTCTCGACCTCGGTCTCCAGCTTCTCGCGGAACTGCTCGGAGACGTGGGCCGCGAGGTCGCCGCCGTCCTCGAACAGCAGGTCGGCGACCAGTTCGCGCTTGTCCTCGTAGGACTGGTAGTACGCCTCCAGCGCGATGGCCTCGCGGAGCTCCGCGACGCGCTCGGCGTCGTAGCCGGCGTCGCGGGCGAGCTCGGTGTAATGCGTCGGGGTCTCCTCCCAGTAGCTCACCGCGGGCAGGTGCGTCAGGTCATCGCGCACGTCGCCGTTGACCGCGGCCGACAGCGACGCGGCGAGCGCGCCCGTCGAGAGGTGGTCGTCGGTGTCGGCGAGCTCCGGCGAGACGAGGGTGTCGACCGTCTCGCGCGTCTCGGGGTCGGCGACCTCGGCGTCGACGACGACGGCCTCGGCGTCGTACACGTCGAGGAGGCCGATGCCGTCGGCGGACTCGACCGTCGATCCGGTGCCGACGAGCAGGAACAGGGGGAGCTTCTCGTCGTGGCGGTCGCGGTCCTGTAACATCCGCGTCGCGTCGTTCGTCGCCGCGTCCATGTCGTATACGGCGCCGTCGAGCGGGCGGCGGTCGAAGTAGTGGTACTCCGCGTCGCTCTGGGCGTGCTCCTCGCGGATAAGCGGGAGCGCGGCGCGTTCGAGTGCGGCGCCGGCGACGTAGCCGTCGGCGGTCGCCGGATGGCGGACAACGATGGGTCGAGACTGCAGGACGGCGCGCCGGATTGCCTGCGCGGCGTCGAGCAGGTCGTCCGAGAGCGTCGCGACCGCGTCGTCGCCGCCGAGCGGCTCGATGTCCTCCGGGCGGGCCTTCTCGGCCAGCGCGTCGGCGAGCCGGCGCTGCACGGTCTCGGCCTCCTCACCCTCCAGCACGGCCAGGGCTTCCGTTTCGATCTGGATCTCGCTGCGGCGGAGCTCGACCTCGCCGTCCAGCCGGACGACGTCGCCCAGCTCGACGTCGGGGTACGCGCGAACGCCTGGCTCGACGAACGCCGCGCCGTCGACGGAGCCGGTCTCGTCGCGGACCTCGAAGACCGTCGGGCCGCCCGTCTGGCGGACGTTGACGACCTCGCCCTCGATGCGGACCTCCTCGTCGACGCGGTCGCCGAGGGTCCCGACCTCGACGCGCTCGAACTCCGTGGCTTCCTCGGCCTCGGCTTCCGTTGTCTCGTCCGTCTCGTGGGCCTCCGCTTCCGCCTCGACGGCTGCCGCGGCGGTCTCGGCCGCTTCCGCGGCCACTTCGGCCGCCTCGGCCTCCTCGGCGGCTTCTTCGGCGCTCTCCTCGACGTCCTCGGCTGCTGCCTCGATCTCCTCGGCGGCAGCTTCGACGTCCTCGGCGACGTCTTCGTCCGCGTCCGCGACGTCCTCGGCCGCGTCTTCGAGCTCCTCTGCGGTCTCCTCGATCTCCTCGGCCTCCTCGGCGACCGCCTCGGCGTCCTCGGCGGCTTCCTCCGCCTTCTCGGCGGCGTCCTTCGACTCGACGGCGGCCTCCTCGGCGGTGTCCTCGACGTCCTCGGGTTCGAACTCCGCCTCGGCGCCGTCGCCCTCCTGGACCAGGTGGCCGCGGAACTCGCGTTCCGCCTGCCGGATCGACCAGCCGAGGTCGACGTTGCCGTTGTCCCGGACGTTCTTCACCTGCACGAAGACGGTGTCGCCCGGCTCCCACTCGAGGGAGTCGAGGCGCATGTCGAGCTCGGAGCGGTGCAGCAGCCCGGTGACGCCGGGCGCGAGGTCGACGAAGACGCCGAAGTCGGCGTAGCCGTCCACGGTACCACGGTAGAATCGGTCGTCGACGAGCTGGTGCGGGCTATCGCCACGGAAATCGAATACGACGTCCTCCTCGTGGGAGTCGCAAACGCGACCCTCCACGGAGGTGCCGCAAATGATACAGGATCCCATTTGTGTGTCAAGACAGCCTCCCGCCTAAAACGGTTGTCGAAAGTCCCTCAGCGCGTCGGCGACGGAACCCCCGAGAATTCCCGAGTACAAACGCGCACGAGGGGTGTCCGACGCCTCGGGGATACTTATAAACCGAATAGCGTTCGCGCGGCGGCGATCGTCCGGTAGCCGACCCCGTAGCCGACGAGCGCGGCGGGGGTCGCCGCGACCGCCGCACGGAGCCAGGACGTGTCGTGAATGGTTCGGAGCCCGTACACGAGCAGGCCGGCGGCGTAGAGCCCACACGTGACGCGCAGGGCCGGGATCGGCGGCCCGGCGAGCGCGAACGGCGCGGACGCGTAGGCGACGACCTGCACGGTCTCGCTAACGCCGCCGCGGTCCCGGACGACGACCGCGAGCGAAACCACGGCGAGCGCGGCCGTCAGGTGCAGCCCGACCGGGGCCGCGAGCAGACCGACGACGAGGAGGGCGACGAGCGCCGAGACGACCGGCGAGCCGACGATGCCCGGGATCGCGCCCGGCGTCGTCGCGAACCAGCCGGTCGCGAACGCGACGGCGACGGTCATCGCGAAGGTGAGGCCCGGGGCCTGATCCCCCGGCCCGACGCCGGTGACGAAGAAGCGCCGCGGTCGAACCAGCACCTCGGTCCACGAGCGGACGAGCGCGCGCGGCCCGCGAGCGCGTCCGCCCTCCGGGTTCTCGATCCAGGTGGTCACGATCCCGTCTCGGGTCGCCGCGCGTAATCCGGTTGCGGTTCTCCTCGTCGCGACCGCTCCTTTCGGGGACTCCAGCTCACGTCCAGCGGTCCAGCCCGGTCTGGACCATCGACTCCTCGATGCGCTCGAAGCCGCGCTCCACCTCGTCGGCGGCGACCTCCCACTCGTCGACGACGTACGCGCGGGCGGCCTCGACGTCCGGGTCGAGGTCGGTGTCGAACTCGTAGTCGTCGGTGACCGGCGGGTCGAAGAACAGCTCGCGGACGGCTTCCGCGTTGGCGATTTCAGCGTCCTCGGCCTCGAGGACGCCCCAGAGGTCGCCGTGCTCGCGGATCGCCTTCACGGCCGTCTTCGGGCCGATACCGGAGACGCCCTCGTTGAAGTCGGTGCCACAGAGCATCGCGGCGTCGACGAGCTCCTGCCGCGAGAAGTCGAGGTCCGCGAGCGTCGCTTCGAGGTCCATCAGCTCGGGGTTGCCCTTGCTCGTCAGCTGGCGGAGCGTGCGGGGCGCGCCGAACAGCAGCGTGTCGTAGTCCTCGCTGCCGGCGTAGTCGGCGTCGCCGACGGCGTTCATGTGCGCGCACTGCGCCTCCCCCTCGGCGGGCGCTTCGACGTACGGGACGTCGAGGCGGTCGAACAGCCCCCGGGTCGTCTCGTGGATCGTCTCCGTGAGCCGTTGCGTGCGGGCCTCCAGGCGAGCCGCCTCCTCGGTCTTGCCGGCTGCCTCCGCCTCGGCCCGTCGCTCCGCGGCGGCCTCCTTCTTCTCGCGGCGCTCCTCGATCTCCGCGCTCTTCAGCTCCGTCACCTCGCCGTCGAAGACGAAAACGGGGATGAGGTCGTGCTCGTAGAACTTCGGGAGCCCCTGCACGATGCCGACGAGGTTGGCGACCTCGGTGCCGTCGCTGGTGGTGTAGATCTCGTCGCGGGTCCACTTCACCGTCGTCGTCAGGTAGCGATACAGCCAGTTGTGCGCGTCGATGGCGACGACGCTCCCCTCGAGTTCGTCGAACTCGACCTCGCGGATCGACGCGAGCGAGCGGAGGTCAGCGTTTCCCATTGTCCGACCGTTGTCCCGGCGGCTCTTAAAAGTGCGATTCCGGCGGGCCGCGCCGAGCGCGGTCCGCGAGGAACGCCTCCTCCGCGCTCGACAGCTCCCGCTCCCGGTCGCGGAAGCGGTCGAGTCCGGCCTGGTACGTCTCGCGGTCGACGGTCGCGGGCGCGTCGAGCGGCCGCTCCAGCACGAGTTCGGCGATCCCCGTCTCCCGACCCGTGAACGCGAACCCGACCTTGTGCAGCGCCTCGTACGCGAAGGGGTTGTTGACCGCGATGCGCGCGCTCTCGTAGCCACCGGCGGTCGCGCGGTCGAGGACCTCGCCGACGAGCTCCGGCCCGAACCCCTCCCCGCGCAGGGCCGCGTGGACCGTCACGTACCGGAGCCACAGCGTCTCCGGCTCGGTGCGGTCCGCGTTGAACGCGACGGCGGCGACCACGTCGTCCGCGAACGTGGCCGGGTCGAGCCCGTCCGGCAGCGGCTGGTCCGGGTCGAACGAAACCGGGTCGGCCGCGCGCAGTACCGCGATGCCGGTCCCGCCGGTGACGAAC
Source organism: Halosubterraneus shenae (assembly GCF_050510935.1). Lineage (NCBI taxonomy): Archaea > Methanobacteriati > Methanobacteriota > Halobacteria > Halobacteriales > Haloferacaceae > Halosubterraneus > Halosubterraneus shenae. The sequence continues at coordinate 60,546 of NZ_JBNLVO010000004.1, read as the reverse complement.
TTGCCCGCGTAGCTGAACGCCCGGTAGTCCAGCCGGAGGGTCGGCTCCTCGTCGGGCCAGCCCAGCAGCGCGAACTCCATACTGATCCTTGCGTGGCCGCACACAAGAACAGTCGGGAGGGAGTCGGCCTGCGCGGAGACGGCGCTACTCCTTATTAAACAGAACTGGCTGAAGCAGCCACAGTGTCAGGATTATTGGCGTGCCAAAAACCGACGTACAGCAGGTTCTACCTGTCTCGGACTGTTATTTTACGGCCACACCCTTTGCATTGTATTCGAGTGCTATGCTTCCCTTTATTGAGTACCTGGTATCCCTTTCGGCGGCCAGATATTCGAGCTCTTTTGAAATTCTGTCCACACTCCTTACAGTGACCCAGCGTCTTTGCCATGAATACACACAGCACATTGTAGAGCACATACATAATTATTTGGAAGTGTTTAATTACATGACATTCTATCACAGATTAAACGGTTGGCTGACTGTCTTGTTTATTATCGGCTTCCCGGTTTCGGCAGAGACACTGCATAACGACAGCGCGTTTCCAGCGACAGCGGAAACGACGACCACGACCGCCAGTCTGGAGACACGTTTACACTCCTGCAAGCGCAGTATTCCCTATGCACGGCGCCGGCGACGTCCGCTTCTTCGACCGGATCGCGCCGCTGTACGATCGGCTCATGCCCGCCGCGGACCCGGACGCGCTGGGCGCCGGGTTCGCGCGCGCCGAGCGCACGGTCGACCGCGTGCTCGACGTCGGCGGCGGCTCCGGCCGCGCGGCCGAGGCGGTACCGGTCGAGGACCGAGTCGTCGTCGACGTCTCCGAGGGGATGCTGGCGCGAGCGCGGGAACGCGGCCTCGACGCGGTGTGGGGCGACGCCGCACGCCTCCCGGTCCCGGACGCCGCCGTCGACGCGGTCGTGATCGTCGACGCGCTGCACCACTTTCCGGACCAGACCGGCGCGCTCCGCGAGGCCGCTCGCGTACTTCGGCCCGGCGGGGTCCTCGTCGTCCGCGACTTCGACCCGAGCCATCCACTCGGGGTCGCCCTCGTCGCCGCCGAGCGGGCCATGGGGATGGGCTCGTCGTTCCGCGAGCCGGACGCGCTCGCCGTCGACGTCGCCGCTGCCGGCCTCGACGCCTCGGTCGTCGATTCCGGGTTCGGCTACACCGTCGCTGGGGTCGCTCCGAAGCCGGACTGACCGCCGGTCGCTCGGTCCACGGCTGCGACCGTCGATCAGATCCGCACGAAACAAGAGCCCCGGCGACCGACCGTGCCCCATGGACTCGGACAGCTTCCTCGCGTCCCGGCTCGATCGGGGGGCCGCACCCCTCGCGGTCGGCGACGTCGTCGTCATTCTCGGACTGCTCACGTTCGGCGCACTGCAGCACAACACGGCCGCGTTTCTCACCGAGAATCCGGCGTATTTGCTCGGGATCTACGCCCCGTTCCTCATCGGCTGGATCCTCGTGGCACCGCTCATCGGGGCGTACGCGCCGGGCGCCGCGGAGAGCGCGAAGTCGTCCGTTCCGCTGGTCGTTCGCTCGTGGGTGCCCGCGGCGGTCGTCGGCCTGCTGCTGCGCTGGGGCGGCGCGTTCCACGGCGGCGCCGCGCCCGCCTTCGCCGTCGTCATCACCGTCACCGGCGCGGTCGCGCTCGGCGTCTGGCGGTACGTCTACTTCAAGGTCCGGGGCTGAAGCACGCGGACCGCGTCCGCACGATACCGACCCGAAACCTGTATCGGAACGGTAGATAACAGGGACTATCCGCGCCAGGCGGGTAGAGCCGAAACGAGATGTCGTGGTACATTCTGCTGGTCGCGGGACTGTTCGAGATCGGCTGGGCAGTCGGCCTCGAATACTCCGACGGGCTCTCGAAGCCGTGGCCCGCGCTCGGCACCGTCGTCGCGCTCGTCATCAGCATGGTTCTGCTGGCGCAGGCCGTCAAGGACCTCCCGGTGGGCACGGCCTACGCGGTCTGGACGGGTATCGGGGCCGTCGGAACCGCGTCGCTGGGAATCGTCCTCTTCGACGAACCAGCGACGCTCTCCCGGGTGCTGTTCATCGGCGTGATCGTGGTCGGCATCGTCGGTCTGCACCTCTCGTCCGGTGGTCACTGACGTGCTTCGCTGACGAAAGCCGCGATGCTTCCCCGTGAATCCACGAGTACGCACGATCCGCGTACCCTCGGGAATTAGTCAGGGTCGAGATCGTCGTCCACGCCGTCGTACGGGTGTGACGGGGGTTCGGCTAACTGCTCGCGAAGGTCCCGGAGCCGAGCAACAACTGTCTGATACGCGTCCGTCTTCGTCGGGTCACCGACGTACTCCGCGTCGAGGACGGCCTTTTTCGCCGCGTAGCGGATGTACTCGCGAGCGGTCTCGTCGAGACCGTCGTAGCTGGCCAGCGTGTCGACGCGCTCCGGGAGGAACGGTTCCTCGACCGGTTTCACGATGTAGTCGTCGAACGGTAACTCGAGGACGTCGACGTCGGGTTGGACGGCCGACACCATCGCAACGGGTACGTCGTTCTCACGGCTTCGAAGCTCCTCGAGCACCTCGTCGCCGCTTATCGCCCCCATGCGCCGATCCAGGAGGACGACGTCGACCGTCTCGTCGACGGCCTCCAGCGCCTCGCTGCCGCTCGTCGCGGTGCGGACGTCGCGGGAGTCCTCCAGGAAGACCCGGTAGAGGTTGACGAGCCCTGGCTGGTCGTCGACGACGAGAACCCGGTCGCTGCCCGTGCCCGGCGAGCCCATGTCGGTGCCGACACGACCAGAAGGGAAAACGGTTGTCGCGGATCCCTGTTCTACGCGTTCTGGCGACCCAGATAGAGCCCGACCAGCGAGGCGACCGTCGCGAAGCCGGCCAGCACGAGAAACAGCGCCGGCTCGGTGAGGAACTGCAGGACGACGCCGGCGACGGTGCCGCCGAGCGCGCCGACGCCGAATACGCCGAGGTAGGTGTAGCCGTACGAGAGCCCGCGCGTGCCCGCCGGGGTGTACTCGGCGACCGTCGCCTGGTACATCGGCTGGACGATGAACAGCGAGATGCCCATCAGGACGCCGACGACGAGCAGCGGCCCGATGCCCAATGCGGCCGCCGGGAGGAACACTAAGGCGAGCACGACGAGCGAGCCGAAGCCGCCGGCGATGCCGTACTCGACCGGGAAGCGGTCGGTGAGCTTCCCGCCGGCGTACTGCCCGACGACGCCGATGAGGAGCAGGCCGGAGTAGAAGTAGTCGCTCGGGGCCAGCGTGTCACTCGACGCCGGGTCGATCCCGACGAGGTCGAGCACGGGCGCGGGCAGCAGCGCCGCGAGCGGGATCGGCTCGAAGCCCGGCAGCCGACCGAGGAGTTCGGGGAGGAACGTCAGGAAGCCGCGGTAGTAGAGCCCGGAACACATCACGACGAGGAAGACGAGGACGAAGCTCCCCGCGAACAGCTTCCGCGACTCGGCGAGGAACTCGTCGAGGGAGTCGACGCCGCTGTCGGCCTTGGAGTCGCCGCCGTCGCCGTCGCCCTCGCCCGCCTCGACTGCTGCCTCGGGGTCGAAGTTCGCCTGCGAGGCATACAGTGCCGCGGCGAGCGCGGGCACGGAGAGGATGCCGGCGACGGTCTGCCAGTCGAGCACGAGCAGCATCGTCGCCGTCAGCAGCGGCCCGAGGCCGATGCCGAGGTTGCCAGCGATGCCGTGGTACGCGAAGCCGGTGCCGCGCTCGGAGACGCCCTTCGAGATGAGCGAGAGCCCGGCGGGGTGATACACCGAGGCGGAGACGCCCCAGACGACCAGCGCCAGCGTGATGACGACGACGCTCGGCGCCAGCGACAGCAGGATGAACGAGGTGCCCATCCCGACGAGACAGGCCGTAATGAGCCGTCGGGAGCCGACGCGGTCGACGAGGACGCCGCCCGGGAGCGCACCCAGCCCGAACAGCCCGTAGCCGATGGTGACGACCACGCCCAGCGTCGCCGTCGTCACCTCGAAGGTCGCAATGCCGAGGTCGATAACGGAAAACTCCACCAGCCAGATCGCAACGAAGATCGGGACCGCGAGCTCGTACGTGTGGACCATCCCGTGGGCCAGCATGACGAGCGCCGTGATCGCCTTGTCGTTTCGATTCACTATCTGCGCGTGCGTGATGGGACGGTTTGAAAAATTCGATGTTGGCCGGGATTCCTCAGTCCGAGGGTCGGCGGCGACGGTGGCGACGGCGGCGAGGGTGTCGATGGCGGCAAGGGCGGCGACGGCGGCAAGGGCGGCGACGGCGGCGATGGCGGCGACGGTGGCGACGGCGGCAAGGGCGGCGACGGCGGCGATGGCGGCGACGGTGGCGACGGCGGCGACGGCAGTCGCAGGACCCACTTCGCTGCCCACGTGCGCCGCTGCCTGAAGCTTTACGTGGCGACGCGCAAAGGCGGAGACATGACGGACACGCTGTTCCTGACGAGCGACGAGGTGAGCGACCTCGCGGACCCCGCCGACTACGTCGAGGCCGTCCGCGAAGGCTACCGACAGGTCGGCGAGGGCGCGCCCGCTGAGCCGCGGACGAAGCTGACCAACGCCGACCCGCCGGGCATGCTGACCACCTACGCGGCCGTCCTGCCCGACACCGGCGCGATGGGCGGCTACATGTACTCGGCCGGCTTCGGCGCCGGCGACGCCTGGTTCATGACGCCGCTGTTCGACGCCGAGAGCGGCGAGCCGCTCGCGCTGCTGGACGGCGCGTCGATGAACCCCTTTAAAACCGGCGCGGCCGGCGCCGTCGGCGTCGACGCCCTCGCCCGCGAGGACGCGACCGAGATCGCCGTCATCGGGTCCGGCGCCCAGGCCCGCGGCCAGCTCCGCGCGACGGCGACGGTGCGGGACTTCGAGATCGGGCGTGTCTTCTCGCCGACCGAATCCAGCCGCGAGGAATTCGCCGAGGAGCTGACCGCGGACCTCGGGTTCCCGGTCGAAGCCGTCGATTCCAGCGCCGCCGCCCTCGCGGACGCCGACGTGGTGATCACGGCGACGAACGCGAGCGACCCGGTCATCGACGACGCCGATCTGGAACCCGGAACCCACGTCACGGCGATGGGGCAGTACTCGAAGGGGAAAAACGAGATCCCGCCGGAGACCGTCGCCCGCGCCACGTACGTCCTCGACCTGCGGGAGCGCGCGACGCAGGACGCCGGGGCGTTCCTCGCGGCGCTGGAGGCGGGGCTCGTCGACGAGGACGACGTCGACGCCGAACTGGGCGAGGTCGTCGCCGGCGAGGCCCCGGGGCGCAGCAGCGACGAGGAGATCACCGTCTTCGACTCCGGCGGGACGGGCATCGAGACGACCGCGGCCGCCTACATGCTCTACGAGCGCGCTCGCGACGCCGACCGCGGGCAGACGATCTCGTTCGCACCCGCGAGCGAGGCGCTGACCGGTCGCTGAAGGGGCCGGATTTAAAAAGAAGACCGCTAGTCCAGCCGATACCGGAGGATCGCCGCGATCCCGCCGAGGTTGTGGAGCTGCTCGCCGGGGGCGAACTCCGAGGAGAAGACGACGACGTCGCCGCCCTGCTGCTCGACGGACTCGATGACGTCGTTGACGTCGATGTCCCAGTCGCCCTCCTCCTGGCGCTCCTGCCGGAGCCGGTCGTCGACGACGAGGAGGGTCTCGACGGCGCCGAACTCGGCCGCCTCCGCGACGTCCTGGGGACCGTAGGTCGCCTTCGCGCCCTCGCCGATGTTCTGGGTGAGCTCGTCGATGAGCTCGGCCTCCCGGGAGATACGGGTTTCCTTCTGGACCTCGTCGACGGCGCCGCGCTTGAGCACCTCGTGGACGCCGCGGTCGCCCGCCGCGGAGGTGTCGACGACGCTGATCTTCTCGGCGACCGCGGGGTACTCGTCGTCGATGTAGTCGTGCGCGTCCTGCTTGGTGAAGCCCGGGCCCGCGAGGATGACGGCGTCGGGGTCCAGGTGCGCGAGGGCGCCGCCGAGCTCCTCGAACAGCTCCTCGCGGGGCCGCGCGTACTCGCCTTTCCCGGTCGGCGCGGTAAAGGAGGCGTACTCGTCCGTGCCGTACTGCTTGACCGTGTGGACGTACGCCTCGCCCTCCTCGACGGTCGCGATCGCGACGTCGGGGTTCTCGGCGGCCTCCGTCGCCTCCTCGATGCGGCTGAGCTGGTCCGGCTTGAACACCTTCTCGACGGTCAGCTCGTCGCGCTCCTCAACGTTGATGGTGTGGTGCTGCCCGAGCTGGTCCTCGCGGGTACACTGGGTGATGATCCCGCCGACGCGGAGCCGGTTGGCGAAGCGCGCGAACTCGACGTCCTGCACCTCCAGCGAGATGTGCATGTGCTCGCGCTCGCCGCCAGTGTCCCGCATCTGGTCGTCCGAGCGCTGGATCCGGCGAGTCGTGTCACCCTCGACGATGTCGCCGGGTTCTAAGACGTGCGAGAGGTGCCAGAGGTCGTCGACGTTCTCGGGGACGAGCGTGATCCGCTCGCGGCCCTCCTCCCCGCGACCTCGCTCTGCGATGCGCATACCCGTCGTAGGATCCGCGGTGTAACAACTCTTGGTTTCTCGCCCGCGGGACCGGCGCGTCCGCGTCAGCGATCGTCGGCCGTTTGCTGGTCGGGTCCGAGATCGTCGTCGCCGTCGTCGCCGTCGTCGCCGTCGTCGGCCGCTTCGCCCACCTCGTTGCCGTCGTCGCCGTCCTCCTCGCTCTCGTTCCTACCCTCCGTGCCGTCGCCGGACTCGGCGGCGCCCCACGCGAACCCGGTTTCGTCCGGCTCCTCGCGGCGCTGCGGTGACTCCGGCTCGCGGGGCTCGTCGACGAGTTCTCCGCTGTCGTCGACGCCCGCGGCCCGATCCGACGCGTCGCCCTGGGTCGCCTCGGCTGCCTCCGACTCGCCTCCCGAATCGCCCCGGCTTCGTACGCTCTTCGACAGGATATCCGTCGCCGTCAGCGGCACGCGACGCCCGGTCTGCACGGCCGGGTCCGGCTCGCTTGCGGCCAGGACCTCGTCGGTGCCCGGTGGGGAGTCCTGCGCGACGGTGGAGGAGGTCTCGGATTCCGGCGTCGGGTCGGATTCCGGCGCCGCCTCGGGCTCCGGCATCGGCTCGACCGTCGCGACACGTTCCGATTCGACTGCGGGCGCACTCGGCGTCGTTCCGCGCAAGGCGCCGGCCGCGCCGCGGCCGTATAGCGAGTTCGTCGCGACCGTCACGCCGAACAGGAGCGGGATGCCGACCAGGAGCGGCACGAACGGGAGCGCGACGAGGACGCCCGTTGCCAGCACCAGAGTCCCGAGGACCCAGCCCTTCAGGTAGTCGCCGTCGAGCGCGACGCGCAGCACGCGGCCGGGACGGAGGCCATCGCGGAGCCGCCCGTCGTCGGCGAAGCAGGCCAGCGCGGCCGGGCGCAGGTAGGCGTAGCAGGCCAGCCAGCCGACCGCGACGACGGCCGTGAAGCCCGCGACGACGGCGCTCAGTGCCGCCCCGACGCCGGCGGCGTCGACGCGGCCGAGCCGGAGGACGCCCGCGGCCCCGCCGCCGACGAGGAGGATGACCCACAGCGGGAGGAGGTACAGGAGGCTCAAAAGCGCTGATTTGACGCCGTCCCGCAGCAGGACGCCGGGGCGAGTGAATCCCGGCGCGGCGGGGTCACGCCGGAGCGCGGACGCGACGACGCGGACGCCGTACCCGCGAAGCAGCAGCGAGGGGACGAGCGCGAGCGGTACGAGGAAGGCCAGCCGCGGATCGACCGCCATCGCGCCGGCCCAGAGACCGACGGCGACGGGGCTGGCGACGAGCAGCGCGCTCCCGACGACGGCAGTCGCCGCGGCCGCGCCGCCCCTGACCGGAGTCGCCAGCGCCTCGCGGAGCATGTCCGTTGATGCGCGGGGGCATATATAAAAGGCAGTGGCGGCTCGGGGGCGGTCTCGACAGCTACAGGGGGTTGGACGCGAATCGGTCGGTATGCACGGCGACTCTCGTGATCCTGACCAGTCGAGGGCGATTCGTCGCTCGATCCCGACGACGGCGTCCCCCGAGTTGCGGGGAGGTGAGCGTCGCTAATGTCCGGGTCCGGCAAGATCTCGCGGTCGTTCTTCGAGGCCCACGTCGCACCGAACCTGGGCGCCGAGCGCGACGACGTGGCCCTCGGCCCGGCTCACGGCTGCGATTTCGGCGTGATTCGACCGGAGGGGTCGTCGCACGCGACGGTCCTCGCGACGGACCCGGTTTCGATCCTGCCGGCGCTCGGCTTCGACCGCGCGGCGCGGTTCGCGCTGCACATCGTTCTGTCCGACGTCGCCGTCTCCGGGATCGCCCCGTCGCACCTCTCGATCGCGTTCGCGCTGCCGCCGGAGATCGCCGATTCGGAGTTCGCGACCCTCTGGGGGGCGGTTCACGAGGAGTGCGCAGCCCTCGATATCGCCGTCACGACCGGCCATACGGCGCGGTATCCCGGCTGTTCGTTCCCCTGGGTCGGCGCGGCCACGGCGATCGGCGTGGGCGACCCTGCCCGGATCGTTCGGCCGGACGGCGCGCAGCCGGGCGACCGCCTCGTCGTCACGAAGGGCCCGGCCGTGGAGTCGACGGGCCTGTTCGCCTCGCTCTATCCGGATCAGCTGGACCTGCCGGCCGAGACGGTCGCGACCGCGCAGGAGCGACTCGACGACGTGCGCCTCGTGCGCGACGCCCTCACCGCCCGCGAGGCCGGCGAGGTCCACGCGATGCACGACGCGACCGAGGGCGGGCTGCTGGGCGCGTTCCACGAGATGGCTGCGGCGACCGCCCAGCGGCGATCGGCGACCGACGACGCCAGGTCAGCGGTTCAGTTCGCCGTCGAGAGCGACGCCGTGCCCCGGCAGCCGGGCGTGACCGACGTCTGTGCGGCGCTGGAGATGGACCCGTGGACTGCGACGACTGCGGGGACGCTGGTCGCGGCCGTCGACGCCGCCGACGCCGAGCCCGTCGTCGACGCGCTCCGGGAGCGGGGAACGCCGGCCGCCGTCGTCGGCGAGGTCCGTGCGGCTACCGCCGACGCCCCGGCCGTTGTGGTCGATGGCGAGGCAACGACGGCGCCGGAGGGCGACGCCTCGTGGCCCGTGTACGAGCGACTGTCGGGCGTCTCCAAGTAAGATGACGAAACCGCCGGCTCCCGAGTCGTGCGACGAAACCGCAGAATGGAGGACCGGTGGACGGCGCGTGCGACGCTACTCGACGACGACGGCGCCCTTCATGCCGGCCGTCTTGTGGGGGTTACAGAAGTACTTGTGAATCCCCGTCTCCTCGAACGTGTACTCGAAGGTGGCGCCCTGCGAGCTCTGGAGGGAGCTACTGAAGGCGTCGTCCTGTGCGACGACGTTGTGGTCGCCGCCCTTGCCGGTCCACTCCCAGACGACGGTGGTGCCGCTCGACACCTGCACGGCAGCCGGGCCGAAGGCGAAGCCGTCGCCGGCGCCAACTTTGACCGTGACCGTGTCCGAACCGGTCGCGTCGACCGTCCGGTCGTAGTTGTTGGCGTCCTCCATCCAGCCGCCGTAGTCGGGCTCCTCCTCGACGTAGTTAGCTGACTCCGTCGCGGTGGCCGTTTCCGTCGGCGTTTCGGTCTCGGTCGCCATCGCTTCCGTCTCCGTCTCCTCGCCGCCGCCATCGCCGCCACCGCCGCCGGAACAGCCCGCGAGCCCGACACCGACTGTTGCGGCGCCCGTCGCCTGGAGGAACTTTCGGCGGTTGAGTTGAGTCATACGGTGACATGTTCGGACTCGATGAATAAAAAGGCGGACCCGATTCCCCGGCTATGACAACCCGGCCGCCATTTAGTCGTGTTCGGGCCGAAGATGTTCGCTTCCCCCGCAACTGACCGCTTTCCGGTGCTTTTGCGCCGCCCGAAACAGCGGTCATTTATGAGGCCGTAGCGGATACGGCCGGTATGGAGCGGGATCCGTTGCAGCGGGACGACACGCCGGAGCCGAGCGAGGTGCTCGACGCCCTCAGCGACGACGCTGCGACGTCGATCATCGCCGCCCTGGACGAGCCGAAGACGGCGAGCCAGGTCTCCGAGGAGTGTGATATCCCGCTGTCGACGACGTACCGAAAGCTGGACACGTTAGCGGAGGTGGACCTCTTGGAGGAATCGACGGAGATCCGTCGTGACGGTCAACACACGACCCGCTACACGGTCGCGTTCGACGAGATTACCGTCAGCGTGACCGACGACAACGAACTGGTCGTCGAGATGTCCCGTCCGGAGCGACCCGCGGACGAGCGGTTGGCCGATCTGTGGTCCCGAGTTAGGGAGGAAACCTGAACATGTATCTGGATACACTCATCATCATCGCGCAAACGGTCGTCCTGATCCTCGGTGGAAGCATCACGTTCTACGCGACGAGGGCGTATCGGAACACCGGCGATCCCTCGTTGCGTGCGCTGGCGGTCGGCTTCGGGATCGTGACGCTCGGCACGCTCGTGGCCGGTATCATTCACCAGTTCCTCGGCTACGAGCTCTCCGTCGGCGTCGCGACCAGTAGCTGGCTGACGGCGGTCGGCTTCGGCGCGATCGTCTACTCGCTGTACGTCGAGTGACGCGACTCCCTTGCTGTACGTCGAGTGACGAGGCTCCGGCGTCCGGGCGGTCCCGCGGTTGCGGCGGCTGGGTGTCAGGCGTCAGGGCGACCGGCGTCGGTCGTCGTCTGTCCCGGTCGCATCGTTCCCGTTTCCTTCTTCACGCCGACGAGTAGCACGATACCGGCGAGCAGCGGCACCAGCGCGCTGGTCGCATAGACGACCTCGAATCCGAACTGTTCGACGAGCGGCAGCGAGATGAGCGGGCCGACGCCGCCTCCGACGTCACCGAAGACGTTGTTCGTCCCGGTCGCGCGGCCCATTCGCTCGTCCGGCGTCAGGTCGGCCAGGAGTGCCATCATCGGGCCGCTCGTCCCGCCCTGGCCGGCTCCGATGAACACGCAGGCGACGGCGAGAGAGAGGAGGGAGGTCGCCTGCGACAGCAGGAGGAATCCGGCGACGAACGTCCCGATGAAGACGACGAGGACGGGGAGTCGCGACTCGCGAGTGTCGGAGATCCGCCCCCCGACCAGCATGAAGACCGACGCGGACAGCACCGTCCCGGCCATGAACACGCCCGATGCGGCCTGCGGCTTCATGCCGCCGATCGCGACGTCCGTTGCCCCGAGGAATAAAACGAGCGTCGCGAACAGGGTGCCGAAGAAGGCGAACAGCAACCCGAAGTTCACGAAGCCGACCGTCAGCGCCGGCAACGACGTGTCGATGTCCCACGGTTTCACCGACTCCTTCTCGCCGGCCTCGACGTGAGTCTCCGGCACGTACCGGTAGGCGACGACGCTCGCGAACAACGCAAAGGCGGCCGCCACGGAGAACGCGACGGCGTTCGAGTACTGGGCGCTGATGACGCCGCCGAGGACCAGACCGGCGGGGAAGCCCATCGTGATCCCGCCGCGGACGACGCCCATGTTGGTGCCGCGGTCGCCGCTGTCGGAGAGGTCGGCGGCGATGGTCGTCGCCGTCGCGAAGACGGCCGCGGAGCCGAGCCCCCAGAGGACTCGGGCGAGCAGGAACCACGCTTCCGGCGGGGGAACGAACAGCGCGACGACGTAGCCGAGCGTCGCGACGCCCTCGATGAACAGCCCGTAGACGAACGGCCGTCGAACGCCGACCCGGTCGATGAGCGCGCCGGCCGGGGCGTTCGCCACCAGCCGGACGAAGCGGTTGGCGGAGAGGATGAGACCGACCATGAACGCGGAAAAGCCCATGACCTTTCCGAGGTTCGGCAGGATCGGGAAGACGACGCCGCCGCCGAAGCCGACGAAGAAGGTGCTGGCGATCACGGCGAGCAGTACGACCGGCGGGCGTTCGATCTCGAAGAGGGAGCGTATCGCGGCCATAGTTAATCATCCGCCGGTTTGGCGGTCGGGAGGTCGTCCTCGACGACGTTGTTCGTCCACTCGCCGCGCCGGAACCACCAGATCGTCGTGAGGGCGGACCCGACGTAGGAGACGATGTACGCGTACCAGACGCCGGTGATACCCATGCCGAGGACGGCGAGCAGCACGAAGGCGACGGGGATCCGGAACAGCCAGAGCTCCTGGATGGAGAAGATCATCGCGGTTCGGGTCGAGCCCGCGCCGCGGAACGTCCCGAGCAAGACCTGGAACACGCCAAGGAAGACGTAGGAGGGCCCCGCGATGGTGATGAAGCCCGCGCTCATCAGGATGACCTCGGTCGCGTTCGGCGACCCCGAGTCGATGAAGAAGCCGGCGATGCCCTCGGCGAAGGGGTACGCCAGCGCGATCACCGCGACGAACACGACGGCGATCATTCCGCTGCTGAGATAGGCGGTACGGGTCGCCCGGTCGGGCTGGTTCGCACCGAGGTTCTGGCCGACGACCGTCTCCGTTCCCCGGGCGAGCCCGAGCGCCGGCAGGAACAGCAGCGACGAGAGGCGGCTCGCGATCCCGTAGGCCGCGACGGCGTTCGCGCCGGCGAGCGCGACGACCGCGGTCAGCACGGTGATACCGAACGCGCGCGACCCCTGCTCGGCCGCCGTCGGTGCGCCGATGTCGAGGATCCGCCGGACCGTCTCCCGCTCGAGCACGAGGTCGCCCAGCGAGGGCTTGAGCCCCACCCGGCCGGTGAACAGCATGAAGAGGCCGATCCCGGCGGCGACGCCCCGGGAGAAGACGGTGGCGTAGGCGGCGCCGGCGACGCCGAACCCGTCGAAGCCGGTCCGGGCGTACAGCGTCGCCTGGAGCGCCTCGTAGCCGACCCAGCCGAAGATCGGGTTGCCCTCGAACCCGAGGATGAGGAACGGGTCGAGAACGACGTTGATCGCCACCGAGATCGCCATCAGGTAGAGGGGCGTCTTCGTGTCGCCCCACCCACGGGAGAGGGCGTCGTAGATGAAGAACCAGAACATGAACGCGACGCCGACGAAGATCACCCTGGTGTAGTCGACGGCGTACGCGTAGGCCGCGCCGCCGGGGTCGGCGCCGATGGTGCGCATCATCCACGGCGTCAGGAGGTAGCCGATCGCCCCGAAGGTGATCGCGACGATCGTGACGAACGAGAGCGTCTGGCCGGCGACGTGGTGCGTCTTCGCCAGCTCGTCGGCGCCTTTGTGCTGGGCGATCAGGACGGTCCCGGCCGTGGTGAGGCCGCCGCCGATGGAGACCATCAGAAAGACGACCGCCCAGGAGTACGACAGCGCGGCGACGGCGTCGCTGCCGAGCCGCCCCACCCAGTAGGTGTCGGCGATGTTGTACGCGACCTGGAGCACCATCGAGCCGACGATCGGCATCGCCAGCAGGAGCAGCGGCTTGAACAGCTTCCCGGAGGTCACGTCGACCGCGCGGTCCGTGCTGGCTCGTCCACTCATTCCGCTTCCGTCTCGGTCCGTGCGCTTCGTCCGTCCTCCCCGTTCTCCCCCGAAGTTCCGTCGTCGTCAGTCCCGTGCTCGTCCGAGAGCGATTCCAGCACGGTCGCCAGCTCCGGCAGCGTCGCTTCCGGCGTCAGGATCGGCTCGATCACGCGTTCGATCGCCGCGTGCGCGACGGTGTGCGTGTACGCATCGCCGTCAAGCACGTCTCGCCCCAGCGTGATCTGTCGGGTCCGGGCGCCGTCCAGCATCGCGACCAGCAGTGCCGCGGTTTCGTCGACGTCGATCGGCTCGAAGTGGCCGGAGTCGATGCCGTCGCGGATGATGTCGGCGGCGGTCCCGCGCAGGTGCTCGTCGCTCCGCTCGAGCTGCTCGCGAATGCGGTCGTTGAACGGCCCCTGCGAGCGGAGCTCGAGCAGCGCGATGTGGAACGACTCGCGCTCGACCTCGTCCGGCTCGAAGACGAACCAGGCGGCGAACTCGACGACGCGTTCGGTCGCCGGTTTGTCCGCGCTCTCCTCGACTTTGGTCTCGAAATCGGAGATGATGTGGTCCAGAAAGGCGACCAGGAGATCCTCCTTCGTGTCGTAGTGGTAGTGGAGAAGCGACTTGCTCTTCGAGCACTCGTCCGCGATGTCCTGCATCGTCAGCCCGGCGTAGCCATGTTCACAGAGCGCCTGGTAGACGCCCTCCATGATCTCGTCGGCTGCACTCGGCTCGTCGTCACCCATTGACTGACCAGTCAGTCAGCCAGCCCTTTATCCGTATCGGAACGCGGAGCCGCCTGCCGCTACTGTCGGCGGAATTATTTATAAAAGACAGGGGCCTGCGGGGGTTCTCGACGTCTCGTACCCGAACGTCGACGGCGTGGCGAGCGCGTGCCGCTCCTCTGTCGCACGAGGAGCCCGGACCGAACGAAACTCTCGAAAAAGCCAACGACTCGAGCAGCGATCACTCGGTCGCGATTCGCCAGGTCGTCGCGCCCGTGTAGGACCACTTCTCGATGGAGAGGTCCGACAGCGACTCCTGGAGCTGTGTCATGCGGGCGCCGATCTCCTTCGGGGAGAGGTCGACGTCGTCGGCGATGAACTTCGCTTTCACGTAGATCTCGCCGTCCGCGGCCTCCCGACGGAGGTACTCGGCGAGGCGGCGGGCTTTCGGCGAGCCGTACGTCGCGTCAGCGGGGGATGTGTCGGTGCTCATGGATTGGGTCCGTATGGCGTCAGTGTTCGTCGTCGCGACCGGGCTCGTGTTCGTGACCGACGACCGCGCAGGCGACGTTGGTCACCAGGAGGGCCAGGAACAGCCCGGGGCTCGATTCGACCAGGCCCACGTGCAGCGCCGGGAGGTAGGCCAGCGGGAGCAGCACGGCGGTCCAGAAGGCCACCGCGCGGACACCGCCGGCCGTCAGGCGGCGCACCTGCCGTGGGGCCTGCCGTCCGGAGGGGAGCGAGGAGTTTGACATTGGGCACCTGCCTCGACTGGTCCATGGGGCGACGGGAGTATATAAGGGGGAGAGCGTTACGATGGATTCGACTGGGTTAACGCGTTTCAGCGTGGTTTCACCATCTTTTAGGACTCTGCCCGACGTTTTATCGCGCGCTCAGAAATCGCTAAAACCTTTATCGAGCGTTCTGATTGCTTAACCCGAGATGTCCAGTTCACGCGCAGCGAAGCCGAACCGATCGGAGCAGACCACGGCTCGGCGGGGGTCGTGCAGGGCCGCGTCGTGCGCGACAACTCGATAGAGTAGTGAAGTCGATTGAGTAGTGAAGTCGATTGAGTAGCGAAGTGTGCGAACAGCCTGGAACCCAGCCTGCAGCAAAGTGCCGATCGGGTCCCGGACCGTGGCGTCACCGCTCGTCGGTCGGGTCGCGAACCTCGTAGCGGACGCCCTCCTCGCGCAGCCGGTTCGTGTGTCGCGAGAGCGTGTCAGTGACGGCGAACAGGCAGACGTCGAGCCCCCGGATCGCCGCCTGCGCGACGGCCTCGGCGGTCCCGAAGCGGATATCCGGGTCGAGATCGGCGCGCATCGCGGCGGCGTACGCCTCCGTGCCGGCGGCGGCGAGCAGGTCGTAGTCGGCCGCGAACGACCGGAGCGTCTCGGCGTCCGGTGGTTCGCCTTCCGTCACCTTCGGGATCGAGACCGCGGTGACCGTCCCGGGGTCGTAGTCGACGACGCCCTCGAAGTCCGTTACGCCGATCGCGTCGCCCTCGTCGCCGCCCGTCACGGCGACGGCGGTCGCCGCGCCGGTGTCCGGCGTTGCGTGGAGCAGGCCGTCGCGCATCACGAGCCCGACCTCCTGGCCCTCGTCGATGCGGCCGGTGGCGACGGCGGCGTCGACTTCGACGCTCCCGAGGACGTCCGAGGAGACGCGGTCGATGTACGTCTCCAGCGTATCCGTCTTCGAAATGAGCCAGTCGACGCCCTCCTTCGTCACCTCGTACCGGCCGCGCCCGTGCTTCTCGACGTAGCCGGCCTGCACGAGGTCGCGCACGTAGTCGCTGACGGCCTGGGAGGTGACGCCGATCGCCTCGGCGATCTCGCCCTGGCTCACCGCCGGCTGGCGCGCCGCGATCTCGACGAGCACCCGATAGCGCGTCGCGTCGCGCTTGCTGTCGAGCAGCTCGGGGACCGACGCGTCGTCGGAGTCCGACATTATCGGACCCTCCGGACGGCCGGGATAAAGTCCCTTTGCATTTTTACGCCTCTCGTTGGACTCAACGGCCCGATAGCCGGCTTCTCGAAAACCGCACTTGTGCTAAAACAAGCACAATTGTTTTACGTCCTACGGTGGTTGTGTTCAACGATGCAGGTGACACGACTACCGAACGACGCGAAGGCCGGCCCGACGAAGCCGGAGGTTCGTGCCGTCCTCCAGCGGAAGCTGGCGCTCGGCCCGGGCGACCACTTCGTCGAAGTCGGGTCCTGCACGGGCGCGGTGACGATCGAGGCCGCCCGCCGTGCGGGCCGAGTCACGGCGCTGGAGCGCAAGCCCGAGCGCCTCGAAACGACCCGCGAGAACCTCGCGGCCAACGGCATCGGCGTCGGCGGTGCCGATGCCGACGCCGAAGCCGTCGCCGACGGCGGCACCAGTGCTGCTGTCGCCGGCGAGACCGACGGCGTCGCCGACGTCGCCCTCGTGAACGCCGAGGCGCCGGCGGGGATCCCGGCCGACGGCGACGTGCTGTTCCTCGGCGGGTCACGCAACTACGAGGCGAACCTCGACGCCGCGCTCGACGCCGACTACGACCGGGTCGTGATGAACGTTTCCCGGCTCGAAGTCGCCGGCGAGGCCGCCCGCGCGTTCCGCGACCGGGACGTGCTCGACGAGGTGCTCAGCCTCCAGGTGAACACCGGCTACGACCTTGCGGGCGCGACGAGTTTCAACGCGAACAACCCGGTGTACATGCTCGTCGCCGAGCCTGGCGCCACGGAGGAGGCCGCATGACCCTCTACGGCATCGGGCTCGGGCCGGGCGAGGCCGACCTCCTGACGGTCCGGGGGAAGCGCCTCCTCGAATCCGTCGACGTGGTCTACTCTCCCGGCCGGCTCTCGCGAGCCGTCGCGACGGAGTACGTCGACGAGTCCAAGATCGGCGACCTCGACTTCCCGATGACGCGTGACGAGGAGAAGCTCCGCGCGGCCTGGAAGGAGGCCGCCGCGGCGATCGCGCCGAAGGCTAGCGAGGGGGACGCCGCGTTCGTCACGCTCGGCGACCCCAACGTCTACTCGACGTTCGGTCACCTGCGCCGGACGCTCGACGCGTTCCACCCGGACGTCGACGTCGAGATCGTCCCGGGCGTCAGCGCGATGACCGCCTTCGCGACGGCGCTCGACGTCGAGGTCGAGGCCGGCGCGGGGCTCGCGCTCCGCGAGGCCGACGGCGGCGCCGCGCCGACAGGCCCGGATCGCATGATCCTTTTTAAGGTGACCGACGCGCCCGAGACCGGCCGGAAGCTCCGCGAGGCGGGCTACGACGTCCGCTTCGGGCGACGGCTGTTCATGGAGGCCGGCGAGACGCTCGTCACCGACGACCCGGAGACGATCGCCGAGCGCGACTACTACACCCTCGCGTACGCGGAACACGAGGATCTCGACACCACGAGCGCGACGGACCAGTTCGAGGTCGACCCGGAGAGCAGCGCGGACGAGGAAGCGAGCCGGAACGACGACGAGACCGCGATCGCGGACGGCGGCAAGCACCAGGCTGAACGTGCCGAGGCCGTCGAACACGGGGACCACCCCGGTGACAGCACATGACCGACGACGAAACTGAAGCGACGAACGAGGAGACCGACCCGCAGGCCGCCATCGACGCCGAGGGCGTCGACAAGGCCGGCGGGATGGACCCGCGCGTGCACGAGTACACCGCCGGCGACGACGAGGAGGGGATCCCCTTCATCGGCGCTGGCCCGGGCGACCCGGGGCTGCTAACGGTGAAGGGCAAGGAGATGGTCGAGGCGGCCGACCTCGTCGTCCACGCCGGCTCGCTGGTCTCCAGCGAACTGCTCGAGGAGTACTGTGAGGACGCCGAGTTAGTCAACTCCATCGGGAAGGACCTCGAGGAGCTGGTTCCCCTGATGCGCGAGGCCTACGAGGACGGCCGGAACGTCGTCCGGCTCCACAGCGGCGACCCGGCTATCTACGGCGCTGCCCTGGAGCAGATCGACGCGCTCGAGCAGGCCGGCGTCCCGGCGTACATCGTCCCGGGCGTCACCTCGGCGTTCGCGTCGGCGGCGACGCTCCGGACGCAACTCACGCTCAACGGCGTCGCCAATCACGTCGCGTTCACGCGCCCGCAGGGGAAGACGCTCGACCCCGAGGAGGACCACATCGCCGACTTCGTCGGCATGGGCGACGTGACGACCTGCATCTACCTCGGGACCCACGCCATCCCGGAGACGATGGACCGGTTGCTGGACGAGGAGGACGTCGACCCCGACACCCCCGTCGCGGTCGTCTACCACGCCTCCTGGCCGGACGAGGACGTGATGACCGGCACCGTCGCCGACATCGGCGACACGGTCGAGGAGGCGGGCTACCGCGCCTCCGCAATGGTGCTCATCGGCGAGGCGGCCACCGGCGCGGGCTACGAGCGCTCGTACCTCTACGACGGCTGGGCGAACCGCGGACCGGACGGCGACGACGCGGCGGACGACGCCGCGGAAGCGACACCGGAGGCTGACGACTAATGAGCACGGACAACGACACCAGCGACGCGAGTGGCACAGACGCGGGCAGCAGCGACACCGGCGGCGACTCGGGCGGTTCCGGGGCGCACTGTTCGACCCCGGACTCCGACGGCGAGGTCGCCGAGAACATCGCCATCATCAGCTTCGAGCGCAAGCTCGACACCGCCGAGGAGATCGTCGACGGCATCGGCGACCGCTACGACTCCATCGACGTCATCGAGTACCATGGCGACGTCTTCGAAGAGTACTGGGGCGAGTACGACTGCTTCGTCGGGCTAATGGCCTCGGGCATCGCCATGCGGAAGACCGCCCCCCTCCTGGACGACAAGTGGGACGACCCCGCCATCGTCGTCGTCGACGAGGAGCTGACGTGGGCCATCCCGATCACGGGCGGCCACCACGGCGCGAACCAGGTCGCGGACGACCTCGCGAGCCTCGGCGCGGTGCCCGCGATGACGACCGCCTCCGAGGCGGCCGACAAGCAGGGCGTCGAGAAACAGGCGAAGGCGCTCTCCTCGCACGTCGTCAACGGCGACTCGACGGTCGCCACGAACCTCGCCGTCCTCGACGACGAGCTCGGCCCCATCGAGCGCCTCGACGGGCCAAAAGCGGTCCTCGTCGACGACGACGTCACCGTCCTCAAGCGCAACCTCGACGACGGCGTCGTGCTCGGGACCGGCTCCGTCTCCGGCGCCGACAAGGAGCGGTTCCTCGAGGCCTGGGAGACGGCCCTGGAGGAGGCCGACCGCGACTGGGACGACGTCGAGTTCGTCGCCACCGCGACCCGGAAGGAGGAGGAGCCCGGGCTGCTCGAGGCCGCTGCGGAGCGCGACCTCGGCGTGGTCGCCTTCGAGAAGGACACGCTCCTCGAGCACGAGGGGCCGACGCCCTCGAAGTCGAAGGAGCTCATCGGCTGGCCCGGCGTCGCGGAGGCGAGCGCCATCGCGGGCGGCGCCGAGCACGAGCTCGCCCTCGAGAAGATCAGCCACGAGCAGGAAGTGACCGTGGCGGTAGGGCGATGACCGGGAAGACCGGCGTCCCCGGCGACGCGACCGACGCCGCCGACGGGATGGGGACGCTGTACGTCGTCGGCATCGGCCCGGGGCTCCCGCACGCGATGACCCAGCGCGCACGCGACGTGATCCGGTACGCCGACTGCGTCATCGCCTCGAACCTCTACCAGGAGTTCCTCCGCCAGGACGGGACGCTGCCGCCGGAGAGCAAGACGGAGTCGATCGAGGAGGAGGCCGCCTCCGACGGCGGCGTCGCCGCGGCGGCCGCAGCCGACGACCTCGAGGACTGGGAGCCCGGCAAGCTGGGGACCCACCCGGACGGCGACCAGGTCGAGATCGTCCGGTCCTCGATGGGCCAGCAGGTCGAGCTCGCCCGCGAGGCGTTCGCCCGCGTGCGCGCCGGCCAGGACGTCGTTCACGTCTCCGGCGGCGACGCGAACGTCTACGGCAAGTCCGACCTCGTCTACCTGATGGCCGAGGAGGAGGAGGCATACGACATTCCCATCGAGATCGTCCCCGGCGTGACGGCCGCCCTCGGCGGCGCGGCGATGGTCGGCGCGCCGCTCTCGAACGACTTCTGCACGATCTCGCTGTCGGACAAGTGGCGCGGCTGGGAGGAGATCGAGGAGAAGCTCCAGGCCGCCGCCATCTCCGGGTTCGTCGTCGTCCTCTACAACTGCTGGCGTGACTACGAGCGTGCCATCGAGGTGCTGCGCGAGCACCGGACCGACGACGCGCCCGTCGCCATCGTCAACGACGCCGGCCGCGGCGAGGCCGGGCGCAACCTCGAGGACGAGACGTACACGCTGACGACGCTCGGAGAGGCGACCGAACACGACGACAAGGTCGGCGGGATGGGCACCTCCCTCATCGTCGGCAACCACGAGACGGAGACCTGGGAGAACGACCACGGAGAGTTCCTCGTCACCCCGCGTGGCGGGCGAGACGTCGACGACTTCTGACACCATGAGCGACAACACCTGCGGATCGACTGACGAATCGGCTTCCAAGTGCGGCGGCAGCGACTCGGGAACGGCTGCTGACGGCGGAACGGCGACGGACGGCGGGACGAAAGCGGAGACGTCCACCAGTAGCTCCTCGAGCTCGAAATGCGGCGCCTCCGCGTCCACCGACACTTCGGCGAGCACGTCGAGCGACTCCTCGAGCTCGAAGTGCGGCGCGAGTTCGTCGGACTCGTCGAGCTCCTCGAGCTCCAAATGCGGCGCCTCGAAGAAATCCAAGACCGAGGAGAAGGTCGCCTCGACGGTCGACGACTTCGAGGGTGAACCGGGGCGGCTCATCGCCGTTGGCCTCGGCCCCGGCCAGCCGGAGGGGATGACCCAGCGCGCCCAGGCGGCGCTGCTCGAGGCCGAACACATCGTCGGGTACACGACGTACATCGACCTCATCCCTGACGACATCACCGCGGAGGCCGACGAGCTGTACGACACGCCGATGTGCGGCGAGGTCTCGCGCACGGAGGAGGCCATCGACCGCGCGCTCGCCGGCAACGACGTCGCCATCGTCGGCTCCGGCGACCCGAACGTCTACGCGCTCGGCGGGCTCGCGCTCGAGATCCTCGAGTCCAAGGGCGCGACGGCGTCGATGGTCGACTTCGAGGTCGTCCCCGGCGTCCCAGCAGCCCAGTCCTGTGCGGCCCGCGTCGGCGCGCCGCTGGTCAACGACTCCGTCTCCATCTCGCTGTCCGACCACCTCACGCCGATGGAGGACATCAAGTCCCGACTGGAGGCCGTTGCTGCCGAAGGGTTCACGATCGCTATTTATAACCCCTGGAGCCGCAAGCGCCGCGAGAACTTCCAGACGGCCTGCGAGATCCTGCTGGAGCACCGCCCCGAGGACACCGCGGTCGGCGTCGTCCACGGCGCGGGCCGCGACGACGAGGAGGTCGAGATCGTCGAGCTCGGCGAGCTGCCGGAGCTGGGCGAGACCGACCTCGTCGACATGACGACGACGATCCTCGTCGGCAACGAGGAGACGTACGTCTGGGACGATCGCATGGTCACGCCGCGTGGCTACGAGAGCAAGTACGACTACTGATGAGCGCCGACACCGCCGACGGCGACGGGGAGGCTGCTGAGGACGGGGAAGCGGTCGCCGCCGACGAGACCGCAGCCGACGACGCGGCCGCCAACACCTACACCGTCACCGTCGACCGCGACGCCTGCGAAGGCGTCTTCGCCTGCCTGGTCCGGGACGACCGGTTCCGCGAGGACGACGACGGCCTCGCGGAGTTCGACCCCGAAACGGCCGACGCGCTGGACCGCAGCGAGGCCAGCGTGCAGGCGACGTTCACTGACGACCGACTCGAGGACGCGCGGGCCGCGGCCGCGGCCTGCCCGTTCGACGCTATCACCGTGGAAACCCAATGAGCACGGACGAACCTGACGCGAACGACACGGAAACGACTGACACGCAGACGGAACCGACCGCCACGGCGCCGGACAACATGCTGGAGCGACACCCGGAGACTGCCTACTTCTGGGGCCGCGTCGCCGGCGACGGGCGAATCACCGAGGAGGGGAGCATCGAGCTCTCGACGAGCGACGAAGACGCCGCGCGCCGGCTGGCCGCCATCGCCGGCGACGCGCAGGTCGACCACCGCATCGCCGAGCGCGACTTCGCCCACGACACGGCGGTGACGCGCGCGGAGGACGAGTATTCCGTCCAGGTCATCGACCCGTCGCTCGCGGCCAACGCGGGCGCGGCGCTCGGGCTGCCCGTCGGCGACGACCCCGGCGGCTACCGCTTCGACACGTTCAGCGACTACCGCCGGGAGCTGCTCCGCGGCCTGCTGGAGGCCTGCGGCGTCGTCTGCTTCCGCGAGTCAGCCAACGCCGTCGGCATCTCGTTCGTCCACGACGACGAGCGCCTGCTCGCCCGGATCCGGAGCCTCCTCGAGCAGGAGGGCTTCGGCTCCGACGAGCCCCAGGCGTCCTCCTCGGGCGGCTACTGGTTCGGCGTCGCCGACGAGGACACCGCTGCGTTCGGCGAGTGGGTCTACGAGGGCGCGACGGAGACCGGCCTCTTCGCCACTAGCCGGCGACAGAAGACGCTCCGCTCGGTCGAGCGCGCGGCCGGCCTCGAGGTCGGTACGCTCGTCGATAGCGACGACGAGGAATCCTCGGCGTCCGACGACGGAGGGAACTGATGAGCCGCACCGCCAACGCGACCGCGATCGGGAGCGACGAGGCGGTGATCCTGGTCGGGCACGGCTCGCGCCGCGAGAAGTCGAACGAGCAGGTCCGGGAGCTCGCCGCCGACCTCGAGGAGCGGATCGGCGTGCCGACCGACGCCGCGTTCCTCGAGCTCGCGGAACCGGCCATCCCGGACGCGGTCGACGCGCTCGCCCACAGCGTCTCGCGGCTCTCGATGGTGCCGCTCTCGCTGTTCGCCGCCAGCCACGTGAAAAACGACATGCCGCTGGCCGTCGAGAAGGCGCGGAGCGAGCACCCCGGCGTCCAGTTCCACGCGGGCGCCCACCTCGGGATCCACCCGGCGATCCTCGACCTGCTCGACGACCGCGCGGCGGCCGTCGAGGACGAACTCGGCGTCGACCGCGAGGCGGACGACGTCGCCGTCGTCGTCTGCGCCCGCGGCTCGTCCGACCCGGACTCGAACGCGGACGTGCACAAGCTCGCGCGGCTGCTCTACGAGGGTCGCGAGTTCTCCCGCGTGGAGGCGTCGTTCATCGGCGTGACCGAACCGCTGCTCGAGGACACGCTCCACGACGTCTCGAAGACGCGCCCCGACGCCGTCGTCGTCCTCCCGTACATGCTCGGGGACGGCGTCCTCACGGGGCGCATCCGCGAGGGCGCCGCGGAGTTCGACGAGGAGTACCCCTACGTCGACGCCGGGGCAGGCGACCCGCTCGGCAGCGACTCGCGCCTGCTCGACGTGCTGTCGGACCGCTGGCAGGAGGCCCGGACCGACTCCGTCGACATGTCCTGTGACACCTGCAAGTACAAGGTCGAACTGGACGGCTACGAGGAGGACACCGGTGGCGCCCGCGCGATGTTGCGCGCGCTGACCAACCAGGAGGCGCACGCCGACCGCGACGACGTCGCCGACGAGCCGCACGCGCACGACGCGCCGTCGAAGCATATCGCGGTCTGCACGAACCAGACCTGCGCGGCCGACGGCTCCGCGGCGGTCCTGGAGTCACTCCGGCAGGCCGCGCGCGACGCCGACGCCGACGTACACGTGACGCGCTCGTCGTGTTTCGACCAGTGCGGCGACGGCCCCATCGTCGCGCAGTACCCGGACGGCGTCTGGTACGGCGCCTGCGACGAGGAAGACGCGGACCGCATCGTGTCGTCCATCGAGGCGGACAGCATCGTCAGCGACCTGGTCCACCAGACCTTATGACCACCATCACCACTTTCCACTCATGAGCTGTGACGAGATCGAAGCCCTGCGACTCGGCCTGATGAACGTGCTCGGTACCGAAGACGAGAGCGTGCGCCAGCACGCCGAACAGGAACTCGGCGACGCCCTCGAGGGGAACGGCCCCGTCGCGGCGCTCGCGCACGCCGAATCGTTCGCGGAACTCCAGCGCCACCTCGACGCCGCGCTGGTCGACCTTGAGGAGGAGGTCGCCGCGGCCGACCCGGACAGCCCCGAATACGACTACACGCGCGGCCGCCTCGTGGCCGTGCGCGACGCCGAGCGCTCGCTCGCGCGCCTCGTCGACTCCGGCGAGTCGTTCCTGGGCCACCTCGGCGACGCGCACCACACGCTACACGAGGCGTTCCCGGTCGATGAGTGACACCGCGCGGAACGACCCCGCGGCCGTCGGAGACCGCGACGTTGCCGACGATGAGATAACGGTCGAGTTACCCGACCTGAACCCGCGCGGCACCCGACAGCAGTGGACGCGCTCCGCGCTCGCGAGCGTCGACTATAACGGGAGCGACCCGGGCAGCGACACCCAGGTTCCGGCCGTCGTCTGCGGCACCGGCCACGGCGTCGTCCGCGCGTTCGACGAGGACGGCACCGAGCTGTGGCACGTCGACCTCGGCGGGATGGTCGTGCAGTTCGAGGCCGCCGTCGTCGACGACGAGCCCGTCGTGCTCGTCGGTACCCGCGGCGAGACGGCGATGCTCGCGCTGCTCGACGCCATCGAGGGGGCCCAGCGCTGGTCACGCGACCTCGAGGCGGACCTCGGGAGCGCCACGAAGGAGACGCTGTTCTACTACCCGATGACCGTCGACCTCGCGAGCGACGGATGTTTAAAAGGAGACGGCCGGTTCTACGCCGCGGCCCGCCGCTACGAGCGGCAGGACGGCGATCGGCTCTTCGAGAGCCGGATCTACGCGTTCGATCCGGACGGCGAGGTCGTCTGGACGTACGACGCCGACGGTTCACCCATCTCGATCGACCGCCGGGACGACCGGCTCGCCGTCGCGTACAACCGGTGTCACGGCGACCACCAGTGCGGCCTCGTGGTCCTCGACCCCGACACGGGGGAGACGACGCTCACCTGGGACCCGGGCACCGAGGGCGGTCGCCGCGTCGGTGACGTCGCGCTCGACGACGACGGCGTCGTCGTCGCGAGCCACGGCGACTACCGCGGCTACGCGCTCGACCGACGCGGCCGCGAGCGCTGGCGCGTCGACCTCGGGACGCCCGTCGACCGCGGGGAGGACACGGTTTACACGTACCCGAACCGCGTCGAGGTCGTCGACGGCCAGCCGCTGTTCGTCACCGGGAACACGTTCCCCGAGGGGGACAGCCGGGATACTGACGCGCGCCACCCGCGGGAGCACACGCTCGTCGCCGTCGAGGGCGACGAGGACGCCGGGACGGCCAGCGTCGACTGGACGACGACGGTGGACGGCTGGCTCGGCGGCGTCGACGTCGCCGATGACGCCTCGGCCCTGCTGCTCGCGGTGGGGCAGCACTTCCGCGACCGCGACCCGGCCAGTCACGGCCTGCTGACCGTCGACGCCGGCGCCGGCACGGCAACGAAAGCGACAGTCGCGGGCGTTGCGACCGCCGTCGCGGATGCAGGCGACCGGATCGCGATCCTTGAGGAACCGATCGCGTACCACACCGAGGACGAGTCACGCGGCGCGCATCGGCTCCACTTCGCCGACGAGTGAATCTGTCGTTGACGAGTGAGTCCTCGCCGACGAGTGAGTCGGGGCAGCGTACCGGAGGGGTTTTACGTGGATAGCGGCTTTTCGTTAGTAGACGGCACGGTTGGCCAGTTCCTTTCAGCTCGCGTGGTTTCCACGAGGGCCTTCACTGACTGACCTACACCGTCGTTCTACAACACTGAGCAGCAGCTATCCTGACGCCGACTACTCTATTTAAATAGCGCCAGCGCCGCCGACGAGGACGGCGTTGCTGTCGGGAGCGGAGCGAGGTTTAAAAGAAGCCCCGGAGTCAGTCCGCAGCCGCGGCCACGTCAGTCTCGGGCAGATGTTCGCCCTCTTCGCCGATCGTCTCGGCGAGCACTGCGGGGACGTCGGCGGGCCCCAGTTCGGCGTACCAGTCGTTAGCGGGCTGGACGACGATCGCGGCGCCCTCGTCGCTACACATGCCGAGACAGCCCGTTTCGCTGACGGCGACGCGCGACCAGAAGAGGTCGCGGTCGCGGAGCCACTGCTTGGCCGCGTCGGCGACCGCCTCGCCGTCGACGTCGCTACAGCAGGCGTGTTCCTCGCGGTCGTTCGTGCAGACGAGCACGAGGGCGTCGAGCCCGCGCTCGCGCATTGTCTCGGTGCGGTCCTCCATCAGTCAGCCGGGTACGCCGTCGTCGAGCTCGTCGTGATCGTCGCGTCCGGGCCGCCCTCGAGGCGGGCGAACGTCGTCGCGATCAGTGCCCAGAGACCCGCCTGACCGAAGACGACGGTCCAGCGGTAGGCGACCGCCAGCTCGGCGCCGACCTCACCGCCGCCGACGAACGACGGCGCGAGGACGGCGACCGCGGCGAGGGCGGCCAGCGGCACCGCGGCGGCAACGAGGCCCGCCGGGCGGCCGCGCCGGGACGAGACGCGGCCGTACGCGAGCACGCTCGCGACCGCGACGACTGCGCCGACCGCCATCATGGCTCCGTAGATGGCGATCCGGAGTTCAGTTGCCAGCAGCGCTTCGGCACCGGGGACCGCGGGCGGGAGCACGGTCCAGGGCCCGACGGAGACGGTGAGGAAGCCGGCGCCTGCGAGGACGTAGCCCTTCAGGTCCTCGCCCGGAAGCGCCGGCTCGAAGAGGAAGTACGCGACGCCGAAGCCGGCGCCGAGCAGGATCCCCCAGAGCACGCCGCCGCCGGCGCTCACGACCGCCGTCGTCAGCTCGGAAACGACGGGCTCGGCGCCGCCGTGGTCGTGCGCGTGGCCGTGCCCGGCGTGTTCGAGCGCGGCCGTGAAGGGGTTCAGGACGAGCCAGACGAACAGTCCGTACACCCCGCCGGCGACCGCGCCGGCGACGGTCCCGCGCTTGAGGGTCTGCAACATCAGTGGCAGGTGATGCCGGCGCCGTGCCGGAAGTTATGCATCGCGTCGTGAGCGAGCGGCTCCTGCATGAACGCGAGCGTGAAGCCGAGGGCAGCAACCAGTGCGAGCGCCAGCAGCATCGCCGTCGGCGAGAGCTGTGATCGAGCGAACGCGAACCGATCCGCGACTGTATCGACTGTCATTGCAATCTAATTTGTCTAAACAACAAGTGAGATTGTAAAACTTCCGGAGGTAGTCCGGCTACTCCCAGCCGTCGAGCACCGTCTCGGCGGAGAGCGCGGCGAGCGGGACCCGGGTTGCGTCCGTCGCCTCGCAGACCACGTCGAGGAGGCCCGCCCGCGACTCACCGGCGTCGACGACGAGCACCTCGGCGTCGGCTGCGGCGAGCCGGCGAGCGGCCTCCCGGGTCGCCGTCGTCGGGCTTCCGTCCGCGACGTTCGCGCGGCCGTCCGTCACGAGTACGACGAGCGCGCCGTCCGGGTCCTCCGTCGCCAGCAACTCGGCGGCGGCGTCGAGCCCCGCGGGCAGCGGCGTCCGGTCCGCGCTCGGGAGCTCTTTTAAATGACGCGCAGCCAGCGACACGCTCGTCGTCGGCGGGAGCAGCGTCTCCGCGTCGTCGCCGCCGAACGCGACCAGCGCGACCTCGTCGCGCTCGGCGTAGGCGTCCCGCAGGAGGTCGACGACGACGCCCTTCGCCGCGCGCATTGCCGGCGCCATCGACGCGCTCGCGTCCGTGACGAAGACCGTGAGCGTCCGCGCCGAATCGGTCCGGACGCTCTGTTTAAGGTCCTCGTCCGTCGGCGTCGACCGCCCCTCCCGCGCCGCCGACCGCACGGTCGACGCGGCGTCGATGGAGCCAGTCGAGCGCTCGTCGCTCGTGACGGATTCCGTCCGGACGCGCGCGCCGCGCCCGTCGGTCGACGGCGCCGCCTCGCCCCGCCCGATCCCGTCATTGGTCGTCGCCTGCGAGGTGTCCGGCGGCTCGACGTCCGGCGCCGTCGCCTCGCCGACCTCGGCCCGGGCCGCGCCGGGAACGAGCGGCGGGGCTGCTTCCTCGTCGGCATCGTCGTCCGCGTTGCCGCTTTCGTCGTTGCCGGGGTCGTCGCCGTCTTCGCGGTCGTCCGCGTCGTTTGGGCCGTCTGGGTCGTCCGGCAGTTCAGCCGACTGGGTGTCGGGGGTTCGGTCGCCGGCTTCATCGTCCGGGGACGGCTGGTCCGATTCCGCGTCGTCAGGGTCGTCGCCTTCGCTGCCGTCGGCGTCACCGTCCGGATTGTCGCTCCGCCCTCCATCGCCGTCCGAGTCGCCGTCGCGCGTCGAGTCCGAATCCGGTTCGGGGTCGCCGCCATCACCATCGTCTCTCCCGGCTTCCTCCTCACTTCCCCCTGTCTCGCCATCGCTACCGCCATCGTCTTCGCCTTTATCCGGGTCCGCCTCGCCATCGTCGGCCTCTTCCTCGCCGTCGAGGTGGTCGTCGATGACCTCCTCGGCGTCCGGCGCGTCCTCGAACGGCTGGCTCTGCATGCGATGCGCGAGCGCGTAGCCGGCCGCCTCGTGAACGTCGGACTCGAGGACCTTGTCGCGGCCGTCGAGGGCGGCGAGCGCCCGGGCGGCACGCGCGATGGCGAAGTCCGCGCGGTGGCCGTCCACGCCGGCGTCGACGCAGAGCTCCGCGATCGTTCGCTTGAACTCGGTCACGATTTCGGGGGTGAGCTCACGGGCGCGGTTGACCTGCTCGCGTCGACGCGCCGTTGCCGACTCGAGGTCTTCAGTTTCTTCGAGGTCGTCGCTCTCGAGCACCTGGTCGATGATCGCGACGCGGTCGTCGACGTCCTCCAGCCCCGCGACGTCGACGCAGAGGTCGAAGCGGTCGCGGAGCTGCGGCCGAAGGTCCCCCTCCTCCGGGTTCATCGTCCCGACGAGGGTGATGTCCGCCGGATGCGTCCGGCTGACCCCGTCGCGCTCGACGCGGTTGACGCCCGCGGCGGCGGCGTCGAGGATGACGTCGACGAGGTGGTCGTCGAGGAGGTTCACCTCGTCGACGTAGAGGATCCCGCGGTTCGCGCGGGCGAGGAGGCCCGGGTCGAACTCCGCCTCGCCGCCGAGCGCGTCCTCGACGGAGAGGGTCCCGACGACGCGGTCGCGCGTCGCGCCGAGCGGAAGGGTGACGACGGGCGTCGGGCGAGTTTCGACCGGGGGGTCGTCGCGCTCGCGGCACGACTCGCATCGCACGCTCGGGTCGTCCGCGGCTTCCTCCGGCGGGCAGCCGTAGGGGCAGTCGGCGACGGCGCGCTGCTCGGGAAGGAGGTCCGCGACCGCGCGGACGGCGGTCGACTTGGCGGTGCCCTTCTCCCCGCGGATCAGCGTGCCGTTCAGCCCGTCTTCGACTGCGAGGGCCAGTAACGCCCGTTTGAGGCGGTCCTGGCCGACGATCGCGGGCAACGGCGTGGAAAGCTTTTTGTCCGCGCCCAATCCAACCATACTTGTCTTAACCACAACAGAGGTTTAATAACTTGTGACAACGCTCGGCCTCTACACGGCGACGGAAAACGAGCTGGGGGCGGTGCAGGCGGCCGCCGACCGGCTCGACGGTATCGATCTCGTGGTCCGCAGCGAAGGCGACCTCGACGAACAGGCTGACGTCGGCGAGTTCGTCGACGAGCTCCGCGACGCGACCGCGGCCGTGTTCTGGCTCCACGGCGCCGAGGACAGCATGCCGGGCTACGAGTTCGCGGTCGAGGAGCTCCGCGACGCGGGCGTCCCGCTCGTCGTGAAGGCGACCGGCGACGCGTTCGCGGTCGAAGACACCAGCGTCCCGACCGCCGACCGTGAGCAGGTCTGTGAGTACCTCGAACGCGGCGGCACGGTCAACCTCGCGAACATGGCCCGCTACCTCGCCGACGAGTACGGCGCGGGCGACGACGCTGGCGACGCGGACGGAGACACCGGCTGGAGCGGCGACGTCGACGACCCCGTCGCGCTCCCGACCGAGGGCGTCTACCACCCCGACTACCCCGCCGCCGACTACGAGGACCTGATCGCGACCTTCGACGACGACACGCCGACCGTCGGCGTCTGGTTCTACGAGTCCCACTGGACCCACGAGAACACGCGCTACGTCGACGCGCAGGTCCGCAAGCTGGAGTCGCTCGGCGCGAACGCGCTCCCCGTCTTCTGTAACCCCGTCACCGACTCCGACGAGCAGCAGGACGCGGAGTGGACCGTCGACGAGTTCTTCACCGACGACGCGGGCGACCCGGTCGTCGACGGCGTGCTCTCCTCCTTCATGTTCTCCCTCTCGATGAGCGAGCGCGGCCGCGACGCCGACGACGAGGGCGCCGACGCCGAGGATGTGTTCCTCGACCGTCTGGGGGTCCCCGTCATCCAGACGGTGACGACGATGCGCTCGCGGTCGCGCTACGAATCCAGCGAGACGGGCGTGATGGGCTTCGAGCTCGCGCTCTCGGTCGCGCTGCCCGAGTTCGACGGCAACGTTATCACCCATCCCATCTCGGGCAAGGAGCGGATGGACGACGACGCCGGCGTCGGTTCGGCGCCGAAACAGCACTTCCCCATCGACGACCGCGTCGACCACGCGGCCCGGCTCGCGGTCAACTGGGCCGAGCTGCGCCACACACCGAACGATGAGAAGAACGTCGCCGTCGTGCTCCACAACTACCCGCCGAGCGACGACGGCATCGGCACCGCCTTCGGCCTCGACTCGCCGGAATCGACGGTGAACCTGCTGGACGAACTGGGTGCGCGTGGGTACGACCTCGGGACGGGCGCGGGCAGCGGACCCAGCGCCGCCCCCGTCGACGACGGCCAGCAGCTCATCGACACGCTCACCTCACAGCTCACGCTCGACGACCGCTGGGTCGCGCCGGAGGACGTGCGGGATCGCAGCGTCGACGTCGTCTCCCCGGACCAGTACACCGACTGGTTCGAGGGGAAGGCCGACGGCTTCCAGGAGGGCGTCCTCGAGGAGTGGGGCGACCCGCCGGACCGCCCGTTCGCGATCCCCGGCGTCGAGTTCGGCAACGTGCTCGTGACGGTCCAGCCCCCGCGCGGCTTCGGGATGGACCCCTCGAAGGTGTACCACGACTCCGACCTCTGGCCGCCACACGACTACGTCGCCTTCTACGGCTGGCTCCGGAACCAGTTCGAGGCCGACGCCGTCGTCCACCTCGGCACGCACGGGTCGCTGGAGTGGCTCCCCGGCAAGACCGTCGGGCTCGACTCCGGTAGCGCACCGGACGGGCTCATCTCCGACATCCCGAACGTCTACCCGTACATCGTCAACAACCCCGGTGAGGGGACGCAGGCGAAGCGTCGCTCCTATGCTGCGATCATCGACTACCTGACGCCGGTGATGGGCCGCGCGGGCAGCTACGACGAGCTCGCGCAGCTCGAGGACCTCGCGCGCCAGTACCGTGAGGCCGGCGGCACCGAGGTCCGCAACGACGAGGGCGAGAAGCTCGAACAGCTCCTCCGCGAGAAGGTCGCGGAGCTCGACCTCGCCGTCGAGCTCGGCATCGAGGGGACCATCGACGAGACGGTCGACGTGCGCGGGCCGGAAGAGGCCGGGACCGAGCTCGCCGAGGGCGACGTCGACGGCGACGCGGTCGACACCGACGAGCTCGTCGAGCGCGTCCACGGCTATCTGACCGACGTGAAGAACACCCAGATCCGGCTCGGCCTCCACACGATGGGCGAGCCGCCGGTCGAGGACCGGCTCGTCGAGTACCTCGTCGCGCTCACGCGCTTAGAGAACCCCGGCTCGCCGAGCCTCCGCGAGTCCGTCGCGGGCGTGCTCGGCGTCGACTACGAGAAGATGCTGAACGCGCCCGGCGAGTACGACGAGACGCTCGGAATGACCTACGGCGAGGCCGCCGACGAGGTGTACGAGACGAGCAAGGAGCTCGTCCGAACCCTCGCCGAGCGCGACTTCGACGTGCCGGAGTCCGGCGTCGACGCCGGCCCGGACGAGGAGGTCAACATGAACCTGCTCGTCGTCGACGTCGACCCGCTCGGTGACGCGCGCGTGCAGGGCGGCGCGCACGACGACCTGCGCGAGGTGCTCGCGTTCATCTGCGAGGAGGCCGCCCCGCGGGTTGCGGGCGCCGAGAACGAGATCCCGCAGACGGCGGACGCGCTTGCCGGCGAGTACGTCCCGCCGGGCGGCTCCGGCGCGCCGACCCGCGGCGGCGTCGACCTGCTCCCGACCGGGCGCAACTTCTACACGCTGGACCCGCGGAAGGTGCCCGCCAAGCCGGCCTGGGAGGTCGGCCGCGAGATCGCCGCCGACACGCTCGCCCGGCATCAGGACGAGCAGGGCGAATACCCCGAGGAGGTCGGCGTCGTCGCCTGGGGCACCCCGACCGTCCGCACGCGCGGCGAGACGATCGCCCAGGTGCTCGCGATGATGGGCGTCGAACCAGTCTGGACGGACGCCGGCCGCGTCGACGACGTGGAGCCGATCCCGCTCGACGAGCTGGATCGCCCCCGCGTCGACGTGACGACGCGCGTATCGGGGCTGTTCCGGGACGCGTTCCCGGCCGCCGCGAGCGTCGTCCACGACGCCGTCGACGCCGTCGTCGACCTCGACGAGCCGCACGAGATGAACTACGTGAAAAAGCACGTCGAGGAGGAGGCCGCGGAACTCGAGGAGCAGGGCCACGACAACCCGGAGAAGGCCGCCAAACACCGCGTGTTCACGACCCGCCCCGGCGGCTACGGCGCGGGGACGAACAAGGCGGTCGACGAGGGCAACTGGGACGACCGTTCGGACCTCGCGGACGTCTACGTCCAGTGGGGCGGCTACGCGCTCGGCTCGCGCGGGAAGACCTCGGAGGCGCACGACAGCTTCGAGCGGCGCCTCGGCAACGTCGAGGCGACCGTCAAGATCGAGGACACGATGGAGCAGGACGAGTTCGACTCCTCGGACTGGTACGCCTTCCACGGCGGCTTCATCACCGCCGTCACGGAGGTATCCGGCTCGGAGCCGGCCTCCTACGTCGGCGACTCCTCGGACCCGGACAACGTGACGGTGTACACCAACGAGGAGAAGGTCCGGAAGGCGATGCGCTCGCGCGTGCTCAACCCGAACTGGCTCGACTCCATGATGGAGCACGGCTACAAGGGCGCCGGCGACCTCTCGAAGACGGTCGACGTGACGCTCGGCTGGGACGCGACCGCCGGCGTCATCAGCGACGCGCTCTGGGCCGACGTCGCCGAGAAGTACGCCTTCGACGAGGAACGCCAGGAGTGGCTCCGCGACGTCAACCCCTGGGCGCTCGACTCGATCACTGACACGCTCCTGGAGGCCGTCGACCGCGGTCTCTGGGACGCCGACCAGGAGACGGTCGACCGCCTGCGGGACCTCAACCTCGAGGTCGACGGCGACCTCGAAGCGAGAGCCGCCGCTGACCCGCCGGACCTGGCAACCGCCGGCGACGATACGGGGGTGAGCAGCGATGACGACTGAGGGCGCTGCCGAAGCGGACGACGTCGACGCTGCCGACGACGAATTCGAGGAGTACGCCGACCTCGGCGCGACGACCTCGAACGCGATGGAGATCGCGGAGACGAGCATGGACCGGGTCCACGAGATCGTCCCGCAGGAGGAGCCCGCCGACCGCATGCGCGCGAAGTCGGTCCACGCGACCGGCGACCCCGAGTTCCAGCACCTGATGCGCTTCGAGCACGACCCGGTTCCGGCCGGCGCCAGAGCGGTCCTCGACGAAGCCCCGATCGTGACGGACATCACGATGGTCAAATCGGGGATCACCGGTCGCGGCCACAACTGCGAGGTCAGGAAGGCCATCGGCAACGGCGCCGACCTCGCCGCGGAGACGGGCATGACCCGCACCGCGGCGAGCGTCC
The DNA here is from genome assembly GCF_050510935.1 of Halosubterraneus shenae. Lineage (NCBI taxonomy): Archaea > Methanobacteriati > Methanobacteriota > Halobacteria > Halobacteriales > Haloferacaceae > Halosubterraneus > Halosubterraneus shenae. The sequence continues at coordinate 26,585 of NZ_JBNLVO010000004.1, read as the reverse complement.
TCACGCTCGACAAGGAGGGCGTCTACGACGGCGCCATCGCCGTCGTCGGCAACGCGCCGACCGCCACGCTCGCGCTCGCGGACTGCATCGAGCAGGGCACCCGCCCCGCGGCGGTCGTCGCAACGCCCGTCGGCTTCGTCAAGGCCGCCGAGAGCCGGAAACGGCTTCGCGAGGTCGCCCAGGAGCACGGCGTCCCGGCGGTGACGAACGTCGGTCGCCGGGGCGGCTCCGGCCTCGCGGCCGGGCTGACGAACGAGTTCGTCCACGTCGCCAGCGACGTGCGCAACGACGAGCTGACGCTGGAGGGGCTGGAGCGGGGCGAGCTGTGAGCGACGCGTACGACCTCGACAGCGGCCCGGACCCGGCGGACTACGCGGCCAAGGGACCGGATCCGACGGCACAGCTCGGCGCCGATGCTGAGGTCGCCGCCGACCCCGAATCCGTCGTCCACGCGGTCGGCATCGGCCCCGGCAACCGCGAGTACCTCGTCCCGCGAGCCGAGCGCGCGATCCGCGAGGCCGACGTCGTCGTCGGCTTCGAGACGGTCGTCGAGTTCGTCGACAACCTGATCACCGGCGACGCGCTCACCTGCGGCTACCGCGACGAGGCCGAGGCGCTGGAGGCCTTTGGCGAGCGCGTCGCGGCCGGCGAGAACGGGACGGCCGTCCTCATGGGCGACCCGAACCACTCCGGCTACCAGTTCGTCGGCAAGGTGCAGCAGGCGGTCGACGCGGGCGTTGCGAGCGCGGGCGACGATGCTGTCGACGCATCGGTGCGCGTCGAGCCCGGCATCTCCTCACTGCAGGTCGCTGCGAGCCGCGCGCGGACGCCGATGGAGGACACGACGTTCGTCACGCTCCACAAGAGCGGCTCGCTCGACGGCGACCTCGCGAAGCTCCGCGATGACGTCGGCGAGCGCAACCTGCTCGTCCTGCCGCGGCCGTTCGACTGGATGCCCGGCGACGTCGCGGCCGACCTCCTCCAGCACGGCGGCGACCCGGAGGCGACGGCGCTCGTGCTCGAGCGGCTGACCCACGACGACGAGTCCGTCACCGAAACGACGCTCGGCGATCTCGCGGAGGAAGCCGGCGGCGACGGGAAGGGGGACACGCGCTTCTCCGACCTGTCAGTGCTCGCGGTGCGGAACTGAGAGCGGCGCGACGGAGGCCCTCGAGGTCGATATTCGGGACGCTATTTTTACGGAAAGCTCGTCGGTGCGGCTGGTGTTTATAAGTAAAGGGCTGACGGCCTCAGTCCCGTCCGCGACCGTCGGTCGCGACTGGGCGCGCGTCGGCGACCAGGTCGGTGCCGGCGGTCTCGCTGTCACCGTCGGCGAGTACGCGCTCGCGTTCGACCTCCGCGTGGATCGCCTCGGTGAGCTGGGGGCCGGCCCCGAACGGGTCGGCGTACTCGAAGCCGCCGCGATCCAACTCCAGTTTCTCCGGGATGCCCGTGCGGGTCGCCTCGCACTCGGCGACGAACAGGGGCACGACGACGGCGCTGTCGTGGTCCAGCGTGTAGCGCGCGCACTCGACGGCCGGGCTCTGGAGCAGGTAGGCGGTGCGGACCTCCTCGAAGTCGCTGCGAAGCCGCTCGGCGTGGTACTCGGCCGTGTCACGGCCGTAGTCGTCGCCGCTGTTCCCGAGCGCGACGAGCAACAGGGCGTCGGTATCGGCCTCGTCCGCGTCGTCGTCGCCCGTTTCGGCGGCTCGCTCGCGGAGCAGTTCGGTGACGGCCGGGCTCTCGCCGACCGGGTCGCAGTAGCGGACCTCGCCGGAGAGCGACGAGAGCGCCCGGGGCACGTCCTCGGTCGTTTCGTAGGTGTGGGCGAAACACATCGGTACGACGTACGTGCGGTCGGCCTCGTGATCGCGGAACGTCTCGGCCAGGTCGAACGCCGGCTCCGCGCCGTACGTGGCCGTCGTGACGGCGTCGACGACGTCGCGCTCCCGGAGCCGGGCCGCGTGTCGCTCGAGCACCGCGGACGTGGCCTCACGGCCGACGAGGATGAGGGTTTCCCGGGTCATCGTTATGAAAGTGCAGTTGGATTAGTCCAAAGGGACTTGCTACTGGCTTGCAAGGCGGACACTAAATAACTTGTCCACGCCGCCGACCCGAGATACAGGCCCCCGTGTTCGGTAGTCACAAAGCGCCCGACAGCGGTCGGATTCATCGGCTTCCGTTCCCACGCGAGCGTTTTATGCGGCCTCGCCCGCGTCCCTTCGGTATGCACGAAGGCAGCGGGACGCGGCGGACGAACGGCTCCCGGTCGGCCAGGAGCGCCGACCGAAACCGGTCCTCTTCGGGGTGTCGCGCGTGAAGGGCGTCGTCCTCGGCGGGACGTCCTCGGGCGTCGGCAAGACGGTCGCGACGCTGTCCGTCATGCGCGCGCTGGAGAACGCGGGCCACGAACCGGTGCCGGCGAAGGCCGGCCCCGACTTCATCGACCCGAGCCACCACGCCGCCGTCTTCGAGAAGCCCTCCCGAACGCTCGACACCTGGATGCAGGGCGTCGACGGCGTCCGGCGGACCGCCGCGGACGCCGCCAGCGACGGCGATTTTATGGTCGTCGAGGGGATGATGGGGCTCTACGACGGGAGCGTCACCTCGACCGCCGCAACCGCGGCTGCACTCGACCTGCCGGTCGTCCTCGTCGTCGACGCGAAGGCCGGGATGCAGAGCGTCGGCGCGACCGCGCTCGGCTTCCGCGAGTACGCCGCCCACGACGCGCTCCCCGAGGACGTGCGCGAGACGATTGCCGACCCTCGCGTCGACGTCGCGGGCATCATCGCCCAGCGCGCGCACGGGGGTCGCCACGAGCAGGGGATCCGCGACGCGCTCACCGAGGACGTCGAGTTCCTCGGGCGGGTCCCGCCGACCTCCGGCCTCGAGATCCCGGACCGGCACCTCGGGCTCCACATGGGCGACGAAGCACCCCTCGACGACGACGCGATCGACGCTGGCGCCGAGTACGTCGACGTGGCGGCGCTGCTCGAGGTCGCGCGCGAACCCGCGGCTCCCGAGACGGCTGCTTCCACCCCGACTGCCGAGCGGCAGCGGTCCGCCGCCAGCGACGACCGCCCCACAGTCGCCGTCGCGCAGGACGAGGCGTTCCGGTTCATCTACCCGTCCACGCGCGAGCGACTCCGGGGCCTCGCGGACGTGGTCACCTTCGCGCCCGTCGCCGGCGACGACCTCCCAGCGTGTGACGCGGTGTACCTCCCGGGCGGCTATCCGGAACTCAACGCCGAGGCGCTGTCCGAGAGTCCGGCGCTGTCGACGCTCGCGGACCGGGCCGCGGACGGGCTCCCGGTCCTCGGCGAGTGCGGCGGGTTCATGGCGCTCGCGGAGTCGCTGACGACGGCCGAGGGTGACACCTACGAGATGGCCGGCGTCCTGCCGGGCGGCGTCGAGATGCACGACCGCTACCAGGCGCTCGACCACGTCGAGCTCGTCGCGCGGGAGGACGGGCCGACCGCGACGGCGGGCGAACGCCAGCGCGGCCACGAGTTCCACTACTCCAGTCACGACGCGGCCGCCGTCGACGCCGCCAGCGACGCGCGCTTCGCGTTCGACGTCGAGCGCGGGGACGGCATCGATGGCGAGCACGACGGGCTCACGGAGTACGCGACCGTCGGGACGTACGCCCACCGGCACGCCGCCTCCGGCGCGTTCGACCGGCTCGTCGCGGCCGCCAGCGAGCGCTGAGGGCTCAGAGAGAGATTCGCGCCATCCTCGACTTCCGATAGGTGTTTTACCGGTCCCCTGCGGAGTGCGCGTATGGAACACGTGGACGCGGACGAGCTCGAAAACCGGATCATGCCCGCGGCCGTGATGAAGTCGCTGACGGAGCCGCTCGGGACGACGGATCTGGCCATCAACTACTACGAGCTCGACCCCGGCGACAGCTTCGCGTTCGCCTACCACGACCACGAGGTGCAGGAGGAGGTGTTCTTCGTCTTCGAGGGGACCGCGACCTTCGAGACGGCGGACGGCGCCGTCACTGTCGGCCCGCGTGAAGCGCTCCGGGTCGACCGCGACGAGCTCCAGCGCGGCTGGAACCGCGGCGACGAGCGCGTGTTCGCCGTCGCGCTCGGCGCCCCACTCGACTACGGCGACATGACGAAGCTGCGGTACTGCCCGACCTGCCGGGCCGAAACGGACAACGAGCTCGAGCGTCTCGGCCCCGAGGCCGACGTCGAGGACATGGACGTGGGCGAGCACGAGGGCGAGGAGGCGGCGATCGCGGTCTGTACCGAGTGCGGGACGACGACGGGTCACTGGACCGAGGGGTCGACGCCCGGCGAGGTCGACTGACCCGGCCGGCGATCGTAACTTCTTCATCCCGCTGGGGGCTCGCCCGCACCTGTGACGAGTTCGGACGAGTCGCCGGCGGACGACGAGCAGCACGAGGACCCGGCAGCCGCAGATCCGGACTCGGTCGTCGACTCGCTGTTCGAGGTGACCGGCGGCGCGGCGGTGGTCGTCACCGGGATGATCGCCGGCATGGCGCTCATGCTCGCCGGTCGCGGGCTGTTCACGCGGTCGTTCACCCCGGACGAGTACGGGCTGTTCTCGCTGGCGTTCACCGTCGCCTCGATCCTCACCGTCGTCGCGACGCTGGGGCTCCGCAACGGCGTGACGCGACAGGTGGCGTTCCACGGCGCCGAGGCCCCGGACGCCGACGAGGTCGTCTCCGACCTGACTCCCGCCAGCATCGTGACGTGGGGCATCGTCGCCGCCACCGTCGCCAGCGCCGCCGTCGCGGGGGTGCTGTACGCGCTCGCCGGGCCGCTGGCGACGCTGTTCGGGCACCCGGAGTACGCGCTTGCTTTCCGCGTCGCCGCGGTCGCGCTTCCGGGGCTTTCGGTCGTGAAGATCTGCACGGCCGTCTTCCGCGGCTTCGGGCGAGCGAAGGAGCGCGTCGTATTCCAGGAGCTTCTCCAGAAGGCGACGTTCCCGCTGTTGCTCGCGGCGGTCGTCTACTGGGAGGTCGGCGTCACCGCCGCGCTGTTGGCGTTTCCCGTGTCGCTGGCGCTGACGGCCGTCGTCTACCTCGCCTACACGGTCTACGCCGATCCCGGGTCCTTCCGGGGGGCGGCCCTCTCCGCACTCCGGCGACCGAGCGACGGCTACGAGCTGCTGGCGTTCTCGTTCCCGCTGCTGTTCGCCTCGCTGCTCATCCAGATCATGTCGTGGACGGACATCCTGATGCTCGGTTACTTCAAGACCGCCGCCGAGGTCGGGATCTACGACGGCGTCCGCCCGCTCGTCAGGGGTATCTCGATCATCTGGGGGTCGATGATCTTCCTGTACACGCCCGTCGTCTCCGAGTTCACGGCGAAGGGGGCGAACCAGGCCGTCAAGCGGGTCTACTTCGTCCTCACGAAGTGGTTCGCCTCGATCACCTACCCCGTCGCCCTGACCTTCCTCCTCTTCCCCGAACTCGCGCTCGGCACCGTGTTCGGTCCGGAGTACCGTGCGGGCGGGCTCGCGCTCCGCATCCTCGCCGTCGCGTACTTCCTCGGCAACGTAATGGGACCGAACGGGGCGACGCTGACCGCGCTCGGGCAGACGCGGGCCGTGATGTGGGCGAACTTCGTCGCCGCCGTCGGCAACGTCGGGCTCAACCTCTGGCTCATCCCGCCGTTCGGCATCGTCGGCGCCGCGTTCGCGACGGCCGCGGCGCTGGTCACCCGGAACGTGATCCGCGTCTGGCTCGTCTACCGGTTCTCGGGGGCACACTCCTTCGAGGCGCCGATGCTCGTGCCGATGGGGATCACGTTCGGCGCCGCGCTCGCGTTCTTCGTCGGCGCCGGCGACTGGATCGACTCCGCGGTCCGCGTGCTTCCGTTCCTCGTCGGCCTGTTCGCGATCTACTTCGGGTCGATGGTCGGCCTCGGCTACGTCGAGCCCGCGGACCGGGAACTGGTGAGGAAGGTCCGCTCCTGGCGGCCGATGGCCGGTGACTGACGCTCGGGAGCCAGGAACCGGCAACCGCCGGGTCCAGGGGTAACCCTATTTGCCCCCGGGGCCAACTCGCGGGTATGCTTCACGCCGAAGGGCCGCTGCTGACGCTCGACCTCTCCGAGCGCTCGGCCACGCGGACCGACATCGACGACCTCCTCGAGCAGTTCATCGGCGGGCGAGCGCTGGCGACGGCGCTGGCCCACGACCGAATTCCGTTCGACGCCGACCCGTTCGGCCCGGAGAACCGCGCGTACCTCTCGACGGGGCCGCTCCAGCAATCGAACATGTCCTTCACGGGCCGGATGTCGATGACGGGCCTTTCCCCGCTCACGGACGGGCTGGTCTCGACGAACGCCGGCGGCTACCTCTCGCGGGAGTTCTCCGGGGCGGGCATCTCCATCCTCGAGGTCGTCGGTGAGAGCGACGAGCTGCTCATCGCGCACGTGACGGACGAGGGCGTCGAGTTCGAGGAAGTGCCGCAGCTGGAGCAGGCCGAGGTCCCCGAGGTCTCCGACTACGTCGAGGAGACGCGCGGGCTCGGCCCGGAGAACTGCATCGCCATCGGCCCCGCGGGCGAGAACCTCGTCCGGTTCGCGTCGGTGATGACGTTCGACTCGCGCGCGTTCGGGCGCGGCGGGCTCGGGGCCGTCCTCGGCTCGAAGAACCTGAAAGCGGTCACCTTCGAGGGCGACTCCTCGCCCGAGATCGAGATCCCGGACCCGCCGGCGATGGACGTCCACCGCGAGGCGGCGACCTCGGACGACCAGATGCGCCGGCAGGGGACCACCGGCGGCACGGAGTTCATCAACGAGAACTTCTCGCTGCCGACGCGCTACTTCGAGGGGTACCACTTCGAGGACGCCGACCAGATCGGCGGCGACGCCGTCGAGGAGAAGAAGTACAAGAAGGGTGCCTGTTCGGCCTGCGCGTACGCCTGCAAGCTCCCGACGCGGGACGAGGAGACGGGCGTCGAGACCGAGGGCCCCGAGTTCGAGACCGTTTACGCGTTCGGCTCGAACCAGGGCGTCGGCGACATCGTCGACGTGATGAAGGCGAACGAGCTGTGTGACATTCTCGGGATGGACACCATCTCCGCCGGCGTCACCGTCGCCGCGTACCTCGCGAGCGAGGACGAGTTCGGCAACGCGGAGCTCGCCCAGGAGGTCACGGAGAAGATCGCCCACCGCGAGGGCGTCGGCGACACGCTCGCGGAGGGCGTCCACCGCGCGCACGACGACCTTGGCGTCGACGACTACACGGTCAAGGGCATGGAGTTCGCGGCCCACGACGGGCGCGTACTCCACGGCCAGGGGCTCTCCTACGCGGTCGCGAACCGCGGCGGCGACCACATGTACGCCGGGATGCTCGGGCCGGAATATTCGGGCGAGATCGACCCCGAGGGCACCCTCGGCAAGTCGGAGCTACTCGTCAAGAAGGAGAACCGCAACGTCATCCGCGACTCCGGCGTCGTCTGCGCGTTCGCCGGCGACTACGTCACGGACGACCGCCTCGAGCAGCTCCTCGACCACCCCTACGAGGAGCTGCTGGAGATCGGTGCCCGCACGATCGAGCGCGAGCGCCACTTCAACAACCAGCGCGGGAAAGACGTCACGGACGACGACCTCCCGTACGACATCCCGGACCTCGAGGACGCGGTCCAGGAGTACTACGAGGAACGCGGCCTCCGTGAGGACGGCACGATCCCGGACGACCGGGTCGCGACCGTCGCAACCGATCTCGAGGACCGCGCCGGAAGCGACGCCGCACCGGCGGACGACTGACAGCAACGTCGCCGGTCGGCGCCCGCCCGATCGACTGCCGGAGCTCGGCCGATCGACTGCCGGATCCCGGCCGATCGACCGCAGCCCCGCCGACCGCCGACCGCGTCTCCTGCCGATAGCAGCAAAACCTAACACCCCGAGCGACCACCACCGAGTATGCATCTGGAGGTCATCGGCGTCGGCGGCGCCGGCTGTCGGATCGTCGACCGGCTCGCCGAGCGAACGGGCACCGGGCAGGCGGACGGACGGCGGGCGACGACCGACGACCAGCGGCTGGACGGCTCCTTTATCGTCGACACCTTCGCGTTCGACACCGACCCGGACGCGCTCGCGGAGCTCGCCGCGGTCCCGGAGGCGCACCGACACCGCTACGGCACCGCGTCCGACGGCCTCGACGGCGACCTCCGCGCCGGCCTCGACGTCGGCGAGGCCCACGTCGACGAGCTGAGTCGGGTCATCGACCAGGGCAGCCCCTCGAAGGCGGAAGCGTTCCTCCTCGTCGTCGGCCTGGGCGGCGCGACCGGCGGCGGCACGGCCCCGGCGCTGGCGGCCGACGTCCGCGAGCTGTACGGGACGCCGGTGTACGTCGTCGGCACGCTGCCGACGAACGGGGAGATCGAGCGGTCCGAGGACGCTCGGAGCGGGGGCGCGGATGGACCAGCCGCTCCCCAGGGCCCGGACAGCGGCGAGGACACGCTCGACCGGCCGCTCGCGGGGCGGAACGCGCTCCGGACGATCGACCGGCTGAACGGCGTCGCCGACGCGATCGTCCCGTTCGACAACGAGGCGTACCTGCGCACGGACGAGGGGCTGGCCACGGGCCGCGGACGGGTCAACGACGAGCTAATCTACCGACTGGCGACGTTCTTCTCGCTCGGCGACCGGGCGGAGGGCGGGGAGGTGAGCGCGGAGCAGACGATCGACGCCAGCGACGTCGACCGCACGTTCGGCGACGAGACCGTGCTGGCCGCCCTGGGCTACGCGGAACAACAGGTCGATACGGCGGACGACGACGGTTCGCTGCTCGGGCTCGGGCTGATCGGCGGCGACGACGAGCCCGACGTCGACACGAGCGAGGCGGTCAGCGCGGTCGAGACCGTCGTCCGGAAGGCAGTTCGGGGCAAGCTTACCGCGGAGTGCGACCGCTCGTCGGCGACGGGGGCGCTGCTGGCGGTCGGCGGGCCGCCGGCCTGGCTCAACCGACGAGCGATAGCCGACGGGCGGTCGTGGCTGGAGGGGGAGACCCAGGCTCGGACGGTCCGCGGCGGCGACGTGCCGGACGCCGACGCCGACGCCGTCTTCGCGGTCGCGCTGCTCGCGGGGGTGCGGGACGTGGAGCGGATCGAGGAGCTGCGCGAACAGGTGTAGTCGGGGTTATTTAAAAGGAACTGCGGGCTCTCCGGGTGCGGGCTTTTAGGGCGCCGCCTGCTTCGTCGAGATCAGCTCGATGACGTCGCGGTGGGAGAGCTCGTGGCCCTTCGACACCTGCCGGTCCGTCCGGCAGTCGGTGCCGTGGAGGAGCCCCTCGCCGATGTCCGAGTGGATGTGGAAGGCGAAGTCCTCCGTCGTCGCGCCCTCGGGCAGGAGGAAGCAGTCGCGGAAGACGCCCTTCTCGTCGTCGAAGCCGTTCGCGGAGCCCGGGAAGACGGCGATGGAGCCGAGCACGTCGAAGACGGCCTCCTCGATGGACTGCTGGACGCCGGTGCCGCCGTACTCCTCGACGAACGTCTCGATCTGCCGGAGGCCGGCCTCCTGGTCGCCGGAGACGTCGCCGACGATGTCGAACTCGTCGTCGCCGGCGACGTAGTCGACGACGCCCGCCTCGTCGGCATTTTTAAGGGCCTTTTCGGCGTGCGCGCTGGCCGGGACGAACGAGAGGTGGTCGTAGTCGGGATCGTTCGTGATCTCCTCCCAGTTCTCCTGGGCCGGTTCGGTGTCCATCTTGTTGGCGGCGACGACCATCGGCTTCGTGCGCTTGCGGATCTCGCGGGCGAGCTCCTCGCGGTCGTCGTCGTCCCACGCCTCGGGCTCGAGACCGATCTCCTCGGCGAGGATGACCTGCTTCATGCGGTCCTTCCCGATGCCGAACGCGGACATCTGCTCGGCCAGCTCCTCCTCGATGGCGGCCTCGGCGCCGTGGTACTTCGTCTCGAACTTCTCGATGCCCTTCTCGAGCACGTCGAGATACCACTGGTCGAGCTCCTCTTCGAGGAAGTCGATGTCCTCGCGGGGGTCGTGGCCCTCGGTCGCCTCGCCCTCGATGTCGGTCTTCCCGGAGAAGTCGACGACGTGGACGAGGACGTCCGTCTCGTTGAGGTCGGTGAGGAACTGGTTGCCCAGCCCGCGGCCCTCGTGGGCGCCCGGGACGAGCCCGGCGACGTCGACGAGCTGGACCGGGACGAACCGGGTGCCCTCGCGGCAGACGCCGACGCTCGGCGTGCAGGTCTCGTCGAACTCGGGGGCGGCACACTCCACGCGGACGTACGCCTCGCCGACGCTCGGGTCGATCGTCGTGAACGGGTACGCGCCCTCGGGCACGTCGTTCATCGTGGCGGCGTTGAAAAACGTCGACTTGCCCACGGAGGGCTTGCCGACGAGGCCGATACGATAACTCATTACCTGGTATGCGAGACCGGCGTTCAAAAGGCGTGCGAGAGAGCCGGTGGTGTGGGTCACGGTGGCGTGGACCGGCCGCGCCGAGCGACGGCGCGCTCGCCGGGTCAGTTCGTCACCTGACGCTCGGCGTACGGGATCGGGTCGCGTTCCCCGAGGTTCTCGAACGCCTCCAAGCGGAACGCGCACGCGTCGCAGGTGCCGCAGGCCGGCTCCTCGTCGCGGTAGCACGACCATGTGATCTCGTGGGGAACGTCGAGTTCGAGGCCGCGCTCGACGATGTCCGTCTTCGCGTCGTGGACGAAGGGGACCTCGACGGCGATGTCGGTCTCGGGCTTCGTGCCGACGTCGACCATGGTCTCGAACGCCTCGAAGAATTCGGGGCGGCAGTCGGGGTAACCGGAGTAGTCCTCGGAGTGCGCGCCGACGAAGACGGCGTCGCAGTCGTTGGCCTCGGCGTACGAGACCGCCATCGCGAGCAGGTTCGCGTTGCGGAAGGGGACGTACGAGGAGGGGATCTCGTCGCTGTCGGTGTCGGCGTCCTCGACGGCCAACTCGTCGTCCGTGAGCGACGACGCGCCGATCTGCTGGAGGTGGTCGGTCTCGACGTGGAAGAAGTCGCGGACGGGGAGCTCGTCGCGCTCCGCGAGTGCGCGGGCGCATTCGTACTCCTTCGTCTCCGTGTTCTGGCCGTAGGAGGTGTGCAGGAAGTAGAGCTCGTAGCCGCGTTCGGCGGCCTCGTAGGCGGTCGTCGCGCTGTCCATGCCGCCGGAGACGAGGACGACGGCGCGTTTGGTTGCTGAGTCGGTAGCTTCGTTGTCGGAGGTTGCGTTCGTGGTCATCGTATCAGGTTTCGGGTGCGTCGTTCCACAGGTCGACGTGGAGCCGCGGGGTGTATCGGTAGCCCTGTTCGAGCGCGATGTCGGCGACGACGCGGCGGGTCTCCTCGAGTCGCTCGCGCGTCTGGCCCTCGGGCATCAGGAGGACCTGGTCGTCGGGCAGGCGATCCGTGGCCGTGACCGGCGCGTCGACGGTCGGGTCGTCGGCGAAGTCGGTCTCGTCGAGTCGGTTGCGCACGTCGTCGACGAGGTCGTTGATCTCGGGGACGTCGTCCGGCCCGGTGACGACGAACTTCAGCTGGGTCTCGTAGCGGGCGACGAGCGTCGCCAGCGCGTCGAGGTCGAGACGGTCATCTTCATGCTTCTCGGCCCAGCCTTCGATCTCGGCGTCGTCGACGCCGTCCGCGTCCGGGGATTCGGTATCGGAGTCCTCGGCGTCCTCGGCCAGTTCGACGCCCGCGGGTGGCCGCTCCGGAGACGGCGTCGACGAGGCGAGCTTCGGGCTCACGCTCGCGAGGTCGATGGGGGTGTCCGCCGGCGGGACGATGGTCCCGTTAGTCTCGACGGTGAGATGGTAGCCGCGTTCGTCCAGTTCGTGGAGGAGGTCGACGGCCTCGTCGTGGACGAGGGGTTCCCCGCCCGTGAGGACGACGTGGTCCGGGTCGCGGTCCTCGACAGAGCCGAGGACGTCGTCGAGCGCCATCCACGCGCCGGTGGGCTCCCAGGAGGTGTGATAGGAGTCACAGAACCAGCAGCGGAGGTTACAGCCGGACGTGCGGACGAACGTCGAGGGCTGGCCGGCGAGGGTGCCCTCGCCCTGGAGCGAGGCGAACAGCTCGTTGATCGGTAGTGCTGGACCGTCAGGGTGGTCGGCGTCCTCGTCGGGGGCGACTCCCTGTTCCTCGCGAGCGACGTGGTCGTCGTCGACGTTGCTGGTGACCGGCATCAGGGTGCGGTGCAGAGCTCGCCCGTTTCACGGACCGAGACGCCGATCTCGGAGACGGTCTCCGGGAGTCGGTCCGCGAGCTTCTCCTCCAGCACCGCGGCCATCACCTCGGCCGTCGGCGGCGCGTCGAGGACGACGGTGCCGTCGGCGTCGCCGGCCTCGGCGAACGCGTCGACGAGGGGGTCGCCCGCTTCGAGGAGGAACACGTGGTCCCAGTCGTCGATGACGTCGGTGACGACGCCCTTGTCGACGACCCAGCCCTCGGCCGTGAGCTCGCCGCGGACGGTGACCGTGATCTCGTAGTTGTGCCCGTGTGGGCGGCTGCACTTGCCGTCGTGATGCTGGAGTCGATGTCCGGTCGAGATGCGGATCGGGCGGTCCTCGCCGATGTGGAGGACGCGCTCGCCGGCGCGGTCGACGATGCTGTCCGCCGACGCGCTGGCGGCCGACCCGGCGGCGTCGGGGTCGCGTTCGTCCACCGCCCGGCCGGTAGGCCCTGAGGACTCGTTTCCTATTCCTTCAGTCATACTGCAGGATTATCTTTCGGCTACTTAAAAATGAGGAATGACGCGCGGCGGTCCGACGCGATCCGGAACTCCGGGTGGACTCGGACGAACACGAGGAACGCCACGGGGCCACGCCCGTCAGGCCCGCGGCGTACTTCACGCCGCTGGCGAGGTGGTGTCCACGAACTTTCCGAGCAGGAGCCCGTTGCCCGCGGCCCGGACGAGCGCGGAATCGAAGAAGCGTTCGCGATGAGCCGCCACCGTACTATTTGATAGCATAAATACGATTTATAAATCGTCGTGCCGTTGCAGTCGCTCCCAACGTCCGGGTAGACACCGGTCTTCGATCCGATCGATCCCGTCCTCGCGGTCCTCGGCGCGCGACCTTGCTGCTGGTCCTGGAGCTGCGGCCGGTTTGAGAGGACGTCGGGCGGACGCGGACGGACGCGGACCTACGCGGACCTACGCGGACGGACGCGGATGACGCGGGGTAGAAAAGGGGTCAGTCGGCGGTTCGAGCGAGTGGTTCGGTGGGGTCGATCACTGCAGCTTACTGCCCGGCGTTGCTCGCGCCCTCGGCGGCGTCACTGCCACCGGGAGTGATCGAGCGGATGGCCTCGCCGAGGCCGTCCTTCGCGTCGCCGGCCGAGGAGCCGACCGTGTCGAGGATCTGGCTCACGAAGTCCGGGACCGGGTCCGGCAGTCCGGACGGCGGGCCGGCCTGCGCGACCACGTTGGCTGCGTCCTGTGCGAGCGTTACCATCGTGAGCGGGTCTGCTTCGAACATTGCAAATCGACGTAGCGGGTGGAGTGGTAAAAGGGGGATAAGCGCTGAACCCGATTTCGGGGTGGTTTAATCCCGTTTAACGCGATTGACGGTGGGTTAAAACCGCTTTAGCAGGCGTCACGCGTGGGAACCGGGGATTGGCGACTTTTCTGGATCGAATTCGTCGTGGCGCGGTCGTGATCGCATCCTGGACTGTTCTAGGAGCGACCCTCACTTCCCCAATGATAGGTAGGAACGGGTTCAGGGGATCGTCCGCACGTGATCACCCCAATTAACAGGGGGTGATTCGAGAGTTTAATCGAATGACACAGGAGCGGCCTCTGGATACATACAAAGAAGAAGCAATAGCCGGTCGGGTGCGAAAGCAGCTAACTGTGTTCCCGCTCAAATTCAAAGAGCTTGGGGAGGGAGGGGAGCTCCGAAGCGTATTAAAGACACATAAGACACTTAAAGGGCCAAAAGTTCATCAGGCACCGGAAGATTTCACCGAGCAGTATCTCATCGAGCCGGTTCTACACGCCCTGAGGTATATCAACCCGATATCCGAGCAATATGAGGGGGAAGGCTCTCACTTCGTTCGGCGTCCAACGACCTTCGACAAAGTAGAGAACAAGCAGCCGGATTATAAACTGGAGACGGATGACCCCGAGAGCGTCTGTATCTTGGAAGCAAAAGCTGCGAACGAAGAGCAATTCGATCACTCAAAAAAGAGAGCGACGGAAGATATCCGCAAATACATAGAGGTGAACACGTTCGCCAAGTACATCGAAAGTAGAGAAAAACGCTATCTCATTGCTATCGGAACTGATGGGTTACGTTGGACGCTCTGGGCTAAGCAGGTGAGAACTGGCGAGACGCTCGAAGAAATTACGATGGTGGACCTGTCGGATGTTGTCGAAGTCATTGCTCGGAAAGAGAACGTAATCGAAGGCGGGAGAACCGTTGAGAACACCGACATACGTCGTTGGCTCACCGACGAATTTGTTCCCGCATTTGGAGCTCCTTTCCTAGTTGAACACGTCCAAGATCACTTCTGAGTTAATAGTTACACTAACAAGGTCCCGATTAAGTTGATAAATATATGAATTTATTTGAGGCGTTCAAGACCGATCTTCGAGCATTCGTCGAGGAGCGGAAGAATCAGGACGCGTATGCTGCCTGTGAGGCCGAATCGTGGTATGAGGGGATTGACGATGCCGACGTGATCAGGCAAACTGATGACGAAAAAGAGTTCATTAACGTGAGATCTGTTGAAAATGAAGCACTTGCCGAGGATGTTGAAATGGATTTGAAAGCCGCGATGGGAAAAGTTGAAAGTATTATTGACAAATCAGAATCTGAAGAAATAAATTCTAACTAAGTCTGCTTGCCCAGTCTCATTCGATTCACTCTTCGTATACTTCTCGTTCAGCCAAATACGATTCCATCTGGTCTAACTCCTTCTCGAGATCGGCGACCTTCGCACGCAACTCCTGCCGCTCCAGCTCCGCCTCGACGTAGAGGGAGAGATCCATCCCGACTCGCGGGTTCGTCGAGTTCAGATAGTCGGCTGCGTCGGAGTTCTTCCGCATCTTCAGGAAGACTTGTTCGAAAGTGTCTCGTTTGTGTGCCCGGAGTATGCAGTTGAAGTTGCTCCACTAGTCTTCTTTCGACGCTGTCACATCGCAGTACGTCGGATTTGTCTTTCCCACAAACTCCGGAAGCGGTGGGTGGCTATTATTTTTGAGTCATGAAGAACGAAAGTGAAAGTAAGACCTGAGATGCTATCCCTGTTGCGTTAGTGAGTCCTTCAGGATTTGCTATATCCGTATTTTGACTAACTCAGCTGTTGAAGCAACGACAGTCGAGAACATCATCAGATAATAGACGGTAAGAGAGTAAGCAACTGAACTCACCGCCCCAACCTCCACCGTGTACCCAAGTAGTGTCATCTGTGTGAGAGTAACATTAAGTCCTGGGAACAATTGAAACAATCCAAAGGCTACTATCGTGATTATTCCGATCCCAAGCGTGTGAATGGAGATATGTAGAGCTTTCTTGTAGTAGTGTTTGAGTTGGTCTCTGTGGTCTCCCGTTTCTGAAAGATAATGTTCCGAAGAATTTCCCAACATAACTACTGCGTTGATCGTAAACCCAAATAATATAGCAGTTAGAGTTAGTATTGGCAATTTTTCTGCATTTGGACTATTAGATAATAACACTCCTGTGACGATACTTACACCAAAATAGACGATCATTCTAACCCACGGATAGTGGATTTTATCTAAATAATCACCCAGTTCCGAGATGGTTCGGAGAAGGTTTAGAATCATTGTTGGAGATTTTGGAATGCTTCTTTGACAGCTCTCTTATCAGATCTCGTTGTTTCGATGCTGTGTCTAATTGCCCGCTCTCCCCCTTCACCGAGTCTCACAACACCGTTTTTTGTGTCTTCAATCCTAACGGCTGTCACGATCCCCGACTCCACCAGCTCGTCGAAAACTTCGACGTTGTTTAACCACTCATCTCGCTCGATGTCGAGAGACACTCTATGTGCTCGGGAGATAGAGAATGCAGACAGGAGAGTGTTGGTAATATCTGTTTTCCCGAACCCCTCATTCTCGCGAACATCTTCATCCTTGGGCGTCTTTAACAAGGATGCTGTCAGATCAAAGTCGTCTGCGAAATCTAGTGTCGTCCTTCCAATCGTTTCCGAGTCCTGAATTGAATGAATTGTATCGGAAGAATACTGCGGGACAGGATCCATATCTTTACACGCTGAGACGAAATAAGAACCAAATCTATTTTCAAGGATTATATGCACTTCATCGTCGACCTTTGTCATCCCAAATACACCGTTCACGAAGGCGTCTTCATGTTCTGAGATAATCTCTTGGATAGTCATTCCATCCCCATCCTCTGCCAACTGATGGAGCGCCTTGCTGTGACTTTGTTCTTTGTACACATCAGCTGTCACTAGGCCCGCGTTCTTATCATAGTCAATATTATCGACTAAGAGCTTGACTGTATCATTATTAAGGACCCTTTCGAGATCCATATCTTCAATCCAGTTGATTACTCGGGTCAGGTCTTTGTCTGCGCCCGGCTCGAAACTGCCTAGGGTAGCGTTGTCATCCGAAATATCCACAGTATAGACTAAGAACTTCATTGACAAATTAACTAGCACTACTAATAATAAATGTTCTCACTTACATGGAATGTCAAATAAAGAGCGAACAGACCTAATACCAATATTGGGAACGACCAAACCTCCTAACATGGAGCCATCAGTATCAATCGGATCTAGTAGCTCACTTCAAACAATCTGTTAAGCGATTTCTGGGAATTTGGTTCCTTTTGGAGTCCATATAAGCTAGCCACCCAGCTCCTCGGTGAGCGAATCGAGGCCCCACGCGCCCAGCACGTCGCGTCCGACTGACTGCACCCATCGCTCGCTACGCGAGACCCACTGCGCCGCTGCAACGCTGACACCCCGACGACGAGCGCGCTCCCGGCACACTCCGCCGGATCAGTTTCACTTTCACGCCACCCCCTTGGCTCACCTCTTTTCCGGTGAAACCCGTCCCGTCTCATATGGCGACTTCCGACTCCGCGGCCGACCCGACGAGGCTCGAAGTGTTCCAGGAACTCGCGGCCGAGCTCCAGGCGCATCGCTCGGGCGTCCACGGCGACAAGATGGCGAAGAACCTGCTCCGGTTCGAGGACGGCCGCGACCTCGTCGGCGTCGGCCCCGACGCGACCCGCGCGATCTACTACGAGCTGGCGTCGCGCTCGCTCGTGGCCGTCCAGTTCGACAAGCACGGCGTGTACCGCGGGCAGCAGGAGCTACTGCAGCGGGAGCTGGACGACCCTGGCGCGTGGGTTGCGGCGTATGGGGACGGGCTGGTGTGGGTGCATCCGCGCTTTTAAAGCGTCGCGGCCGCGTCAGGAACGGGTGTTCATCGACTTCGTGCCAGCCGACTCGTCGGCGTGGACCTCGAACCCGCTGGCAACGTTTCTCCAGAAATATTACTGGTGAAGATCGATCGAATAATTAACCAATATTTATTAAAAGTCCGACCTATCTCCTCGCTATGCGACGTCGACGGTACGTGAAAGCTGTCGGTACTGGTATCGCAACCCTGGGACTGTCCTCGACGGCGTCGGCACGCGGCGAAGGGGAACTTCCGAATGGGAGAGTCCGGGAAACCCGAGTCAATCCATTCCCCTCGAAAGAGGACGCCGCTGAGGTCCCAGCCGGAAACTGGGTGACTCATTACGTCGGCTGGGTCGACGTCAATGGTGAATCGAGAAGAACAGACATCGAGAGATGGTTAGATGCCGTCGAGTTTTCCGCCTCGATCGACGGCGAACCGATAGAAGATCCCGACCGATTCTGGAACGACCCCGAAATAAACGACGACGGTAACTGGATCGTCTGGTGGGAATACTCCACGCCCCCGAAGAGCGAAGGGGTCCACACGTTTACCACGAAGTTCGAGTATCCCGACGGGTTCGAAGATGCCGGGAAAACGATTCGTGATCCCGGACGAACGGACGAATTAACCGGATACTACGAGGTTGTGTAACCGCATCGAAGGGGATCCGTCACCGACCAGCCCGTTCGATACGAATTCCTCACGTGTGCTTCGAAGGCGGCCCTTACGAGACTCACGAGGGGTTCAATCAGTAGTTTTCGGACAGCGAGGGAGGCCTCTCCGGTATCGAGTACAATTCGGCTGAAAAGTCAGTCCGGCCTCCCCGAATTGAACGGGGGACATGCCGATCTACAGTCGGCTGCTCTACCAGGCTGAGCTAAGGCCGGTCGCATTACTACGTAATCGCTGGTTCCGACTTAAGAATTCTCTTTTGGACCCGCCATCGTCGCGGACTCTCATGGTTCCGCGCGCCGACCTCGCCATCTCGATCTCGCCGCCAGCCTGCCCGGTTGGTGCGTCCTTTTTAAGATGCCGCGGGCGCTGTCCGGGAGTATGAGCGACGAGCGCCAGGCGACGTTCGGCACGGACGGGAGCCTGGAGACGGACACCCCGCCGGAGGCGACGGGGACGAACGACTTCGGCGAGGAGTCCGGCGCCGACGAGACGGACGGCGGGTACAACCGGTTCGACGTATCGAGCCTGCTCCAGAAGGCCGTGCGGCGCTCCGACGAGGAGATCGCGGCCTGGGCCGCGTGGGAGCTGGCGCGCTCGGGCTACGCGTGGAACCTCTGGGACCGGCTGAACCTCTACGTCGTCGAGGACCTCAGGGCCGGCGACGAGGCCGCGCTCCTCATCGAGCGCTACGAGGAGCTCGCGACGGAGCGATGGGAGCCGGCCGAGTGGAAGGGCCGGATCTGCGCGATCCACGCCGCGCTGACGGCCGCGCGCGCGGAGTCGTCGCGCGAGGCCCCGAACGCCGACGAGTACTTCGGCCGCGTCGCGGAGCTGCGCGCGGAAGCGCGCGAGGCCGGCGAGGAGCCAGCCCACGACTTCCCGGTAGGCGACCTCGAACCGGGCGACGAGTACGACGTCATCTTCGACCAGCACACGGGCGAGGGATCGCGGATGGGTCGCGGCACGCGCTTCTTCAAGACCCGCGGCGCGCGCGTCGGGCCCGAGGGCGAGTCCGAACTCAGCGCCCGGTGGCAGAAGCTCGCGATGCTGCTCGACGAGGACCGCGAGTACACCGAGGAGGAGCTCATGCAGGCCGTCGAGCCGGTCGATCCGGAGGACCCGTGGACCGAACCCGACGAGGTCGGTGGTGACGATTCCGTCGACAGCGACGGCGACGCAGATACAGACGGCGACAGCGACGGCGACCGCGACGACGGACGCGCCGGCGACCGCGACGACGGACGCGCCGGCGACCGCGACGACGGACGCGCCGGTGACGACAACGACGGACGCGCCGGCGACGCTTCGGGGGACGGCGAAGGGGGTAGCGATCCGGACGGCACCCTGGAGGACTTCTCGTAGGTCGACTCTCCTCGCGCTCGCTACTCGCCGACGTTGGTTTCGCGGACGCGAACGCCCTTCTGGGCCAGGTGGCGCATCTGGCGCTGGGCGAACTCCTCCTCGCTGGTGCCACGTGTCGCGAGGACGGCGACCTCCGCGCTGCCGGCGGGGCGCATGGTCCGTCCGGCTCGCTGGGCCCCCTGTCGGCGGGAGCCGCCGAGGCCGGAGGCGACGATGGCGAGTTCCGCGTCAGGCAGGTCGATCCCCTCGTCGCCGACGCGGGAGACGACCAGCGTGTCGATTTCGCCCTGGCGGAACTGCTCGAAGCGCCGGTTGCGTTCGCGGTGACGCGTCTCGCCGCTGATGAACGGCGCGTCGAGTGCGTCGGCGAGCTCCTCGCCCTGGTCGAGGTACTCGACGAAGACGAGGGCCTTCTTGTCCGGATGCTTCGAGAGCAGGTACCGGGCCTCCTCGATCTTGGCCGGGTTCTCGGCGGCGAGGCGGCGACGCTCGCGTCCCGTGGCGCTCACGTAAACGTCGCGGGCGGCGTCGTCGCGCCAGGGGACGTAGCGGATCTCGACCTCGGGCTCCTGGACGAAGCCGGCCGCGAACAGCTTGTCCCAGTCTGCGCCGATGGGCGGGCCGATGAGAGTGTAGATCTCCTCCTCGCTGCCGGTCTCGCGGACCGGCGTCGCGGAGAGGCCGAGCCGGTGCTTGGCCTGGAGGTCGGCCGAGCGCGAGAAGACCGGCGCGGGGATGTGGTGGGCCTCGTCGTAGACGATGAGCCCCCACTCGCGGGAGTCGAAGAGGCTCCGGTGGCGGTCCATCCCCGCGGTCTGATACGTGGCGATGGTGACCGGGGCGATCTCCTTCTGGCCGCCGTGGTACTGGCCGACGTCGTCCTCGTCGAGAGTGGAGTGTGCGAGGAGTTCGGCCGTCCACTGGTCGGCGAGTTCGCGCGACGGGACGAGGATAAGCGTCTCGCCGCCGACGGCCGCGATCGTGCCCACCGCGGCGACGGTCTTCCCGGAGCCCGGTGGCCCGACGTAGACGCCGGACCGGTTCTCGAGGAACGTCTCGACCCACTCCTGCTGATAGTCCCTGAGCTCCGTGGTAGCCTCGACGTCGAGCTCCTCGCCGGATTCGAGGTCGCGGTCGTCCTCGACGGGGTAGCCCGCCTCGTACAGCGCCCGCTTGATCGCGGCGATCTCACTTTCGACGACCCACGCCTCCGTGTCCGAGATGGGCGCGCGGAGCCACTCGTCCTCGAGGTGGTTGTCCGCGACGTTGCCCATCAGGCTCTCGTTGGCGGCTTCGAGCACCACGTAGTCGTCCTCGTGGGTGTACAGGCGGAACCGGTGGGCACGCTTCCACTGGTCGGTCACCCACTCCTCGAGGTGGGCGTACCGGCGCGGGAGCACCGAGCGGATGCTCCCGAGTAGCTCCTCGAGGTCCTCGAACGGCGCGACCCAGACGTCCTCCTGCCGGATCCGGTAGAGGTATCCGCGGGTTCCGGGGTCGGAGCCCGTGGTGTCCACCAGGTGCGCGAACTGTGCGAGCTGGGCGCGCGTGTACTGCGTCGGCTGGTCGACGACGATCTCGCGGCGCGAGGGGAACACGACCACGCGCTCCTGCGTGGCGAGGTCGTTCATTTCGCCCGGGTAGAACACGACGGGATCGGCTTCCACGTCGAGCCGTCCGAGGTCCTCGGTGGCTGCGAGCTCGTCCAGCCCATCGCGTGCGGTCGACTGGTCGGTGTCGAGTCGACGCGCGACCTGCTGGGCCGTAAGGACCGACTGGCCTTCGGCTTCGACGGCCTCGTAGAATCGTTCGAGCGTGATCGGTTCGACTGCGTCGTCCGCGTGGACTGCGTCGTCCGCGTCGTCTGCGTCGCCTGCGTCGCTCGCGTCTTTCGCGTTGTCTGCTTGGTCCCCTGAACCGGCGGCCTCGCCATCGACGATTGCCTCGTCATCGACGGTGTCCACACCGGCTTCGGGAGTTTCGGCTGGCTCGTCTTGGTTGCCAACCGTCGTCCTGTCCGTCGATGGGTTCTCGTCCGAGTCGTCCATTATTGGGAAGAAGAGGCTCGGCGGCAAAGGGCTGCCGGGTTACGGGGCGTCGGGCCCGTCGGATTCCGGGGCGTCGGACCTGTCGGATTCCGGGCGTTGGGGCTGCTGAACCGGGGGAACTACTGGCAGTACCGCGTCGAGAGCTCGGTTTTCGAGCGGAAGCGCCCGCCGCACTCCTCGCAGACGACGTACCCGTTTCCGGGGGCGGTCCGGATGCGGTGGTCGCCGACGACGAACGGCCTGTCGACGTCGCGTGGGCGGATGCGGTCCGGGACCTGCCTGTCCGCGTCCTCGCTGAGGGCCTCCCGGAGGCGGATCGTGTGAGCGTCCGTCTCGTCCCAGCGCGTCGACGAGACCACCGTGTCCCAGTCCGCGACCTCCGTCCACGAAGTGACGACGACGGGCGATTGCGTGTCCGTGTCGCTGACGACGACGATCACGCGGACGCCCTCGACCGTCTGGGCGAACCGCCAGCCGTCGGACGTGTTCCAGCGGAGCTGCCCCTCACGAATGGCGTCGCTGACGCTCCGGAGTGTTACGTACCGCCCGGGCTGGCCCAGTCGGTCTTTGAAGTGGTCTGTGAGGGCATACAGACTGGGGTCCCGAACCGGCGGGTCGGATGGCTTCCGCCGTTTCGCGGGAGAGGTGTCGTCGACTGGTTCGGGAGGCGTGCGGGGGCTCCCACCAGGTCGGTCGATAGTACCCTGCGAACCGAGACCAGGAGTGTTGCCGGCTCCCGGACCGTTCTGTCGGGATGCCACACGTGTCTATACGAACTACCCCATTATGTGTATTGTGCCGCTTCGGCCGGGTTTCCGCCAACAGTCGAGGTGTTTGTGGAGGAAGTTACGGGATGACGATCTGTTGCGGGCGAGAGATCCGCCTCGGTAGCGGGCGAGAGACCTGCCTCGGTAGCGATGGACAGACCACGTTTCCGGTGAAAGATCTCGGGAGCCAGTTACCGGTTCGGCCAGGTGGGTGATCGGCAGGGTGTCGGAGACCGGGTTTCCGGTGAAACGCCGACGCTGTGAGGGTTTGAACCGTGAGGGAGGAGGAGCGGGCTTGCAACAGGGAAAGCTGGTCGCAGATGGGACGGACACCGTGTTTCCGGTGAACGGGTGTCCGTCTGCCCCCGATCAGCGGGCTAGTTGTCCACCAATCCGTAGGCTGGTAGTCCAGACTGAACGTTTTCCTCGCCGAGGCGGAAGCCCATGCCCAGACAGAGGATCTCCTGGAGGTACCTCCGAAGGACTCTCTCGGAGTTCTTACTACGAGGTCTCATCGAGAGTCACGAAGTGTCCGATCACCTAGTGGTCTGATCACCCAGGGGTGGTCTGTTCAGGCAGCGCCGCAACGTCCCTGGCGTCCCGACACCCGCTTGTCTGGTGTGAATAGATGGGCGGTCACACCTCGTTTCCGGTGAAACGGGGTATTGGGGTTGGATGGTTTGGGGGATTGCCATCATCGCTGTCCGCTGGACTTCGAGCGATATCACCACATTTTAAATAATAAACGCTGTAAAAGTTCACTAAGTGGCAACAGTAAATCCACTATACCGGGCAACAATCTGGCTCCAGTCGAAATCCGACTTTATCGATACCGGCTCAGCGACGGGGTTTGGTGGTAGCTTGGCGAGGAACGAGTTGCTCGTCAAAGCGCTCTGCGGCTACTGATGACAGAGATCGGTATTCCGTGCCTTCCAACGTCCGACTACCGCCACAACAGTTATCGAGATCATCCGAACCTCGGTGATATCCCTCTCCGAATCGCTCAGCTCTTCTGGGTCTATGCTTCTTCTGCGTCTCCACCTCCTCCGCACCTTCTGCGACTACGTTCCGTTTCTTCTGGATCCCTGTTTACCATCTCTTGCTTCTGGATTCCCGTTTGCCGTCTCTTGCTTCTGGGCCTTGGTATCAAATACGTGAGATCTCACGGTGAGTACGATAGGAGCAACCTGTTGTCCGTGTCGTTTTCGGCTGTTTCCCTTCCGCTCAGCGCACGCTCCGTTTCTGGTTACACACCACGTTTCCGGTGAAACGAAACCCCCGTTTCCAACCCCCTACACCCACCCAACCCCCACCTCCACCGGAAACACGGTGTGTGTCTCAATCCGATCGAAACGCAATGTATTTCACCGGAAACGTGGTGTCCCGTGTATGGACGCAGCGGACGACCTCTTCACTCGCGAGGACCCCATCTTCGCGAACAAGGAGCTCCTCGAGATCAGTCACCTGCCTGGAGAAGGACGGATCGTCGGTCGCGACGACGAGATCTCCGACCTCGCGACCGCGGTCAACCCCGCCATCTTCGGGCAGAGTCCGAGCAACGTACTCATTTACGGCAAGACAGGCACCGGTAAATCGCTCTGTGCGAAGTACGTCTCCCAGCGACTCGTCAACACCGCCAGCGACGAGGGAGTCAATGCGACCTTCGCGTACGTCGACTGCGCGCAGGACACGACCGAGACCCAGGCCGTCCAGACGATCGCGGCCAGCGTCAACGACGCCGAGGACACCGGGATCAACGTCCCCGACAAGGGCCTGTCGACGTCGACGTACTACAAGCGACTCTGGCGCATTCTCGACGAGCGCTACGACGTCGTCCTCATCATCCTCGACGAGATCGACAAACTCGACGACGACGCCATCCTGATGCAGCTGTCCCGCGCGGGCGAGGCCGGCAAGATCACCGACTGCAAGCTCGGCGTCGTCGGCATCAGTAACAAGATCCAGTACAAGGACCGCATGGACGAGCGCGTCAAGTCGAGCCTCTGTGAGCGCGAGTTCGTCTTCCCTCCGTACGACGCCGAGCAGCTGGGCGACATCATGGAGGCGCGCTCGGACGCGTTCCACGACGGTGTCCTCGAACCGTCGACGATCCCGCGGGCCGCCGCGCTCGCCGCGCGCGAGCACGGGGACGCCCGCAAGGCCATCGACATCCTCCGATACGCCGGCGAGATCGCCCAGGCGAACGGCGAGCGGACAGTCAAGGAGGACTTCGTCACGCAGGCCCGCGAGCGCGCGGAGACGGACCGCTTCCGCGAGCTCATCCGCGGGTCGACGCCACACTCGCGGTACGTCCTGCAGGCTCTCGCGCTCCTGTCGCTATCGAACGGGCGCCAGGACGGCTTCCGAACCAGCCGCGTCTACGACATCTACGAGAACATCTGTCGACAGGAGGGGTCCGACAGCCTCTCGCTCCGTCGCGTGCGCGACCTGCTGAAGGAGCACGCGTTCCTCGACATCATCGAGCAGTCCAAGCACAGCGGCGGGAGCGCCGAGGGAAGCTACACGAAACACCAGCTGCTCGAGGATCCCGAAGTCGTCAAAGAGGTACTGACCGAAAATCGCGATAGCTGACGTCGCCGACGCGAACCCGACGTCGACGACCTGCCCCGCACGGAATCCGCCGGCGTCGACGTGACCGTATCGCCCGCGCTCCTGCGAGGTGACTGGTCCGCCCCGTTAGCCGAGGAGGCCGAGGCTCTCGATCCGGTCGACGATCTCCTCGACCGCTTCCTCCGCATCGTCCGTTTCCTTGCCGCCAGTGATGACGATCTTTCCGCTCCCGAACAGCAGGATGACGACCTCGGGGTCGTCCATCCGGTAAACGAGCCCGGGGAACTGCTCCGGCTCGTACTCGACGTCCTCGAGTCCGAGCCCGATAGCGAGCGCGTTCAGGTTCAGGTTGTGGCCCAGGTCCGCGCTGGAGACGATGTTCTGGACCGTGATGTCCGGGTCCTCCTCGACGGGAATGCTCAGGCCCCGCAGCTTCTCGAAGATGATTCCGAGTGCTTCGTGGACGTCGTCGATGCTCTTGGCACCAGTACAGACGATCTTCCCGGACCGGAAGATAAGTGCTGCAGCCTTCGGTTCCTGCGTGCGGTACACGAGACCGGGGAAGTTGTCGGGGTTGAAATCAGCGCCTGGCAGGTCCTCCGCCAGCGCCTCCAGGTCAAGCTCCTGACCGATCCCCGTTGATGCCACCACGTTCTGGATCTCGATCGATTCTGCGGGGTCTTCTGTCATCGTTCGCTTTTATATGTGTCCCCCTCCCTTATAAACGCCCGTGTTATAAACGAACGTTCGCCGGCTCGATTCGTGCTTATATACTTCCGATCGTCCGACTCGTGCTCGTGGAGTGCGGGTGGCCGCCGGTGACAAAGGCCCCTCAGAGGTCGGAAACGACCAGCGAGCCCCCGCAACGCTGTTCGCCGGGTAAACCCATTCGACGCCGCCTGGAGTCCGGAAAAAACTAAATCGAGCGCATGCGCGTGTACGCGAGGTACTATTCAGTCCCTCGATGCATCCTCCCATATGAACCGCCATCACCGGTTCACTCACTCGTTGTCCTCGTACCGTTGTTCACCCACTGTTGCCAGTGTCGACTACCTGGACTGGCCGTCCCTCCCGTCACTCCGCGTGGGCGGATAGAGCTGTTCGTGATCCTCGCTGCGTCCGCGGTCTTTCCCACACCGGGGGTCTCGATCGCCTTTGTAGTCGCTGTTGCCTGGCGGGCACCACTGCGTCCGAAGCTCGCGTTACATCTGTGTCTCTGGATCGATTACTGCTCGGTCTTTTACGGTTTCTCATGAGTGTAATCACCTATGAAACCGCGTGACGGGGAGCGGATAGAACGACGAGGTTAAGTAATTACCTGCCATTCGTATGAATGCGAAGGTCCCCGCGAGGGGATGATGGTCGTCCGCTTCGGCGGACGGCCGATCCATGACGACGCCCTTAAGTATGACAGGGCGTTCGTCATGAATGCGAAGACCCGAGCTAACTCGGGGACGTGACGCCCTTCGGGGCCTCACGATACGCGTTCCGACGGCCTTATACATGGGCCAGTCGTTGAACGTATTGCGAAGAACGCAACGCGAACTCGGACCGTTCAACTCGGTCCGGCTTCGCTCGGACTCGCCAGCCTTCGAAGGGTTTATAGCCCATCGAGGCCAATTAACGGGTCCGGAGAAGATGAGGATTCCGCCCCTGCGCTCCGGCGTACAGACGGGATCTGATGTGAGCCATGATGGTCCGGTGTCACCCGGTCGTTCTGGGTGCACCGGACACTTGGACCATGCAATGGTGATTCATTGACGTTACGTCAATCGAATCTCCGCCAAACCCCCTCCGTGCCGG